>NZ_QUDO01000051.1 GCF_003477525.1 Ruminococcus sp. AF41-9
GACAAGGAAGGTATCTGCAGGCGTGCTGACGCACGGCAAAGATATCTGACGCAGGACTTCACGCTCTGATGGGCTGGATTGCTTGCATTATTTTCTGGAATTGCTATAAATCTGAAACTTCAGATTACAAATCACATGCCTCTCTGTGTTATCTTTTACCTCGAACTTAAATAATAAACATTTTCATTTATTTTTCGTAAAGGGAGGCATCGCATTATGAAACATAACATCAGAAATTTTATCGTACTGCTCGCAGCCGGTGCTTTACTTACAGCGACACCGCAGGGCAGTTCCTTTCTCACAGAACCAACCGGCCAGTTAGTATCTGCCGCTGTCGAAAATCATGTCAGTAAAAAAACAACGGAGAATGCTTCTTCCTCAGACAAAAAAGAAGAATCAGCATCCACTCAGGATAATAAGAAAGAAAAAAATGATAATAAAGATTCCCTCTATGAGAATGTAGAGTCTTTTATCACCAATGACAGCACCGTTACTTCTGTCAGAACTTTCAAGACACAGGATATCAACGGAAATGAATACACCCAGGATATGTTCTCTGACTATGACCTGACCATGGTAAATGTATTTGCCACATGGTGCAGTCCATATGTAAATGAACTTCCGGATCTTCAGAAGCTTTCCGAAGAAACAGAATCTGACAAAGATAAAAAGATCCAGATCGTCGGCATCGTCCTCGACACAGTCGGAGCAAACGGCGAGACAGACAGTGATGCTCTGGAAAAAGCCAGACACTCCAGTCACAGGTACAGATCACCTATCCTCTTCTGGTTCCGGATTCCGGAAATCTGAACGGACGTTTAAAAGATATCCAGGCAGTCCCGGAGACATTTTTCGTAGATAAAAAAGGTAATATCGTAGGAAATACCTACAGCGGAAGCCATACTCTTCAGGAATGGCAGGAGATCATTGAGGCAGAACTGACTGCTGTACAGGAAGCAAAATAAAAACTTCTGAATGTTGTCATAACAACACCTTTCTTTGGGCAAAATATGGTATAATCCAGATAATAAAATCAAAAATCACCCAAAGGAGGATTTTCTCATGAGCTTTATCAAAAATATTACCCACGAAGAAGTATTAAACATCGCATCTCAGGTTTCCATTCAGGAAGGTCAGATCGTCAGCAAGACTCTGGCACAGAATCCATATGTAAGTCTTACTTTGTTTGCCTTCTCCAAAGGGGAAGAAATCAGCACTCATGATTCAAAGGGAGATGCCATGGTTCTCGTTCTCGAAGGTACCGGCAAATTTACAGTAGGCGGCAAAGAACATCTCGTTGCAGCCGGCGAAACACTGGTTATGCCAGCTACGATCCCGCATGCCGTTTATGCACAGGAAGATTTTAAGATGCTGCTGACAGTCGTATTTCCTGTAGAAAAATAGAAATATCTGTATATCTCGGATTTGGACATTTTCATGTCAAAATCTCCCGCAGGATAGCAGCTTGCTAAATAATTACAACGATTCAATACCGACTGTAAGTTGAAACAACTATGAGGAAATGACACCATGATTCAGGATATTGCACCACATATTTATCACAACGAATACAAACCTGTTCCGCCAGATAAAACTTCTGTTATTCTGGCATACGAACAGGGTAAAATCCTGCTTCCCAGACAGGAACGGGAAGCAGAAATTCATTTTCCGGTTTTTCAGGAACTGGAGGGAAAACTGGAAAATCTTTATGAACATTACATCTACCTTTTCTCTGTAGATGAACAGCATTTTTATTTAATCCCGGAACTGAATACAGATTTACTTCCGGACTATGAGTTTCAGGATGTCCGTACCCTTCGTACCGCACAGCCTCAGCACCTGGCATTCGCAGGAATTACCGGTCACCAGCTTTTTCTGTGGTACAGCAAACGCCGCTTCTGTGGATGCTGCGGCAAACCTATGGTCCACAGCCAGAAAGAACGTATGATGGAATGCCCGTCCTGCGGATGCCATGAATATCCGGTTCTCTGCCCTGCTGTCATCGTAGGGATTACCAACGGCGATAAGATCATCCTCTCCAAGTACGAAGGCCGCAGATTTAAGCGTTACGCACTGATTGCAGGTTTCGCGGAAATCGGAGAGACGATCGAAGAAACGGTACATAGAGAAGTCATGGAAGAAGTCGGTCTGAAAGTAAAAAATCTCCGCTATTACAAAAGCCAGCCATGGTCCTTCAGCGGTTCCCTGCTGTTTGGATTTTTCTGCGATGTAGACGGCGATGACACCCTCACCGTTGACCATGAAGAACTCTCCATGGCACAATGGATAGAACGCGACAAAATCCCTGACCAGGGAAACAACATCAGTCTGACCAAAGAAATGATGATGCTCTTTCGTGACGGAAAAGAGCCCAAATAGAAAAAAAGATACATGCACTGCTGCTTCATTGTGCATGTATCTTTTTTGTTACCATATAAAACTTTTTAATAATCTGGTCAAAAATATTCTTTATTTCTCTTCACGCCGCACTCCCATTGCCAAATCCACGGCTTCTGCGGCTGCCATTACATTCCTGTTCAAATTCTTTCAGTTTCCGTTTTGCTTCCGGTGTCAGGTTCGTTGGCACTTCAATCTGTACAGTTGCATATTCATCACCATGTACAGACGGATGATTCATGGCAACAATACCTTTTCCTCTCAGACGGATTTTCGTTCCGGACTGTGTTCCCGGTTTGATATTACAGAGAACATCGCCGTAAATGGTATGAACCTTTGCTTCTCCGCCAAATACTGCTGTTGTAAACGGAATATTGACCGTTGTATAAACATCTCTGCCTTCCCGTCTGTAGCCCGGTTTATCCTGAACATTTACTTTCAGTAACAAATCTCCGGCTTCTCCACCGCCGGTTCCCGGATATCCTTTTCCTTTCAGACGGATGCTTTTTCCAGACTCAATGCCCGCCGGAATATTTACTTCATAGTTCTGGACACTGCCGTTGCTGCTTTGCAGGCGGATCACCTTCTTACCGCCGAAAGCCGCCTCGTCAAAGCTGACGTCCACTTCCGCATGCAGGTCTTCGCCCTTACTGCTGTAAGAACCGCCAAATCCCTGACTGTGGAAACCGCTTCCACCAGTTCCGAAGCCACTGCCAAAACCGCCAAAACCATCACTGCCAAATCCGCCGCTTCCGTTTCCAAAACCTCCGAAGCCACTGCTGTGGAATTCTCCGGCTCCATTTCCATAACTGCTGCCTCCAGCATTACCGGATGACCGGCTCTTACGGAAACCACCGCCAAAAATATTCTTCAGAATATCATCCATA
The DNA here is from genome assembly GCF_003477525.1 of Ruminococcus sp. AF41-9. Taxonomy (GTDB): domain Bacteria; phylum Bacillota; class Clostridia; order Lachnospirales; family Lachnospiraceae; genus Blautia_A. The sequence continues at coordinate 3,285 of NZ_QUDO01000051.1, forward strand.
TCTTCACCGTTTTCAAAATGATATTCATGATAACCGTTGCCATCACTGTACGAACCATGGAAACTACCGCCAAACGGATTTCCCTGTCCGCCGCCGAATCCACTGCCGAACGGGCTTCCCTGTCCGCCGCCATAGTTACCTGCACCTTCCTCAAAAGCAGCATGGCCAAACTGATCATACAGCTTACGTTTCTTTTCATCACTCAGCACATCATAAGCTTCATTTACTTCTTTAAACCGTTCTGCGGCTGTGGCATTTCCCTCATTGCTGTCCGGATGATATTTTTTGGCCAGTTTTCTGTATGCTTTTTTTATTGTCGCTGCATCTGCGTTTCTGCTCACGCCCAGAACTTCATAATAGTCTCTTTTCAATATCATCACCTTCCTTCAAATATAAATCCATTCTTATCCAACTGCTTAAAATCAGATCTCATTTTCTTATTCTCAAAAAACTCATAGCATCTTAAGACATCTGAAGCATTCCTAAAGTTTCCCTGATACAAACAACGGGAAGCCAAAAGATTTGACCTCCCGTTGCTGTAACTTACATCTATTATCCTTCAATGGAGATGCTGTGCTTCTGTTCCACTGCTGGTTTTGCTTCTTTTTTCGGAACGAATAATGTCAGAATACCATGTTTGAATTCTGCTTTGATGTCGTCCTGATGTACCTCTTTGCCTACATAGAAGCTACGGCTGCAGGCACCTGCATAACGTTCTCTGCGGATATAACGTCCTGTCTCTTTCTCCTGTTCGTCCTTGTCCAGACCTTTCTCTGCACTGATGGTCAGATAACCATTTTCCAGTGCTGCATGAATCTCATCTTTCTTAAATCCAGGAAGGTCAACGATCAGTTCATATCCGTTGCTCATTTCCTTAATATCAGTTTTCATAACATGGTTTGCTTTATGTCCATACAGTTTCTTTTCTGCATCCTTCATTGCTCTGTCATCATAATAAAATGGAAAATCTCCAAAAAAGTCATCAAATAAATTTTCTCCAAAAATACTAGGCATTAACATAAGTCATTTCTCCTTTTCTAATATATTATATATGTCAAATCTGTTTGCCAGATTTACTTTTCAAATCTGTTTTTAATGGTTTCTTCAACCTGCGATCAGCCTTCAATGGCAATTGTCTTCTTCTGCTCTACTGCCGGTTTTGCTTCTTTTTTCGGTACAAATAATGTCAGGATACCATGTTTGAATTCTGCTTTGATATCCTCCTTTTCAACTTCTTTGCCTACATAGAAGCTACGACTGCAGGCACCTGCGTAACGTTCTTTACGGATATAACGTCCGGTTTCTTTCTCCTGTTCGTCTTTGTCCAGACCTTTCTCTGCACTAATGGTCAGATAACCATTCTCCAGATCAGCCTTAACTTCATCTTTTGTAAATCCCGGAAGATCTACAACCAGTTCATAGCCTTTATCTGTTTCCTTAATATCTGTTTTCATTACGTGGCTGGCTCTGCGTCCGTAGAGTTTCTTCTCTGCATCTTTCATATCTTTATCATAATAGAATGGAAAATCTCCAAAAAAGTCATCAAATAAATTTTCTCCAAAAATACTAGGCATCAACATAAGTCATCTCTCCTTTTCTATACCGTCCATCTGTATGTGATGGACTCTCAGTTATGCATCTTTACCTTGTTTCTTTGGAACTTAGGTTATTCGGAATCTCATGGAACTTATTTCTTTGTTCTCTTTTTGTTCCCCTTCCTTTGTTCTAGTTGTAATATAACACTTATTATTAGCACTGTCAAGAGGTGAGTGCTAATTATTTTGTGAAGAATTTGTGAACCTTGCGAATTTGTGAAATCTTCATTGTACACTTTTCCAATTTGTGTTACACTCCCATTCCAAGCTAATACAACGCCCCATGGAGGATCAGTCCACGGGGCATTCTGAAATGTTTGATGTTAACGCTATCATTTTCCCTTGAGATATCGTTTTAATAAGAACGTACAGAAATATGGAAATGTATAAATCCCGTCTTCTATTCCAATATTACTGTCTGCAAGTTTTATTCCCCAGTGAATATCTCTATAAGAATCACCGGATATCAATTGCCTCAATGACTTAGACCGGTTCCTGTTCGCCTTCACTTCTACCGGAACCAGCTCATCCTTTGTTCTTACAAAAAAATCTTCTTCCAAGGTAGCATTTTCTTTTTTATAGTAATATAGTCCAAGCCCCTGTTTCACAAACGCCTCTGCTACAAAATTTTCATATAAAGCACCTTTGTATACTCCAAGATTTTTATTCGCCCGAAGATCTTCTTGTGCTTCCTCATCTAATGAAGCAATCAACAATCCTGTATCCGGATAATAGATTTTGAATTTTGAGTCATCATAGTTTCCCTTTAATGGAAGCTCCGGATACTGTAGACAATAACATACAGAAATCACACCTGCATCTTCGAGCCAGGTTATACATCCCATATATTCTCGACTTCTGGCTTTTTTGTCTATTTTACTTAATTGAAATTTTTTATTTTCTTTTGCAAGCTGTACAGGTACATTCCGATAGACACTTACAATTTTAGTCTGATCCAGACCTTCAGCGTATTTTCTGATATCCTCTTCATAATCCATCTGGATCTGTCTCTGGATTTCCAGAGTATCTGTAAAAAGATTCTTTTCAATATATACTTTTACTACTGCAGGCATACCGCCAAGTACACAATATTCCAAAAACAATTTTTTATAGACTGATAATTCGGTTTCTGAAAATGGAGTTCCTGTCTGCATATGTTTCAGGATATCTTCAATGTGCTTCTCTGAGTATCCTTTTGCCCACAGAAATTCTTCAAAATCCATCGAAAACATTTCATAATCTGTTTTATATCCCACACTGTTACTATGAATTTTTCTGTAATTGATTCCAAGCAAAGAACCACTGCATATGACATCAAATCTTCCATCTATCCTGAATGACTTCAGAGTAGTTGCAATATCCGGAAACTCCTGTAATTCATCAAAAATAATCACAGTGTCACCTGCTATAAATTTTTTTGATGTATCTATCATAGAAATATTTTTTATAATATCTTCAACAGCATATCCGTCACTTAATATTGTTTTATATTTAGGTTCCAGAACAAAATTAATACTCACAATATTACTGTAATTTTGTTCTGCAAAATGATTAATAGATTCCGTTTTTCCAATCTGCCTTGCACCTTTTATAATTAACGGAAGTCTTTCTTCATTTTTTTTCCACTCTAACAGATACTCATCTATCTTTCTTTTTAAATACATAGAACCGCCCCCTTTCTTCAAAGCTATCACGTTTTATGAGGATTTGTCAATTTATTTTTCACGTTTTATGAGCCTTTATTCATAATATTTTCACGTTTTTAACTCAATTTCTCATCTTCTCACTACATCATAGACATTCCATCTCCACATATAGAAAAATGTCCCAGGTTAGCTACCAAGGACATTTTTCGTGTTTTTATACTTGCAATATACAATTTTTTAGTCATACCGTTAGAGTTCACTTGAAACAATACTATTAACTCACCTCACGTAATAGCTTCAAATTCTCTTTATTTATCCTCTGAATGCAATGCTGCAAAATCTCCATTATAAAGTCGACTGTCTTTATACTTATAAAACGGTGCATGGAAAAAATGAACCTTTTCAACTTTTGCCTGTAATTCACCAGATAAAATCATTTCCCCACATGTCAGTGTTTCTTCTGCTTTTTCAATTGGAATCAGACAATGCCCACCGCCACAGATGTCAAATGAATCTTTTCTTGCAAAAATTCTTTTTCCAGCCTCATACCATTTCTTCAGTAAAGCCTCTCGATCCTTGGCCGGAGCACAGATCAGTTCCAAATCATTTACACTGTCACCGGAAAATAAAATTCTATCCGCTTCATCCAGAATACATACAGATCCAGCCGTATGTCCTGTCATCTCATATATAACCAGCTTTTTATCTCCAAGGTCAAAAATGTCCCCTTCTTTCATAAAACGAAACTCTGGTTTCTTATCATTTTTTAGTTCTTCCGCAATACTCAAGCTTCCAGGTGCAACAGCACCGGCACTTTCCATATTCTTTAAATATCTTTCTCGATCTTCTACCTTTATATTCAGCGCAGCCTGATAATCTCTTTCATTAATATAAGCCTCTATAAACTGACCACATCCGCCAGCATGGTCTACATGTCCATGAGTAATCAGCACAACATAGGGATTGTCTACCAAAGACTCTACCAGCCCCTTAAAATCACCGATTCCAGTTCCTGCATCAATTACTGCAGACATTTTACTACCCTTTACTACATACATGGCATTCAATCCACTCTCATCAACATGCCAAACACCTTTTTTTATTTCATTTACAGTCCAACACATATTTTCTATCTCCTTTTTCCGTATTAACCGTCACTATTCATCACAGCCAGTAAAACTTAACCTTTCACCGCTCCCTCAGTTACACCTTTAATAATGTGCTTCTGACAAAGAACATAAAAAATAATTACCGGAATAATTGCCATAACAAGCGCCGCAGAACCAAGATTCCATTTCTTTGTGTAAGCACCAAAGAACAGATAAGTCCGAAGAGGAAGAGTTTGCGTTCCACTTCGGTTGATTGTCAACGATGGGAGTAAATAATCATTCCAAAGAGACATAACATTCAAGATTGCAACGGTTACTGCAATTCCCTTAATCAGGGGCAACACAATTGTAAAGAATATTCTTGGCTGGCTGGCACCATCAATTGACGCAGCCTCTTCTAACTCTACCGGAACATTTTTCATAAATCCATGAAACAAAATGATCGACATAGAAGAACCAAATCCAAGATTTACAAGCATCAGTCCTGGCATATTAATCATATTTAATTTTCCCATTTCTGCCAGTAATGGAAGCATAACACACTGAAATGGAACAAGCACTGCAACAGAAAAAATGGTAAATATCAGTTTGCTTGTTTTTGTCTTATATCGTACCAGTACCCACGCTGCCATAGAACAGCAGATCACGTTTGCAACCGTTACCGTACAGGTTATGATCAGGGAATTTTTGATGGCATTCAGGTAATCCAGTTCTTTGAACGCTGAAATATAATTGTCCAAATTCAGTGTCTTAGGAAGCTGGAGAACACTAATATAAATTTCTTTTAAAGATTTAAATGAGTTAATAAACAATAATAAAATCGGGAAGATAAAAAATGCTGCCAGTATAATACAACACAAGATAATCACTGTTTTAGAGATTATTTTTTTCCTCTGCATTACATCTCCACCTCCTTAGATTTGGTAAACATCAGTTGGCTTACTGTAATAAGTGCAACTACAACAAGGAAGATAATTCCTTTTGCCTGTGCCATTCCATACATGTTTCTTGAAAATGCTGTATTACAAATATCCATAGTAAGCATTTCTGTAGATTTCGCCGGGCCACCTCCAGTTAAAGTCAGATTCTGGTCATACAGTTTGAAACAATTTGTAAGAGTAAGGAAAAGTCCAATAGTAAAAGCAGGCATCATCAATGGAAGCTTAATTTTCCAGAAACACTGAAAAGAACTTGCACCATCAATTCTCGCAGACTCCAACAGATTTTCCGGAATATTCTGTATCTGTGCAATGTAGATCAGCATCATATATCCGCTCATCTGCCATACAACAAGAATAACCAAACCCCAAAAACCTGTAGACTTAGTAGAAAGCCAATCACAAAGCCAGTTAATTCCAAGAAGCTCTCCAATACTGTCAAATACATCACAAAAAATAAACTGCCATGCAAATCCTACCAGCACACCACCTACCAGATTAGGCATAAAGAAAATACTTCTAAATAGATTTTTTCCCTTTATATTCTGAGTTACCAACATAGCAGTTGCAAATGCAACCGCATTTACCGCTATCACTGTTATAATTACAAATTTAAAAGTAAAAACAAAAGCATTTTGAAAGTAAATATCATGAAATGCACTGATGTAATTGTCCAGAAAAACAAAATCACAATTTGAATGGAGTCCGTCCCAGTCTGTAAAAGAATAATAAATACCTGTTATTGTAGGAATTACAACAGCAATACAAAAAGTAATCAAACAGGGAGCAAGAAAAAGCCAGAATATTTTTTTCGATTTACGCATATCGTTTCCTCCATAAAAGGACAGCCAGAGTGTTTTCCGGCTGTCCTGAAACTTTTCTTTATCTCATTTCTGCCCAGTTTGCTTTTGCTTCTTCAACAACAGCATCCCACTCTTTTTCCCCGGCAATATAGCTCTGGATTCCAGCGCCTAATAAATCAGACCAACCATCTGGATAACCACCAAATACTAATGAGAACGTATTTCCTTCTTTTGCATATGGTTCACATGCAAGACTGATTACGTTTTCAGATGGAAAATCTGCAAAATTATCAAATGGAAGACTGATATTAGAAGTAATTAATGCTTTTCCTTCATCAGACATAAGCAGCCAATTTACAAAATCTTTTGCAGCAGCTTTTTTTGCATCATCTGAATTCTTGTTGACAACAAAATAGGAAGCAATACCATAACAGATATTATCTTCGTCCACTCCCTTTAAAGGCATTGGAAGAACGCCAATGTTCTCACGAAGTTCCGGAGCAATTTCATCAATTACAGGAGCAACCCACTGTCCCATCTGAATAACAGCTGTTTTTCCAATACAGAAGGAACCGCCCATTGCACTATCATAATCAACTCCAACCAATGCTTCTGGTTTGTCTGCATCAGGAGAATATTTTACCATCAGATCAATGTAGTCCTTTAATGCATCTGCATATTTAAAATCAAGAGACTTCGCTTCATAAGTTTCAAATGCAGTTCCAAACTCTGCCTGAATTGCCGGATTTGCACCATGATTTGTAAGTACCCATGATTCTGCCGCCGGAAGTGAAACAACCGCTTCAAGATCTGGGAACTGATCTGCAAGTTCTCCTGCATCAATAGCATCCTGAACTTTGCCAAAAGCTGTATCAATATCATCGTAACTCTTTAATGTAGAACCATCAATTCCACAGGCCTCAAAAACAGCTTTGTTATACAGCAGACCATAGCACACTACACCTGATGGTGCACCAACTATTGCATCCCCAACTTTACAGTCACTGACATTGTTTTCATATATATGCTCCACCCATGGCTGGTCACTAAGATCTTCAATCATATCGCCAAATGTATCAAAATCTGATGCACCTTCCATAACCACAAGATCCGGTGCCTGACCACTTGAAATTTCAGCCTTTAATGTAGAACGCCAGTCTGTACCGCCGCCAACAAGTTCAAGATTAATTTTCACGTTCGGATGAACTTCATTGTAAGCAGCGATTTCCTTCTCATACAGTTCTTTTCCTTCTACAGAATAATTATAATATGTAATCTCGGCATCCTCAAGCTCTTGATATTCATAATCTCCGGATGACTTTCCTTCTGCGTACACTGCAGATACATTTCCGGCAAATAAACCTGCTGTTGTTGCCATTGCCAACAAGGTACTGATTACTCTCTTTCTCATAAATAAAAACCTCCTGTTCTTTGATGTCTTTATTATATTCTCATTTATAGTGTTTTTCGATTCCAGAATAATGACATCCTATACCAAATTTTTTACCACCTCTTTTTTTCCGAATCTCATATGTTATAATAAAAAAGCAGAATAATTTGATACATTTATAAGAAAGAGGTTTGTATGAAACAAAAAATAACTCGCCCCATCAGTATTCGAATCAAATACACACGTTATGTGATTCCTATCTTACTAATCACATTTCTTTCCATCGGAGCAATTGATACCATATTTTATTTTCATTCTGTGAAGGAATCCTCCGAACATGAACAAACAGCCTACTCTAATACGGCGCTCACATCACTGGAATCCTATTTTTCTCAGTTTACCTCCGATTCCAGTATCTTTTTCTATAAAAATGCAACACAGAACAATCTTATAAATATAACACAGGATGATGGGCTGGAATTCCAACAGCTTTTATTAAACGATGCTCCCTATTATCCTTCTTTAAGCATGAACTATTCAGATAATGTATTTTTTATCACTAACAACGGAAAGCTGATTTCAACAACCAACTACTCATCACAGTTGGTATCCGATCTTTCTCCCTCTTACATTACAGAGATTCTGAAAAAAGGTGATGATTTTCACGGATTACCTTTTCTCTTTGGGAGTACTGATGATTCAGATAAATTGTACATATGTAGAAATATTTATCAATGGACTGGAAAAACTGAAACTACAGGAAAGAATCGTCTTGGTACACTAATCGTAGAACCCAAGGCTACTGTTTTTGACAAAATCTTTTCCCTTAATAGTAACGTGTACCAATTTGTTTTAATTGATAATAATCATCATATTTTTAGAAATACTACTGAACTTTCAGAACAGAACATTTTTGAGCTCGTAGAAAATAAACGTCTGAATACACAGACGTATAAATATACAGCATCTTCTTTTTCCACCAGCATAAATAATCTGCAATTATTGCTAATAACTAATCAGTCATTAGTTTATAAAAATGCCCGGATGTTTGTAATCCTGTTGCTTTTCCCCTCTATTCTTGCTCTGATTGCAATCATCGGAGCAACACGCTTTATCTCCCGGAGCATAGCAGATGAATTTGACTATTTTATGGAAAAACTGAATAAAACAAAAGCGATCAATAATGATGCATTTATCCATATGGAGAGTTCCATTGAATTTTCCCAGTTATCCAATGTATACAATCAGACTCTTTCACGTATCCATGCATTATCTGAAAAGATCCATGAACAGGAAATTCTTACAAAAAACATTGAAATTGAGAGCCTCCAGGCACAGATCAATCCTCACTTTCTTTACAATACTTTAAATTGTATTTCCGGCCTGGTAGATATGGATAGAAAAGAAGAATGTCATCATGCTCTGACTGCACTTGCAGATATTGAACGCATGTCCCTGAAAGGCAAGCCATTCAGCACCATAGAAGAGGCTTTGTATTATGTAAAAGAATATACCTATATACAGAAGCTCCGTTTCGGAGATAATCTGTCCATTTTAATTGATATTCCCAAATCACTATACCATTACTATATTCCCAAACTGATCATCCAGCCTCTAATCGAAAATGCAGTGATCCACGGAACATCAAAAATCTCTGACAAAGGTATCATTGCCATTCTTGGAAGTACCGATGGTACCAACCTTCAGATTTGTGTAAAAGATAATGGTCCAGGTTTTTCCCGGGAATTTCTTGAAGATTTTTCCAAAAGTTTTCAGCAAAAGCCAGCCACCTCTTATGGCATTTACAATATTGATAAACGACTAAAGCTCTATTACGGCGAAGATCATGGACTGATCCTACAGAATAATGAAAACAGCGGAGCATGTATCATAGTCCGCCTTCCTTTGAAACTAGTAGAAAAACCAATTGAGAAAGCAGGAAATTTGAAATGAAAATATTACTTGTTGACGATGAATCAATTGCACTTCAGACCATGGAAAATATAATCCGGCAGTCTGACTTTAAATCCCATACCATCCTGACAGCTTCTAATGCAGCAGATGCCTGGACCATCATTCAGACAGAGAATCCAGATATTCTGTTTTCGGACATTCAAATGTCCTGTGAAAACGGAATTAGTCTTCTTCAGAAAATATCCGAATCACAGCTAAAACTGCTGGTCATCTTTGTCTCCGGATACTCTGAATTTTCTTATGCACAGGCAGCTTTGAAATATGATGCTTTTGATTACCTTCTCAAGCCACTGAACAGTGAGGTATTTCTTTCCTGTCTAAAGAAAGCCATAAATGCAATTCAGGAACAGGAAAATATGGAAAAGCAGAAAAAAATGCTTTCCAAATTTTTTAAGGAAAATCAAAGTCTTTTGAAAAAACAGTTTATAGAAACTTTGCTGATTAATCCTGTTACCAGTTTTTCACCAGAACAGCTCCGACAATGTCTCTCACTTGGTCTAAACCCGGATCTATTTTATTTAATTGGGGTTAAGTGTAACACTACGAACAGGATGAACATCCTCCAGAATCAGGAATACTATATTTCTTATTCTCTGTCTAAGAAGATCAATAAAGATTATGACGGCATTGCATCCTGTTATATTGGAAACATTGTATATATTCTCATGCCTGTTACATCTGCTGATCCTATTGCTGAAGCCAAAAGTCTGGCCCATTCACTTGTCTGCTATACCAGGGAAAAACTTTTTTCTTCTATCACAATCGGAATCAGTGAACTTGGCAATTCTATTCAACAGTTTCCAAAGCTCAATAAACAGATACAGTATTGCTTTTCCTATAAAGCTTCCGATATTGTTTCACTAGAAGACAACATTTTATTTTTTGCAGAAATAAATGATTACAATTCCAGTATTATTGAGATTAACGAGATCATTTCCAATCTGATCAATGCCATTCAGACACGTAATCTTTGTGATGCGCTGGAAATCGGAGATGCTTTTTTTTCACTGATACAGAATGAAAATCTGCTCAATCAGCAGGATGCTATCAAACTAGTAGAATTAAACCTCCATATCCAGCTTAAAAATTTCCTGGATGACTCTAAAGATAGTAATTACCTTACTATTCCGATCACACGCTATTGTATGGAACAACCTTGCAGCGAACACAGCAGAACTGTTTTTTCCAACTGTATTAAAAACATCATCCAGGAGCTGTCCAGTGTCACCACACGAAACACAGGGATAATCGTCAATGCTGTTATAGAATACATACATAAAAACTACGAAAAACAAATTGGATTAAATGATGCCGCAGAATTTATAAACCGTAATAGCTCCTATATTTCCCGATTACTCAAGAAAGAACTTTCCATGGGCTTTTCACAACTTCTCACAGAACGCCGAATGGAAGCCGCTAAGGATCTTCTTGCCCATACTACCATGAAAGTATCTGATATTTCAGAAAAAGTAGGCTATACTTCTACCAAGTATTTTAACCAGGTTTTTTATGCTAATTTCCAGATGACGCCTACAGATTATCGTTTTATCATGAAACAGTTGTAACATTCTTTCAAAGACCGCCCACCAGAAATATATCCTAAGAGACTGTCTGACAAACAAAAGGTGCTGACCTGGTTCTGATTCCTACTGTTCCCCAGGCAGCACCTTTTAAAATGTTTAATGTTAATGCTTTTACTTTCCACAGCACTCCACAATGGTTTTCTCCACATCTTCTATCTGGAAGGGTTTTGCCAGATGTGCAGTCATGCCGGCTGCGAGACATCTTTTTGCATCTTCCTCAAATGCATTTGCAGTCATTGCAATGATCGGAATTATTTTTGCATCCGCCCTGTCCATAGCACGTATGGCTTTTGTTGCTGCAATACCATCCATAACAGGCATCATAACATCCATCAATATGGCATCAAAGGTTCCCGGAGGATTACTTTCGAAGTGCTCCACTGCCTGTCTGCCATTTTTTACAACTGTAACCTTCGCACCGTCATCTGTCAGCAGCATTTCTACGATTTCTGCATTAAGCTCATTATCCTCGGCTGCCAGCAGATGCAATCCACGAATATCATATTTCTCTGCAAGTTCCTCATCCTTTTTCTGTTCCTGGGAAATTTCAAAGGGAATGGTAATGACAAACACAGAGCCAATGCCCACCTGACTTGTCACTTCAATACTTCCATTCATCTGCTCAATCAATCCCCTGGCGATCGCCATTCCCAGACCGGTTCCCTGATAAACACTCCGGGCATCTGTTTTTTCCTGTGAAAACGGATCAAAAATATGGCTCAGGAACTCCGGACTCATCCCTATACCTGTATCAGAAATCGTCCATCTGTATGTACAGATTCCATCATGTACATCTGCTGCCTCCATTACCGTAGTAATCTTTCCTCCCGGTCGGTTATACTTAATACAGTTTCCATAGATATTCAGAAAAATCTGACGAAGATGCAGTGAGCTTCCATAGACATAAGGATAAGGAATATCCTCCTTATTTTTCTCATAAATCCACTGAATATCCTCATCTGCTGCCCTGTGAGTGATAATGCTCTCAATCTCATAGACCAGATCTTTGAGACAGATATATTCATGAGTCAGGACAATATGACCTTCCTCTATTTTGCTCATCTGCAGAACATCATTGATAAGGGAGAGCAGGTAATCCGCTGCTATCTTCATCTTTTTATGATTTTCCTGTATCAGTGCTTTATCCTCAAAATGAGTCTCATCAATCTTTAACAGACCAATAATACCATTCAGAGGTGTCCTGATATCATGCTCATACGGCTGAGGAAATTCGTTTTCGCCCTGCTCTCGGCACGCATCTCATTGAATGCAGCCTGAAGGCGCGCCTGTTCCTGCTCATCCCGTTCATGTCTCTGTGTGGTATCCTGCAACAGAATGATCGCATAGATCATAGGGACCTCAGCAAGAATTTCTGTATCAAACACCACCATTCTGGTCATAAGAACTGTTTTCTGTACCCAGCGGATACTTCCATCATCTTCGCGGGCACAATACTCCACAGACATATTTGTTTCTCCGTTCTCAAACCTCTTACGAAGCTTTTCACAATTATCTGTCATGCAGTAACCGGCAATTGTTTCCTGGGTGATTTTTTTCTCATATTCCCAACAGTAATCCTGATAAGAACATGGAAGCGGGTAGTCCATAAAAAGTTCCCGGCTCTTCTGTTCTTTTCCATTCAGTACGATTCTTCTTTCCAAAACATCCTTTGTCAGATTTACTGTATAAATCACATCTGACAATTCCAGAAGCGCATCCACATAGCTGTCATTTTCCAGGATTGACTGTTTCAGTTGTTCATAATAGAGCTGCAGCTGCTCTTTTGCACCTGTCTGACCTTCAGAAGTCTTTCGGATGGTTTCAAATGCCAGGAGAAAATGATGCAGCTTTTTATCCTCATCCCAGTCCACCGGAATCAGTGTCAAGCGGTTATATGCCCCCTGTTTTCCGGTATTATACTCATATTCCAGCACATCTTCCTTCGTATGTATTTTCTTTTGAAGCTCCAAAATCTCCAGCCCTTCACGGATATCTGCCTGACAGGACTTTTCAATCTGTTCCTCTATGATCTGTTCCACAGCACCGGAATATGCACCATCAGAAGCCAGGAAAAAATTCTCGCTGGAACGAATCGCCCGATAGGTATCCATCCTGGCATCACAGTACAGACAGTCTGAGAAATTACTGCCGTGCTGATTAAGCAGCTTTAACAGCTGATATCCCTGATGCTTTTCTGCCGCGGCCTCTTCCCTTTTTACATGATTCTTATTGATATACATGTTTTTGTCTGCGCAATTAAACAGCTCTCTCATTGTACTTCCGGGAAAATCGCCGGCCAGTACGAATCCCACCGCATAGCTTAAAGGAGTATCCGGATACACTCTGGATTCCTCTGTCATATCCCTGCGCACCTTTTCAAGACACTGTGTCATCTGTTCTCTGTCCAGTCCGTGGGTAACTGCAAGAAATTCATCTCCACCTGCTCTTCCCACAAACTGCTCAGCCGGCATGGAATCCCGCAGGCAGATAGCAAATCTACGGATATAGGCATCACCGGCTTCATGTCCTCTGCTGTCATTAATACGCCGGAGATTATTAAGATCAAAACTGCAGACACCGATATCTGCATCCGGTTCTTCCTCATTCAGCAATTCTTCACATTTATTTTTGTTCGGAAGTCCTGTCGCATCATCCAGATATACTTTTCGCTGCAGTAAACGGTTCATTGCAGCATATTGTATTGCTTTGATAAATTCATATCCGATCAGCAACACCAGCACAACAATATCTGCTGTGATATATTTTTCAAGCAATGATAAGGATGTGGCTTTTTTCTGTGAATATTTTTCGGCCAGACCTGTTGCTTCATCACAGATCACAAAAAACTCTTCACTTTCCGGAATAATATCTGTGTTCTTGGCCCCTTTGAACCTCACAAGATGAATTTTCTTATATAGGTCAGAGAATTTATCATCCAGTTCCTGCATTTTATTCTGAAAATCAACATCATCGAGACGCACAAGATTTAATTCATCATTTCCATTTCGCAAACCATCAATAAAAGATCCTATCTCATGGATCATCTCATTTTCCTGCTGCATAGAAAGTTCCAGTTTTATGAGTCTCTGTGTCTCTCCCCTGACTAAACCGGTATAATTTACAATACGGGCCGTTCCCTGAATATCTGAGACAATTCCCATCATTATGATAATAAGAATAGCCAGAATAACTGCCAGAACGCCAATACTGACCTGAATAATACTGGATTTCTTTTTCTTATTCTTTACTTCGGACATGGCCCTCCCCCTTCTTGTTTTATTCTGTAAAAAATGGCCTGGATGAACCGATATCCCAGATATCCTGATATAGCGCCTGCAAGGACTCCGCCAAGAACATCTGTGAGATAATGCACATACAGGTACAATCTTGATATCCCAATCAGGCAGGCAAGAACCAGAACCGGTTTCCACAGCTTCTTTTCTCCTGCCATATATAAAGCAGTTACCGAGGCAAATGCCGCTGCTGTATGTCCTGACGGAAAAGAATAATCATGAAGTCTGGATACCAGAAGCTGCACTCCTGTATTTACATCATAAGGTCTTGTCCTCGCCACCAGATTTTTTAATATTACATTGCAAAGCAATAAATCTATTATCAAAGCGGCCGCCATAACTGCACCTGTTTTTCTCATTTTAGGAATCAGAAGAAATACTATCGTCATCACGATCCATATAATCCCCGCATTTCCCAAACTTGTAATAAACACCATCAATTTGTCCAGAAACGGCGTGTGCAAAGTCTGGAACCAGTCCAGAATATTTAATTCAATGCCCATAACTTTTCTCCCATTCTTTCAGCATATGCCTTATTTTACCCTATTTTTTCCTGTATGCCTACTGGAATTTAAATGTATTTATAGACAGACAAAAAACACCCGGCAAAATTACTTTTCGTAATCTGCCGGGTGTTCTCTTTCTCAGGCTTTTTATTTGACTGCTCCGGTAATACCTTCTGCAAACTGTTTCTGTAATACAAAGAATACGACCATTGTAGGAATAGAACAGAACAATACACCGCACATCAGCATACCATAATCTGTCACATAACCTGTGATCAGGTTGGCGATCAGCATTGGCATGGTCATTGCCTTGTTGTCTGTCATGATTACCTTTGGCCACAGATAAGAGTTCCATGCATTCATAAAGGTAATAACAGCAGCTGCCGCATATGTAGATTTCATTGTAGGAATGAACATCTGGAAGAAAATCCTTACTTCGCTGAGTCCGTCAATACGTGCAGCTTCAATAATATCAACCGGGAATGATCTGGCATTCTGACGGAACATCATGATCATAAACGGCGTGGAAATAATCGGAAGGATAAAACCTACTGCTGTATTCAAAAGTCCTGCCTTTGAGAACATTTTGAATAACGGAACCATAGTTGCAACCTGCGGAACCATCATAGCCAGAAGCAGGATTGAAAATACTCTGTCTTTCCACTTATCATGGTAAACTTCAAATCCGTAACCTGCGATAGAGCAGACCAGAAGACAAATCACTGTAGTAAGGATTGCATAGAAGAAAGAGTTTCCAAGTGCTCTCCACAGTGGCTGCTGGGATGTAAGATTACGGAAATTTTCCATAAAATGGCTTCCCGGAATAATTCGTCCACGTGATACATCTGTGGATGTATTAGTTGCAGCTGAGATCATCCAGTATAACGGGAATACTGAAATAAATGACACGATGATCAGAAAAATATAGGTTGGAATCAATCTTCTCTGAATGGCTGATTTGTTTTTCTTAGTCACGTGTATCACCTACTTTCAAATTAATAAATGCAAGTACAGCTACCATAATGAATATGATAAATGACATTGCTGCTGCATATCCAAAGTTTGGTACGTTAATAAAACATGTATTGTAAATATAGTGGGACATTGTGATTGTTGAGTTTGCCGGTCCACCCTTTGTCAGGTTGACAGACTCATCGAACAACTGCAGTGTACCATTAATTGACATGATGAATGTCATGATAATTGTCGGTTTCAGAAGCGGAACTGTAATCTTCCAGAAAGTCTTCCAGCCATTGGCACCATCGATTTTGGCTGCTTCATATACAGAATATTCAATATTCTGAAGTCCTGCCAGATAGAATACCATATTATATCCGGTCCATCTCCAGATCAGCGCAAGGATAATTACAATCTTGGCACTGGCGGAATTTCCCAGGAAGTTATAGCCGGTAGATAAGATTCCAAGTTTGATCAGAATACTGTTGATCAGACCATCTGTAGCAAACATGGAACGGAAAATCAATGAATAGGATACCAGAGATGTCGCACATGGAAGAAATACACAGGTACGGAAAAATCCCTTAAATTTCAAATCTTTGTTATTCAGAAGCTGTGCCAGAAGAATTGCCAGTATCAGCATGATCGGCACCTGAATGATCAGATACAGGAATGTATTTGCAATAGACTGCTGAAATACCTTGTCTGCCAGAATACGTTTATAGTTGCTGAAGATAGGATCTGCAAATCTCATATTTGCTCCGGCTCCGGTCTGCAGAGAAATGATAAATGCACGTATCATTGGATAAAAGCTCATAATCGCAATCATGATAGTTGCAGGGGCCAGAAACATCCATCCTGCTGCTCTCTGCTTGCCAAGCAGAGACATACCTTTTTTCTTGGAATTCACGTGAACTCCTCCTTTCAAAAAACTCTGTAACTGTTCAGCATTTTGCCGGACAATTACCAACTCTTTGCAGTAAAATGGGGGACTGCTGGCAGTCCCCCGCACTTACCTGTTTTCATTCACTTAATTACTGTCTACAGATTGCTTCACAGTTTCACTGTTCCCGCAATCCTGACATCATCTGATCCTTCGATCAGAATTTATTCAGTCATCTTGAATGCCAGAGTATCCTGAGCTTCCTGAAGAGCATCTTCTACAGATGTACCGTTTACAATATTTACAACTGCTGTGTTGACACATTCTCTTGCTTCATAGTGATACGGTGTTTTTGTGAACTCCGGAATATGAGAAGAGTATTCTACAATTGTTGAGAAGATTGACTGTCCACCGAAGAATTCGTTTGGCTCGTTGTAAACCTCAGATTCACCTGCCGGCAGATAACAGGAGATTGCACCTGCTTCCGGAAGGATTGCATCATAGAACTCTGTGCTGGAACCAAATGTGCTTGCAAGGAAATCTTCTGCAAGTTCTACATTCTGGCAGTTGGATGTAATATACCAGGAAGATCCACCATTGTTTGCATAATTTGTAGCTGTATCAACATCATCTACTTTAGGCATTGTTGTGATCTGCCACAGACCCTTCTGGTCTTCTGTAGACATCAGAGTAGCTGTGATCCAGTTACCATTTACGATACCTGCTGCCTCACCGCCTGTAATAGTAGCGATATATTCATCCCAGTTATTTACAAGTTTAACAACGTCATTCTTAACCAGATCTACATAAAGATTGATACATTTCTCTGCCACTTCATTGCCTACGATGTAGCTTCGCCATCTTCGTTTACGAAGTTAGCTCCGCAGGACTGCATCATCATCATCAGAGTATCGCCGCCTGTAGCTTCACTTGTAAGAAGATATTTGCCTGTTTTTTCATGAACATCTTTACCGATTTCCATGAATTTGGACCATGTGATATCTGTCAGATCATCAATGGTATATCCTGCTTCATCAAGGATATCTGTACGATAGCATGCAATAACAGCACCGTTATCAAACGGAACACCATAATGTGTATCATCTACCATGGAATAGGACTGTTTCAGTTTACCAAAATCATCCCAGTTAATGTTGATATCTTTCAGATCTGTGAATGCATCCGGATAGCTCTTCAGATATTTCTGATAGCTGTTGTCCTGCATAAGAACGATATCAGGAAGTGTGCTGTAATCGCCTGCATTTGCTGCTGTTGTCAGTTTAGTCTGGCAGTCATCAGAAGATGTTTCTATAATATCTACAGAAAATCCCTCATGGTCTTTTGCATACTGATCCGCTGCGATCTGCATGGATTTGATGTTGAAGTTCTGATCCCATGCCCATACGGTTAACTTGTTGTCATCATCAGATTTCGCTGAAACAACTGTAGCTGATCCTGCAAAGGATGCTACCATAGCACCGGTCATTAATACTGCGAGTAATTTTTTTCTCATATTTATGTCCTCCTTTATTAAGCTTATTCTTTCTTCCGAATCGCTTGTAAGCTGATTATAACATCCGATTTTCAGGTATAGTTTGCATAACCGTACACATAATGTGCAATTTCGATCATTTTATGTATTTTGCACTATTTGAAATGCCAAAAAATCTGTTTTTTGTTCATTTTCTCATTTGCACCGCTTTTTCCATGTGATTTTAATGATAAAATCCACTTTCATGGACAAAAAAATATATTTTTTTGTCTTTGAAAATGGCTTTTGTTCTTATTTCATAAATTTTTCATTCAATTTTTGTACACATTTTACAATTTTCAATTCATTTTATGCAAAATAGACTTTTTCAGGATATTGTGATTTCATCGCATGAAGCAGTTCCTCATTAAGATCAAGAAGCAGTTTTATCTTGTGCCCGTCTTCCCGGATAATCATTGTATAATAAGGAGTATCATCATCATAAGAGGTATAATCGTACTTTTTCAGTTTCTCCGTTCCGCCATTCCTTTTGTACCTTGCAACACTTTCATGCCAGTGCGGTGCCACTGTCTCCAGGCTGCTCAACTCCAATATATGAGCTGTTTTGCGATACTTCTTGCCATAGATCACATCTATTTCCAACTGACCGTTTTCCATCGTGTATTCATAATCCTTCTGACTGAATATATCAAAGACAAAATACAGCCCTGCAAGCATAAATCCCGGAAGCATAAATGCCTGGGAAATCGTGATTCCCATAACCACAAAAAGCACTGCAAAAACAATCATTACCACACGCAGGACTCCGGACATACTCTTTTTCTTTCTTGAGACCTGCTCCACAATCTTATAGTTCATAACTTTTTACCATCCTTCCTCTGAATGAATATCGAAATCCAAAAGCTGCTGTTCATAATTCTCCGGCCGCTTTCTCCATTCAACCGGCGTCACTCCCATTATCTGTCTGAAGTTCCGGTTAAACGTTGAATTGGTCGTGAAACCACATTTGTGCGCAATATCTGCCACCGGTATATCTGTTTTCTGCAGAAATTCACAGGCAGTATGAATCCGCACAGAATTAATATACTCCAGAGGACTTACCTTCATATGCGATGTAAATACTCTTCTGAAATGAGTTTCACTGATGTGACAGATCTTCGCCAGATCCTCAATCCGAATGTCTTCCATATAGTGATAAGAAACAAAATCCAGTACGCGGGTGATCATATTTGTAAGTTTTCCTGTTTCCTCTTCCACCCTGTCTTCCGGTGATGCCCGGTTCAGTCTGGCAATTTCTACAAGTAGTGCCGCAAGAACTCCACTGGATTCTTCAATATAAAATTCTTCTCCTTCACGCATGATATTCATGATCTTAAGAATTTTTTCAGCTATGGAGGGAGAATCATTCTCTTTCAGAAATAAAGCCTTAGAATATATTCTCTGGATCATTTTTTCAGCCTTTACCGGATTGTTCAGAAATTTTTTCATAAAACCTTCCACATCTATGAAAAGATACTCCCATTTACTAACCGTACCCAGATCACTGTTAGTCGTATGAGCATAATTGGGTGGAATCACCGTAAATTCTCTTCCCGAAAACCGCCTTTCAGCCTCACCAAACGCCATAAATCCATCCCCTTCATAGCAGAAACCAATCTCCAGATAATTGTGAAAATGAAGATAATCCACATCATTTCCATAATTCTGAACCCACTTCTGCCCCAGAAGAGCCAGAATCGGACTTCCGGCAGGCATCTGGTAATAGCGGAATTCCATCTTCGGTTTTCTTCTCTTCTTTGCCATACAGTCACCTCATTTTCTGTTCTGCATTTTCACAATATGATTTTACCAGTTTTTTATATATATTTCGATATTTTTGTACATTTTTCAACAAAAATATACAAAAACACCTGACAGACTACTTTTTATAGTCTGTCAGGTGTTCTTCTGATTCCACACTGGATTGCACCTGTCGGACAGGCTTTCTTGCATCTGCCGCAACGGATACATTCCGGGCTGTTGGAGTTTTCCACAGGGTCTACGATCATCTGGCATGCTTTTGCACATTTTCCGCATTTTATACACTTATCTTTATCCACTCTGTACTTATACAGAGAGACAGGATTAAAGATGGAATAAATTGCTCCCAGGGGACAGATATATTTGCAGAACGGACGGTAGATCAAAATGGAGAGAATGATCGTTATGACAAGGATCACATTCTTCCATATGTACAGCCAGCCCAGTGCACTGCGCATGGATTTATTCAGAAGTACCAGTGGCAGTCCGCCCTCCAGTGTTCCTGCCGGGCAGATAAGCTTACAGAAGTACGGTGCACCCTGTCCCATAATATCCACCAGAAACAATGGAAGCAGAATTACAAATACTGCGAAAATCACATATTTCAGCTTACGAAGCAGTTTATCTCCCTTGAATGTACGAATTTTCTTAGGAAATGGAATCTTATTCAGCAGATCCTGAATCAGTCCGAAGGGACAGAGAAAACCGCAGATCAGCCTTCCCACCATAGCTCCGATGAAGATAAGAAATCCCACCACATAATAAGCCATTTTGAAATTCCAGCTCCCTATCACAGCCTGAAGAGAACCGATAGGACAGGCGCCAACAGCACCGGGGCAGGAATAGCAGTTCAGGCCCGGAACACAGGCATTTTTCAATTTGCCCGTGTAAATTTTGCCTGTGACAAAGCCGGTAACATGACTGTTTGTAATGAACGCCCACAGTGCCTGGATTCCGTGGCGGGGCCACTCATTGATCTTCATATTTTTTGTGTTTTGTTTCTTATTACTTTTGTTATCGCTGTTCTTTTTGTTACTCATTTATCCTATTCCTACACATTCCATACAGATATTAATGGCTTTTGTAAACACCACTGCCAGCTCTCCGCGGGAAATCCCATATCCCATAAAGCAGACTCCTACAAGCATAAGAATCAACGCCGGCCATTTACTGTTCCATATTTTGCTGGTTTTCAATTCATCCATTTTTTATTTTCCCTCTGTTACATTCTCCAGCTCTTTTTCCACGATCTCTTTCCACTCGTCCAGACTGTGGCTTCCGGAGTAAGTTTCGCCTACAATATTTCCGTTCTTATCAACAAAGAAAGTTTCCGGGAAAGCGGAGATTCCATTAAGACGTCCGTTCATCATTCCGGAATCCGGGATCAGGAATGGATAGGATGCCTTTGTTTTCTCCTGAAGTACCTGAGCCTTTTTCACTGCTTCCTCATCCTGCTTTCCATCACTGCCTACTGTATCCAGTGTCACGCCTACTACTCCTACTCCTTTATCCTTCATCTCCTGATAAAGCTTCTCCAGATCAGGAATTTCATTGACACATGGAGAACACCAGGTAGTAAAAATATTTACCATAGTCAGATCGTATTTGCTGAAGATATCCTGTGTATAGGTTTTTCCGTCAACTCCTGTTGTTTCAAATTTGCCTACATTTGTTCCTTCAGCTGCCTCTGTACTGTCAGAAGTATCCTGCGGCTGATCAAATGCAGAAAGCATCTGAAACGGGGTCATTTCTGTAAGTGTTACTTCAATCCCCTCCACGTCCTTTAACAGATCTGCATCCGCATCTTTGTTTGTGCTGAGATAATATTTATATTTGCCGTCACTGCTGGTACCCAGTTCTTTATGCTCTGTGCAGCCGGTAATCGTATCCAGATCTTTCTGGGATTCCTCATCATACATTCCGATCACACCTACTCTGCTGAGACTTTTCAGCCAGTCGTCATATCCGGTGCCCATCTTGTCCACCTCTGCATCCTTCTGCTCATCTGTCAGGGTGCACCAGCTGGCTGTGGCATATGTGACTGCATCTGCATTGTCATTCCATCTCTCATCTGTAAACATGGAAATGTTCTTCTTCTCCATCTGCTCTTTCAGATCTTTGGAAATCCCTAATTTCATTCCAAGGAATGGATATTCATAAGTATCCTGTGCAGGCTGAGCAATCTCTGAGGGTTTGAAAGATCCTGCGATCAAGCCCTCGGAAGCTGCCACACTGCCATCTTCTGCTGCCTGAGCATCCTTTCCATCCATCTGAACCGCACCTGCACCGGCTTCCTCTGCAGGCACTGAAAGAGTTTCCTCTGCATGTGCAGTTACAATACCTCCCATAGATGTCACACTTAATACACCTGCTGCAAAAATCGCCATTAATCTCATTCTTCTGTTTTTCATTATAAGTAAGCTCCCTTCATTTTTTACTGTTATGATTTTTATAATATCAGAGTTAAAAGATCAGAAAGTCGTTCGTGCCTGCACGATAAGACTTTTGAATTTCCCGTATCTGCCGCGGGTCTAGATTTTGTCCCCGCATAACAAGCATCGTTTTATTGATATGCACCCATTATAGCATCTGAGAAATAAAATCTGTGTTAAGAAAATAACTTTTTTCAAAATTTTATTCTGTAACCAATCCCAGACAAATCTGAAACATAGTCAAGCGGATATTCGCAATCCGCTTTGCTACGCGGCTCTACACCGAATAACTGCTCCGCAGTATGATTCGGTTAAAAACTTTATAATCAGATATTTTTAATATGAAATCATTTTCTTTTTTACACGAATTTTATACTTAATGTGCTATGATAAAATTGATAATATATCAGAGTCAGAAATTGACTCGTACAAACACAAAAGGTCTTTTAGCCTTTTGATTCTGATATTATAAAACTATGAATCTGGAAATTTAAAAAGGAGACTATTATGCACATTTTAATTATAGAAGACGAAGAACAGCTCTGCCGTTCCATGGCAGAGGGGCTCCGCATGGACGGATACGAAACAGATACCTGCTTTGACGGGGAAGAGGGACTGGAATTATGTATGACAGAGAATTACGACCTGATCCTTCTGGATCTGAACCTGCCGGGGATTGACGGTCTGGAAATCCTGCGTCAGTTCCGTACCTTCAATACCAATACTCCTGTTCTCATACTCTCCGCAAGAGTACAGATTCAGGATAAGGTGGAAGGTCTGGATCTGGGAGCCAACGATTACCTTACCAAGCCATTTCATTTCGAGGAGCTGGAAGCCCGTATCCGCAGCCTTACCCGCCGTAAATTTATCCAGGAGGATGTTTGCCTGAGATGTAGCCGCATTACCTTTGACACCCGCACAAGAGAAGCCAATGTAGATGGCACACCCCTGGCTCTCACCAGGAAAGAAAGCGCACTTCTGGAATACTTTCTGCTTCACCGCAACCGAATCATCAGCCCGAGGAAATGATCGAGCATCTCTGGGACGGCAGCGTAAACAGCTTCAGTAATTCCATCCGGGTGCACATTTCTTCCTTAAGAAAAAAACTGAGAACAGCCCTTGGATATGATCCTATACAGAATAAGATCGGACAGGGTTATATTATGGAGGACTAAATCTATGAAATTTTATTCAGAAAAACTTTCCCCCCGCAGGCTCTCTCTCCAGTGGCGGCTCACATTGCTGATCTCCGGGCTGGTTATCACAGCCTGTGCACTGATGTATTTCTTCATCAGCCGTTCTGCTGTGACCGGTCTGGAAGGGATTTCCGATTATGTGGTTCTGGTCACCCCTGACAATTCAAACCCGATCTCCATCAATGTAGATCCAAAAATCCTCATCCCTGATCTGGAAAACCAGATCCAGAATACCAAAAACAACTTTCTGTTCCAGAGCATGATTGCCACAGGTATCATTATTCTTCTCAGCAGTATCTGTACCTGGTTTGTCACCAGAAGAGCCCTGACCCCCCTGCGCAGATTCAGCGACAGGATCCGCCAGGTACAGGCACAGAATCTGTCTGAACCGCTGGAAGTCCCACTCTCAGAGGATGAAATCTCACGTCTGACCAGATCCTTTAATGACATGCTTGCCCGTCTGGACAATGCCTTCTCTGCACAGAAACAGTTTGTGGCAAGTGCAGCACATGAGCTTCGCACACCCTTAGCTGTAATGCAGACAAATCTGGAAGTTTTTTACAAAAAACCGGAACACACACACCAGGAATACGACAGACTTTTCACCATGCTTCAGGAACAGACCGGACGGCTTTCCCATCTTGCGGAAATCCTGCTGGACATGACAGGTCTTCAAACTGTAGAGCGTTCTGACACTATTTCTCTTGCAGCACTCACAGAAGAGGTTTTCTGCGATCTGGATCCGGTTGCAGACAAGCATCAGATCCGGCTTATTCAGACAGAAGGTGACTGTACTGTTACAGGCAGCTATATCCTTCTGTACCGGGCAGTCTATAATCTGGTTGAAAATGCGATCAAATATAACCGGCCTTCCGGTTCCGTTACTGTAAGCATTCATTCCGCAGAATCTGCAGTCCTGGAGGTAACTGACACAGGCATCGGTATCTCCCCTGAAAATCAGGAAAAAATCTTTGATCCCTTCTACCGTGTGGACAAATCCCGCAGCCGCGCCATGGGCGGTGCAGGTCTGGGGCTTGCTCTTGTAAGCGAGATTGCCAGACAGCACAACGGCCAGGTAAAAGTAACCCAGAGCAGCGAAAAAGGCAGTACCATTGCCCTGATACTGCCTGAATCAACTGACTATTGATTTTTTCTCTTATTTATTTTTTTCCAGAATCTGAATTAGTTTCTGTGTATCTTCCATAGTAGTAGCCCAGCTTGTGGCAAAGCGGATCACAGAGTGTGTCTCATCATACTTCTCCCAGAATCCGAACTCCACATCCTGGGCTATTTTTTTCATTACCTCATTGGACACAATGCAGAAGATCTGATTGGTGGGAGTATCCAGAGAAAGCTGATATCCATACTTCTTCAGTGCATCCTTGATCTGCTCTGCAGCTTCCATTGCAGGTTTGCCGATCCGCAGGTACAGCCCGTCCGTAAACAGCTCACCAAACTGGATTCCTGCAATCCGTCCCTTGGCAAGCAATGCTCCATGCTGCTTGATGATCGTAAAGAAATGAGGAATCCGTCCTTTCTGCGGTATAACCACTGCTTCTCCAAACAATGCTCCGCATTTGGTTCCTCCAATGTAAAATACATCGCTAAGTTCTGCCAGATCAGTGAGAGTCACATCATTCTCCGGCTTGCCAGTGCATAGGCAAGGCGAGCGCCATCCACATAAAGGGGAAGATGATTTTCCCGGCAGACTTTGCTGAGAGCTGCTAATTCTTCTCTGGAATACAGGGTACCATATTCTGTTGGTTGGGAAATATATACCATCCCGGGCATTACCATATGCTCATAATTGGCATCATCATAGAAATCCTTCACCAGCTTCTCAATCTGCGCTGCAGAGATTTTCCCATCTTTCTGCGGTACTGTCAGAACCTTATGTCCGCCAAATTCAATGGCACCTGATTCATGAGTTGCAATATGACCTGTATCCGCAGCCACAACTCCCTGATAGGATTTCAAAAGTGCATCGATCACTGTGGCATTGGTCTGTGTTCCGCCAACCAGCAGGAATACTTCTGCCTCCGGTGCATTGCAGGCTTTTCTGATCTTTTCTTTCGCATCTTTTGTATATGGATCCTGACCATAGCCCACTGTTTTCTCCAGGTTTGTCTCCATCAGCTTCTTCATGATTGCAGGATGTGCACCCTCCATGTAGTCACTGGCGAAATATAAACGTGATTCTGCATTTTCCATTTTTATCGTTATGTCCTTTCTACTGCACTATTTGCGCATTTGACTTTTTTATTCATAGCTTCTGTTCTGTACCGGAACGCTATTCATTCTGTTACTCTATTTTTCTTAGCATTTCTCCCATCTGCTCTTCTGACTTTCACAGATGGAGTTCCACTGACAATTCCCACAGATTTCTTTCCTCTTTCCTGATGCCAGGATTTTCTTTTGAACAACATCTGTAAAATCATCAAATTCCATAATCTGTCCATTTTCCAGACCGCACAGTTCCAGCACTGCATTGTCATATGCTTCTACAAGCGAAAATGAAGAACAGCATCCTTTTTCATTATTCGGACAGGCAGAACAGATCTCGTCTGTATCTGCATGAAGCTGTATCTTCGCTCCCTTCTGAAAAATATCCAGCATTTCCTGCATATGTGCGGAAAATCCATCACTGTATCCCTCACCCTTGAAATATGCAAGGCACATTCCATGGTGAGGGCGTAGTGGAATATTTTTTATAAAAGACATCTTTGTGCACCCTTCTCCTTAATTTTTTAACATATTGGATACTTTAACACAAAGCGTTTTTATTGACAACTTTTTTTATTTTACACCAGTTTACAACTTTATAAATGGTAGACTTGCTGAAAAACCAACTGTTTTAAAGCCCTTGTCATAGCATTTGATTTTATGTGTGTTTCGATATTTTTCACGAAAGTGGCAAAAAATATCTGACTGCGAATACCCTGACTTAATTCAAAACGAAACTCCTGTACACTTTTTGTACGGTACTCAGAAAAATGTTCGTTCTGATAGGGCAGAATCTTCATGGCACAGTAACTGATGTTAATCAGATTGACCAGCATCTCAATCCCTTTGCAGCTTC
>NZ_QUDO01000052.1 GCF_003477525.1 Ruminococcus sp. AF41-9
CTGGTTGTCTATAAATATATTATGTAAATTTACGGGGTTGAATTCTATTCTTTTCAGGTATGTTTTATAGTTATTTGTATATTTATACTATAACATTTAAATAAGTAAGAATAGCCATCGTATTTTCACGAGAATAGTACTCAAAATACAATGGCTATTCTTACTTATTCATCAAAATTTGTTTCAAAGACTCCCTCAGGGGTTCTGATCGTCAAAATGCCTAAATTAAATTCTTCATCCATCACCGTAATATGATATTCAAAAATAACATCGTCTTCAAACTTTGAAAAAAGGATGTAAGTTCCATTCTCTTTTCCTTCTATCTGGTCACAAATATCTTCATATACTCTTTCCCCGGATATCTCTCTTGTATATCCTGTATCTTTAATCTTTTTTTCTATCGCTTTATATAATTCGTCCATCTTCTCTACCTCTTTTATTAAGCACCTTAAACTGGTGTTTTTAGAACAATTTTCTACATGATAGCAGGTTATCTGCAAAAATGCAACCAGTAACTGCCATAATTGTTTTTATATTTTTCTTTCATATTTTCTTCAAAAAGAAAGGATACCTCCCATAAATCTTCTTCGGAGATATCCCTTCTTTTTCAAATATGTAATTTTCCGTTTACATATCTGGGTTTTCAGAAATCATTTTCTGAAAACTATACACACATTTTTCTTTTGTTGCTAACCAACTTATAAAGCTACGCTGATTTTCTCATGAAGTGCCTCAGGAACTTCTTCTTTGTCTAAAGACATACTGATTACAAAGGTAACATTAAACTGTTTTCCGATCGCATCTAACTGCTCCAGTGTATTAGTGACATCCTCGCCCTCTAATTTTGCTACCTTAAGGAAGCTGTCAAGATAAATCTGCTCAAGATCATGATCCTGTGAAAGAATACCGCAGATAAATCCAACGAATTCATCCGCATTTTTAATCGGGAAGCCAGAGACATCAATGAGACGAACTTTATTATTCAGTTCATACATATGTTTTGTGCTCTTGTCTAAGTAAACAATGCTTCCGTTTGCTTCTTTCACTGCTCCATTTACTTTGTCTAACAGTACTTTTGTTTTGCCTTTGCCTTTCTTTCCTACAATCAGTTCAACCATGCTGTTTTCCTCCTTAGACACATATAATATTAATTTTAACCAAATATGTCAATTAATATGTCTCTTATTATAGTGCATATTATTTAAAATTACAAGAGGATTTTTGAAAAATATGTCAATTTTTACGAAAAGTGGTAGAATTACTAGGTTTTATTGGTTTGTCCAGATTTCCATCCCACATTATCCCATGTCAATCAAATTTTTTAGACTTTCGCCCTTATACAGGAGAAGAGTTTGTAGCTCTTATTGATGAATGTTTTGAGTGGTTTTATGATAATAAAAGTACTTATGATTTACCTCGAATGAATAACTATATCCCATCTACTCTATATAATGAAACCTGTAATTTTTTAAATACTATTGGTAAAATTAAACAAGCATTATAGCCCACAACAAAAGCCTCCCAGATTAACCCTGAGAGGCTTTCATACTGTTCCTATTAACTTCAATTATTCCACATTTTCAAACATTTCTGCCAATGTCATAGAAATCTTCGGAAAATCTTTTAACGTTACCACTGTATCTGCATTATAGCAGTCTTCTTCTGGATCATCCTGGAGGATATAACTGTACTTCAAATTATATTTACCATCTTCAAGATAATATATTTCAACTGCTCTTTCTTTCGGTGAAATAATCCAGTACTCTTCAATACCTGCTGCCTGGTAAATTTCTTTCTTTACTGTTTTGTCTCTCAATGCTGTTGCAGGACTAAGAGTTTCAACAATAAATCTAGGTGTACCAGTATAGGAGCCACCCTTTAAATGTTTACGATTGCATATAATCATAACATCTGGTATCACATAGTCATTGCTTTCCTGCGCATGATATTTATAGTCCAGATTCTCCATAAATGCCAAACATAATGTTCCTTTTAATCCAGTTGATATGATTCGATAAATATTACCATCTACAATTCCATGCTGATAATTCGGTGATGGTGACATATCATAGATTACACCATTAATCTTCTCTTCTTTTGTATATTCCTCTTTCAGTAATGGCATATTGCACTCACCTCCTACAGTTCCATACTTCCGAAATCAATCACAAGATCATCATAAATTCCTGCTTTAATAGAATCCTGTAACGTATAATCATTAACACTTTCATCACCAGTAAAATTATATACAATAACACGATTCTTCTCAGGATCAACAATCCAGTATTCCTTGACACCTGCCGAACGATATTTCAGAAGCTTTAACAGGTAGTCCATCTTCTTACTTGCAGGTGATACAATCTCAATAACCCAGTCTGGCGCACCCTTACATCCTCTATCATCAAGCTTATCTGAATCACAAATTACAGAAATATCTGGTTCTACATAAGTATTGCTTCTTTCATCCAGATAAACGGCAAATGGTGCTGCATAAACCTCACATTTTCCTTTGTGTTCTTCAATGTAACGGTCAATAATACTGGCAAGTCTTGTTGAGATATGCTGATGTTTTCTGCCAGGTGGAGCCATCATATACATATGACCGTCAATCAGTTCTGCTCTTTCTCCCTCTGGTAATGCATATATATCATCTATAGTATAAGTTTCTTCTTTCAGTAATGGCATGTTATCACCTCCAGTGAGTTTTACTATTGTGTTGACTACACTCAGGCAATCAGATTATTGATAGCTTCTAATTCATATACAGTAAACGGATCAATCTTACCATCGTCAAAGAATACCTGTACATGAAAGTTATCCAATGGCATCACCTGTACTACTGTTGGAAAATATTCGTTCTTATGATTTCTCCCTTAAATAAGCGGATTGATTCTATTTAATGGTTTCATATCTTTTGCAAGTTCCCAGTTTTGCATCAGTTCATCCTGATGAATTTTAGCAAATTTCACTTTCTTATGTTTGTATTATAATATAAGTTTTACCTATTCAGCAACTTATTTTTCTACTTCTGGCAGAACAGATATAAATATCAATGTAACAGCAGTCATTTTATACTCATTTTTATTACAGAGAAAATGTAATATTACGAATCATATTCCGATTAATAAGTTGAGTACCTTTCTTTGGTGTTTCTACTTTTACCCATTGATTATCTGCATCCATAAGTTTTCCTTTAATGGCTCCAACTTCATTAAATAAACTTACGACACATTCTTTTCCTATATACTGATCTAACATTGAACCGCTCATATCTTCATATTCCTTTCCATTATCATTAATTAATATTACATGATTGACTTCCTGCAATGTATTCATCATAGTTATCATATTCAGATTGTTAATTGCAACCATGGATGCTATATCCATTTACATTCCCCCTTCCCGGTATAGTCTGCTTATATCATATGTTATCTACATTTGTATATCCTTTATATAATAATCCCATTGCAATGATCTATTATTATTGTTGTCTTTTCCCTGCCTGCTGCCCGATCCATTTCATGATCACTTCCACAACCATTTTCTGTTCTGCCTCACTTAGCTGTCGTCCTTTTGGAATCCCATACCACTTTTCCAGGCATCCGCGACAGCAGGTTGCAGTTGCATGCTGGGCAATAAAAACAGGATGCCCTCTCATTGGTGTCTGCTTTCCGTCATTTTTTGGAAATGCCGGTGCCAGACGCGTCCTGATAAAGTCCTGTGCATGAGTGCGGATAGTTTCTATTCCCTTTTCTGCAACATATGCCCGGTCATTGGCTTTCAGGGAAAAACTGCTCCGGAATTTAGACTGTGCAAGTCTCTGAAACAGATTTCCGTGATAAAATGCCGGCTGTTCTGACACCACAGAAGGCCGTATTTCGCCTTTATAGACGATTTTTCGTTTCTTCCGTGGAAATTCCTGACTTTTGTCAGAATTTCGCTTATTTCCCAAATCAGAAGTTTTCTCTGGTTTTTGCATGATACTGTCATTACAGTCATTCGCATTGTTGTTTTTAAAAGATGTATCCTGCATATGTTCAGCCATTTTTCCAGTATTCTTTCCCTCTGCAAGTCTCTGCGCAAGTTTTGTATTTCTGGATTTCGTAGTCTCATTTCTGATTGCATAAGACACAGCACGCTTTTCTCCGATCAGAACCAGAATTTTCTTTGCACGGGTCACACCTGTATAAAGCAGATTTCTCTGCAGCATCACAAAATGACTCATGGTAAACGGCATCACTACGATCGGATATTCACTTCCCTGTGCCTTATGGATGGTAAGCGCATAGGCAAGTGTCAGTTCATCTAGCTCTGACTGGTCATATACCACTTCCCGTCCGTCATAATTTACCGTCAGTTCCCGTTCTTCCATATCTACTCTGGAAATTCTTCCGATATCTCCATTAAAGACTTCCTTATCATAATCATTGCGTATCTGCATGACTTTATCTCCGAACCGATACTGAGTTCCTCCCCTTTTCAGAAAAATATCCGATGGGTTCATTGCCTCCTGTAAAAGGACATTCAGATTTGCTGCCCCGCAGATTCCACGCTGCATAGGCGTCAATACCTGAATATCCGACATCGCATCCACATGATAGTAGCGTGGAAGATTCTGTGTACAGAACTTAATCAGTGTCTCAACCACTTCCTCATTACTTTCCCTGGAAGCAAAGAAAAAATCCGAATCTTTTCCGCCACGCATATCAATCGATTCCCCACGGTTGATCCGATGTGCATTCATAATGATCCGGCTTCCCTGCGCCTGACGGAAAATCCGCTCCAGCTTCACAACCGGAATCTGTCCTGACGCGATCATATCTTTCAGAACATTCCCTGCACCCACACTTGGAAGCTGATCCGTATCTCCTACCAGGATCAGAGTCATTGTATCCGGAAGTGCTTTCAGCAGATTGTACATCAGCAGGATATCGATCATGGAACACTCATCCAGAATAAGTACATCTCCCTCCAGAGGTTTCTCTTCATTCCGCTGATATCCTTCCGGCGGTTTATATTCGAGGAGTCTGTGAATGGTCTTTGCCTCCATTCCTGTAGCTTCTGACATTCTCTTTGCCGCCCTTCCCGTCGGAGCAGCAAGAAGAATCTTATATCCTGCTGCCTGATATGCCGAAATGATTCCAAGCGTTGTGGTTGTTTTTCCGGTTCCTGGACCTCCCGTCAGAATCATTACCTTGGAAGATACAGCCATACGGACAGCTTTCTTCTGTACCTCATCATAGACGATCGTATTCTGGCTTCTCACCTGTGCCAGTACCTTCTCCGTATCTGTCTTTACCTCACGCTGTGTATTCAGAAGTTTCAGAAGACGGTCAGCGCATCCGGCCTCAGAAAAATAAAACGGTGGCAGATAAATGGCATCTTCCTCCCGGATCACATCCTCCGTGCGAAGCATCTCATCCAGCGTCACTTCAAGTTCGGGTTCTTCCGTTTCCAGAAGTTCACAGGCCCGCCTGATCAGTTGCTCTCTTAGCGCATAACAATGACCATCTTCCGCCAGTTTGTTCAATGTATATAAAATCCCGCTGCGCAGACGTACAAAGCGATTCTTTTCAAATCCCAGCTTCCCGGCGATCAGATCCGCTGTCTTAAATCCAATTCCCCAGATGTCATCTGCCAGTCTGTACGGATTGTCCTTTACGATACGGATGCTGTCCCCTCCGTAGGTTTTAAATATCTTTGTGGCATGAGAAGTGCTGACCTCATAACTTTGCAGAAACAACATGATATTTTTGATCTCTTTCTGCTCCTGCCAGCTTTTTTTGATCCGTTCCACCCGGATTCTGCCAATTCCCTCCACATCGATCAGCGCATCCGGATTGTCTTCTATCACATTCAACGTATCCTCACCAAATTTCTGTACGATCCGTCTGGCAAACTTCGGACCAACACCCTTGATCAGGCCGGAACCAAGATATTTTTCAATGCCATAGACAGTCGCAGGAAGTGTCTCTTCAAATTTCTGAACCAGAAACTGCTTTCCATACTTTGCATCTATTTTCCAGAATCCCTCCAGTGACAGTACAGAACCGACATGCGTGTCCGGCATGGTTCCAACTACAGTTACAAGATCATTCTGATTTTTAGCCGCACATTTCAGCACCGTATAGCCGTTTTCTGCATTCTGATATGTAATTCTCTCTACGACACAGCGCAAATACTCCAACTCTCTCACCTCCCACGGAATTTTATCTGCAACTTTTTATTTCTGTCTTCTGTCAGATTTCTTCTTTTTCTGTTTTCATATCAGCCGCTGAAACAGATCCAGATATTCCCTCTCTGTCCTCTCAAACGGCTGTACTGTATAATCAATTGCAATATGGACTTCCGGTTCTTCTTCCGGAACAGACTCATTCAGCAGATATTTCAGATCAAACCACAGCATGGCGTCATCAATCTCTTTTACGATCCTCTGTTCTTCCTCTGTGAGAATACTTCCCAGATACTTCTCAAAAATAACATTCAGCAGAATTTCCTCCTGCCGGTTATATTCCTTCAGTGATTTCTTAAAAGGTCTTGGTACATCTGACAGATAACACTCACTTGCATCATGCAGAAGACAGGCAAGAACCATTCGCGCAGAAAGCCCTCTGGCCTCTGCTTCTTTTGCACAGTTGATACAATGCTGTCCAACGGAGAAAAATGTCTTCACATGGCCATTTCCCCGGCAGATCAGAGAAAGGGCATGCGCAATATCCTCGATACAAACCAGATCCGGGTCCGGGCTGACCGGGTTAAAATGTTTTCCGGTATAAGTAGTGATGCAGTCACTCATCCTTTATCTTCTCCTTCCGTCACGCAAAGCCACCATCAGCGGGAATCCCGTTTCCTCCGGAGTTGTCTCCCCGTTATCCTCCGAGTTCTGTATGATCACGTTTCTGATATTCTGCATTCTCTCATCCAGCGCCGCACTCTGGATAGCACAGTCAGAAAGTTCCTCCTGCAGAAATTTCACCTGTTCCGGAGCAATGTTCTTCTTATAGCGCATTTTATGCTCCAGGCTTGCCCAGAAATCCATGGCGATCGTTCGAAGCTGTACTTCCACGGTCACCAGTTTCTTTGTATTCTGAAGGAAAATAGGCACCTTCACGATCAGATGAAGGCTTCGATATCCGCTTGGCTTCGGATTCTTAATATAATCTTTCTTCTCGATCAGAGTAATATCATCCTGTTTCAGAAAACTCTCTGCCAGTTCATAAATATCATCCGGAAAAGAGCAGATCACACGTACCCCCGCAATATCCTGAATATTCTCCTCAATCGCAGTCAGAGTCAGCGGAATATCTTTTCTCCGTATCTTTTTCAAAAGGCTGTCATAGGACTTGATTCTTGTTTTAATCCCTTCAATCGGGTTTTTATCATATTGCAGTGAATATTCCTGATTCAGGACTTTAAACTTTGTCTCCACTTCCATAACTGCACACTGATAATAGGACATCATCAGATCCATTGGCTTTTTATTTTTCTGAAGCATTTCCAGAAATTCATCGGAAAGCAGACTGTTGCGGACAAATTCATCCCGTTTTCTTTCTATCAGAGTTCTTCCCTGTTCTTTTAATTCTTTCAGTTCTTCGAAATTTCGCATATATTCCAACCACCTTTTTCTTTTGCTTATCAGGCTTTCTGTTCCTCTGTTTTATTTTATAATAGAAGCCTTTTCTTCGCAAGTTTGATCTTCACAAGTTTAAATTTCGCAATTTCACAGTTTCGCAAAGACAAAACTAATGAAAGCTATAGCATCCGGTTTTCCCGTCATACTATAGCTTTCATTGGTCTGAGCTGTTACATTTCCATTACTTTATCTTACATTCCAAGCGTTTTATCTTATTTTTTAAATTATATCTTTTAAGAAGTCGTCTGCAAGCTGTTAACTGTTAAGATTCTGTAACAGCGAATTCATTTCCTGATACAGAAGATCTTTACTGGATGCTCCCATCACAATGGATACGAATGGCTTTCCATAGGCATTCTGTGTAAGGATCGCAAGACAGTTTCCTGCCGAATCTGTTGTTCCTGTTTTTCCGCCCAGGATCGTAACATCTTTCGGAGGATTTGCCTCACCGGTCAGATAATGATCTGTGGCAGGCAGAGTCGTACTTAAAGCCGAACCATCTGCACCAGTGTAGTCAACCGTATAGGAAGATAACTGCGTGATCTCTGTAAATTCCTGATATTTGATTGCTTCATTGAGCATCAGATAAATATCATAAGGAGTTGTATAGTGATTTTCATCCTGCAATCCGTGCGGGTTGGTAAAATGTGTTCCCGTACATCCCAGAGAAGCTGCATAGCTGTTCATCATCTGTACGAAATTCTCAGTTGTTCCGCCTACATACTCTGCAATTGCAGAAGCTGCATCATTTCCAGAATATACCAGAAGGCAATGAAGAAGCTGATCCAGTGTCACCTGGTCTCCGGCCACAAATCCACATACCTGAGATCCCTCTTCTAGCGTTACATCCTCCTGTGTGATCGTCACCGTATCCTCAAGTTTTCCACTCTGCAAAGCAAGCATGGCTGTCATGATCTTCGTGATGCTGGCAGGATAAACCCTGTCGTAGATTCCCTTCGCGTAAAGGACTTTGTGATTGCTGAGATTAAACAATAAACCTTTTTGTCCGTCTTCCAGAGTTGCATTTTTAATGCGGTCCACATCTCCTTTTGCAGAAACACAAAGTTTCTGTGCAAAAGACTTTGTTCTCATATTTTCTTTGGATGCCAGAGTATTGGTAAAGACTTCTGAAGAATCAAACGCCTGTACAGGTGTCCCAAAATAGTTTCCCTTCATTGTCATTGCCAAAAGCGTAATTCCCCCTGCTGCGAGAATGAGCAGAAGTGTCAGGACGACTTTCCCGGTCACCCTCCATCTCTTTCTACGTTTTATCTGTTTCAGTTCTTTTTTTACGGCCATCTCTTCTGCTGACAGTTCTGCTTTCTCAAGCTGTCTGGACGGCCGCTGAGATTTTGAAAGTTTCATTGTCTGCACCGGTCTTGCACTTTTCGGACGGGCACTTCGATTTTCTGTCATATTCTTATAGGGAACTGCCGACTTCTTCTCCGGTGTTCTCTTCTGTGATGACTTTCCAGGTCTCATAAGTAATCCTCTTTCCTGTCCATTTCTTTTTTCATAAGTTCCTTATTGTATACACTGCTCTGAAGACCGACATTCAGCACAATTCCCATACCGATATACAGACTTACCAGCGAAGTAAGTCCATAACTGACAAACGGAAGCGGTGTTCCGGTATTTGGTGCCAGTCCTGTGGCAACACAGATATTGATAAAGCTCTGAAGAGCGATCAGTCCTCCCATTCCACAGCAAAGAATCTTTCCGGAAAGATCCTTTGCACGCAGGCTCATCCGGATACACTCAATGGAAATGGCAAGCAGCAGTACAACGATGACTACACATCCGACAAAACCATACTCCTCTCCTGCAACTGCGAAAATAAAGTCTGTCTGGTTCTCAGATACAAAGTTTCCCTCATTTACAGAAGTGGTGCTGTCATCTCCGCTTAATTTCTTTCCCACCAGCTCTCCGGATGCGATTGCTGTCTTGGAGTTGTTCTGCTGTTCAATATCATCTGAATATTCCTCATTCTCCGGATAAAGGAATGACATGATACGGCCTCTCTGATAATCCTTGATCAGTTTCTGATCCGGCTGTATGACAATCGAAAGAAAAATGATCAGAACCGGTACGGATATCAGCAGTGCACCGCCAATAATCTTATAACTTAATCCTGCAACATATATCATAATACAGAAAATAACGACAACTGTAATCGTGTTTTTCAGGTCTGGCTGCTCCAGGATCAGTACCAGTGGTACCGCAAGCAGTGCTGCTGCCAATGCAAGTGTCTTCAGCGTATTCAGATTTTCCTCATGATCCATAAAAAACTTCGCAAAAAAGATAATAAGGATAATTTTGGATAACTCTGTCGGCTGGAAACGGAAAGAACCGATCCCGATCCATCGCGCTGCACCATTGGCACTGTCTCCGGCGATGCGGACAAAAAGCAGCATGATAATATTGAAGCCGTACATAAACCACTGGAAATTCATGATCCAGGAATAATCCATCAGTGAAAGGATCAACATGATGACTACTCCCAGGATCACCCCTGAAAGCTGTTTGGATTCCAGATCAGAAGCCGCCGTTCCTACCAGCGTCACTCCGATCAGGCTGATCGCGATCAGAAAGATCACCAGTCTGAAATTATAAAATCGTAACTTATATTGCTTTAACATTTTTTATCTGTCCTTTTTATTACGTACAGGTATATAGGCATGAAGCACCGCAGGTTCCTGCGTGATCTGAATCTTTACCTGTTCTTCATCAATCGTAAGGTATTTTTTTACGGTATGTATCATATCATTCCGCAGCATTTTCATCATTTGCGGAGAGCAGTCGATCCGTTCGGATATCAGCAGTACTTTCATTCTGTCTCTGGCATATCCGGCGGAACGCTTTTTTTCCCTGAAAAAGGATCTCATAGCGTTTCCCTCCTCCATGAATCCATCATATCTCACTTTTCTACCCAAAAGTTTTAATTAAACTCTTTGAAACTCGTTACTTTTTCTGCTATTTATTTTTCAGCATTCTTCCGAGTTTCCGGAAGAGCCCCTTTTTCCGGTTCAGATCCATAAACGGAACTTCTTCCCCGAGAATCCGGCGGCAGATGTTCTGATATTCTTCTTCTGCCTGAGAAGATTTTCCGGAAAGTGGCTCTCCCTGATTGGTCGCGATCACGATCTGTTCGTCATCCAGGATCGTGCCGATCAGATCCACTGCCAGAATCTCAATGACATCATCCACAGACATCATATCTCCTCTTGCGATCATGTCCGGACGAAGCCTGTTGATGATCAACTGAATGTCTCTGATCTCATGTGCTTCCAGCAGTCCGATGATACGGTCTGCGTCACGGATTGCGGAAACTTCCGGTGTTGTGACTACCAGGCTTTGTCCGCACCTGCAATGGCATTTTTAAACCCCTGTTCAATCCCGGCCGGACAGTCCAGAAGCACATAGTCAAACTGTTCTCTGAGATCATCCGTCAGCTTGATCATCTGTTCCGGCGAAACTGCGGATTTATCTTTGGTCTGTGCAGACGGCAGCAGGCAAAGTTCCGGATGGCGCTTGTCCTTGATCAGCGCCTGACGCAGACGGCAGTTCCCATTAATCACATCTACCAGATTATAAACAATCCGGTTCTCAAGTCCAAGAACTACATCCAGGTTACGCAGTCCGATATCCGTATCCACAACCACGACCTTCTTCCCAAGCATCGCAAGACCTGTCCCGATATTGGCTACTGTAGTGGTCTTTCCCACTCCACCTTTCCCGGAAGTTATTACAATGACTTCACTCATAAATTCTGTTTCCTCCTCAAAGATAGCTTCCACACTTCTGGTATTCTCGGATGTATTCTGACCGGATTCAAAGCCCGATAGTGCTCCTTCGGATTAATCGTTCGAGGTATCACTTGTATCGCTGGCAGCCACACCTGTAAGAATGGACTGTTCATCTGCCAGTTCAAAAATATATTTAAAAATATCATCAGCAGCAAGACACGCATTACCGGAACTGTAACCGTTTTCGATGCGGACTGCGATCGCATATTCCGGATCAGATGCAGGTGCATAGCCGATAAACATACCATGGTTCGGATGGTAAACATCTACCTCTGCTGTACCTGTCTTACCTGCCACATCCACACCAAGGCCATCAAACTGACTGTGAGTCTGAACTACCCGGTACATACCGTCATGAATGTCATCCCATACATTCTGAGAGAGATCCACTGTATTGATCACCTTTGGTTCATACTCTTTCAGCGTCTGTCCTCTGGAATCCGTCTGTCTGTCGAGAAGTGTCAGGTCATAGACGGTTCCGCTTGTGGCAATCGCAGTTGCATAACGTGCAAGCTGGCTGGTGGTATATGCATGGGTACCCTGTCCGATATAAGAAGGCACCGCATAAGAATTGGATACCTGCGGAGAAGATTCCGTGATCTCAATCCCGGTTTTCTTGTCCAGCCCGATCTCTGAAGCATATTTTTGCAGAGCACTTAAGCTTCTGTTTTCGGAAAAATCTCCGTTCTCATCCTGTCCCAACATAAAACCAACCATATTGAAATAATAGTTACAGGATTCCTGAATGGCTTCCCTGATCTCAATATCGCCATGTCCCAGCTTATTCCAGCAGTTAATAGGCGGTGTTACCAGATCAAAGGAACCCGTACAGTTGATATAAGTTCCGTCATTGATCACACCTTCCGACATTCCCGCGATCGTAGAGAGGATCTTAAAGGTAGAACCCGGAGCTGTGGTCTGCTGTGTTGCTTTGTTAAAGAACGGACTCGACTGGTCCAGGGAAAGTTTCGCATAATAACTGGTATCCATGTTATTGACCAGACGGTTATTATCATATCCCGGATAAGACACACATGCCAGAACATCCCCTGTTTTCACATCCGTGATGACTGCTGATGCAGAGCACGGTTCCAGTGCAAGCTGTGCAGGCTCAATCTCCAGAGTATAAATCTTATTTACCATAAAATCATACGCTGTCATTGCGCCGGAAGCCAATGCTTCATAAGTACCGTCATCTTTGGAAAGGATTCCCTGCTCATACAGCACCAGACAGATTTCCTGTCCGGAAATGGTATCTTCCTGAAGCATGTATTTATACAGCAGCTTGGAAAAAATGTTGTCTGTCTTGAGATAATCGGTAATATAGCTGGTCAGCGCCTGATACACTTCATCAGAGTCCAGATAATCTCCATCTGTGGAAATCTTTGAAATGTCAATCCAGTTCTGGCTGGCAGCATAAGTCAGATAATCTTTCAGGCTGATGCTCTTATCCTGATTCCATGCCAGATAAGTCTCATCCGAAGTATCGATGGCATTTTTGGATATAATACCCAGAGTATCTCTGAGCAGGTCATCACAGATATAAGTCAGATATTCCTGAATCTGCGGATCCTCATCCTTCACTGCCGGAGGATTCTCTGATGTCAGC
Organism: Ruminococcus sp. AF41-9; assembly: GCF_003477525.1. Classification (GTDB taxonomy): domain Bacteria; phylum Bacillota; class Clostridia; order Lachnospirales; family Lachnospiraceae; genus Blautia_A. The sequence goes on from NZ_QUDO01000052.1 coordinate 13,049, forward strand.
CTGTTAGTTATTGTATCAAAAACCTGCTGCTGCTTTTGCTGAAATTTGGCATATAAATTTTTTTCTGTGTCAGATGCGTTCTCGTCGCTGAATTTGCTGATATCAATGACACTGTTGGAAATCAGAGCATTATAAACATCATAGATCGGAACTTTGATCTGGGCAGCATCATTTACACTGTAATCATAAGTTTTTGTGGCTTCTATTTTGGAAAGAAGAATACCGGCAACTCTCTGTTTCAGAATCTGATAAATCGCAGACTGCCAGCTGCTGTCGATGGTGAGGTATGTGTCATTTCCTGCCACAGGCTCTACCCTGGTGTCTGTATCGATCTTCAGAACCTTTCCAAGGTTATCAACAGTAACCGTCTCTTCTCCGTCTGTTCCCTGAAGAGAAGTTTCCATATATTTCTCAATGCCTGTTTTTCCGACAATGGCATCATTGGAATAATCCGGATTGGTCTTTCGAAGTTCTTCCAGTTCTTCGGAAGAAGCCTGTCCTGTATATCCAAGGATCGGTCCCATGCTGACATCGTCAATGTATTTACGCACAGAATCCTCTACAATGTCAATTCCCTGGAGTTCTGACTGATTCTCCTTGATCGCAGCCACGGACTGCTCACCTACATTGGTAGCAATCGTTACAGCCATATATTTTTTGAAACTGTTTGTACTTAGCTCATAACGCATGATCGCCAGATCAAGGATTTCCTGCTTCGTCAGTGTCTGTGGCAGATTGTGTGCCTCCAGTTCCTCGTTCGTATAGGCATTATCCCCGTAAAGAACGATTGAAAATCCTTTACTGCCGCTTAAATATTCCATCATCTGATCTGCGGTTGCATTTTTCTGTTCATCCGTAAGATTATCGATCAGTGCCTCTCCGTAAATATCTGCGCGGAAACGGTTTAATGTAAATCCTTCCTGCACATCAAACACATAATTTCCGTTTTCATCTAATACAATATGAAAAGAGTTACTGATGGAATCCCCGTTGGACTCCAGAATCTTCAGGACACGGTAAGCAGTACCGTTTAAGGTCAGATTTTTTTCTCTTGTGGAATCATAAGTTCCGTTATCTTCGAACGTTACAGAATAAGCCAGCACATTCGTTGCCAGCTCTTCTCCGTTTCTGTCGTATATGTTTCCTCGTGTGCTTTTGATCACACGTTTCTTCGTTGTTCTTGACTCAAATTTACTGATATAATCCTGCCCCTGGATGATCTGCAGTTCAAAAAGCTGTCTTACCAGAGTTCCGGACATAAACACAAAAATCAGAACCAGCACAGTGGTTCTCTTCAAACGTATTTTTTTGAAAAATCTTTTTATTTTAGTACCCAAATAGACTCACTTTCTTTCCTTGATGGACTCATAAAACGATAATTGATCCTGTAAAAGATCCGATAGACGATCAGTGTCAGGATAATGGTATAAAATGTTTCCGGCAGGATGATCCGATAAATATAAGTTCCCAGTCCCAGTCTTCCTCTCAGCAGAAACTGCAGAGCATAAACTGCCAGTCCGTAAAGAATATTTCCCACTCCGGCAAGCAGAACCGGAACCTTTATATCATCATCATAACAAATTCTATGTGCGTATCCGCTCAAAAATCCTAAATACATATAAATTAACGCATAAAATCCAAAAACGGACCCATAAAACATGTCTGCCAGAAATCCACAGAAAAATCCTGTCCACAATCCACTCTTTCTTCCCCGCATCAGTCCCATGGAAACACAGAGGATCAAAAGCAGGTTTGGTGTAATGGAACCAATGGAGATCACATGAAGTACTGTACATTGAAGAAGAAAGCTTACAATAATTGTGATAAATAATGTAATCTTACTTTTCATCCGTTTTCTCCTTCCGCTTCGGAAACCTGTGCATTCTCAGCAGCCACTCCGCTTCATCAAGGGAATCCTGCTTGTTTACAGTGATCACCAGCACATCTTTCAGATGCTGAAAGTCAACCGGCGTTACGATCGTTCCTGTCTTGGTCAGGTTATTGCTGTCCTGTTCAATCTCACTGACATATCCGATGAACAGACCTTCCACATATTTCTCACTGATGTTGGAAGTGACGATACGCTCGCCAACTGTCACCTTATTGTCCTGATCGTATAACTGGCTGAAGCTTAATTTTCCCTCATCGATCAGTTCCAGGTCTCCTTCCACCACACAGTTGTCCTGTGTGCTGACCGTCATTGCACTGACATTGCTGCTGTCATCAATAATAGAACGGACTGTCGCCCAGTGAGTTCCTACTTCTGTGACAATTCCCACAAGACCTTTTCCTGCGATGACATTATTATCCACGCGGATTCCATCCGCAGAACCTCTGTTGATCATAAAAGTATCATACCAGTTTCCGGGGTCTTTGGAAATAATCTCCGCTGCAACCTTCGGATACTCTGTATACTGCTGATCCAGATTATAAAGCTGCTGTAATCTTACCAGCTCTGTCTGATCCTGGATCAGTTTATTGTTCTGCTGTGTCAGGCTGTCTACCTGCGCTTTTAATTTCTCATTCTCAGCAAGGATTTCCTCTTTATCCCTCATACGGTCCTGCATTCCTGTGAGGACAGAACTGATCTGATTGATACTGTTCTCAAACGGAACGATCAGAAGTCCTGCTACATCCTGTAATGGCGCTGTGGTCACTCCTGATGCAAAAGTCGCCACGATCGTACTCATGCAGAAAATCGTCATGATCGCCAGCAGATGTTTGCTCTTTAAATTAATCCTAAAACGTACTTTCTTTTTCAGGTTCTTCATTATGCACCCCTAAAAATCATAGTTTTCTCTGCTTGACAGGCGTTGCCCATTTCCGCAGATCTTTCTCTTTGATAATCTTTTCCAGCCCTGTGACTGCCGAAGTCTCATACAAATCCGACAGATTAAAGGTAAATCCCGTATAGCTGGCAAGATACTGGTCAATATATGGAAGTCTGGTACTTCCTCCGGTTATGTAAATTCCCTGTTTTGCGATATGATAGGAAATCTGTGGCGGAATACGCTCCAGAAAAGTTTTCATCTCCGCAGCGATCTCATTTAAACAGTTCATGATCCCGTCATTTACCACATAGGAAGAAATGACTTCTTCCCTCGGCAGACCGGAAATACTGTCGATTCCCACTACTTTACGGATTCCTTTTTTCTGGTCACTTAAACGACCCATCACCATCTTCAGTCGTTTCGCTGTACGGGTTCCGATCTGTAAGTTATAACGCTTCCGGATTTCGCTGCAGATGGATTCATTCATCTGCCGTCCTCCGATGGGAACCTTCTTGCTGATAATGATCTTTCCATCTGTGATAATGGAAAATTCCGTACTCTGTGCGCCGATATTTACGACCATGTTGCCTTCCGGGTCCTCCAGATTGACCCCCATCGCCAGTGCATCTGCGATCGGTGCCTCCACCATAAATACCCGGTTTTTCTTCAGCCAGTGACCATTTGCCACATGAAAATATGCCCGTTTCTCAACGGCTGTCATATCCAGCGGAACCGTAAAATACATCACTGAGCCAAATCCCAGAATATGGTCGATCTTACGGATCATACTGTAAAGCATGATCTCCTGAAGCTCCAGATTTGCGATCATCCCAAATGTCATCGGTGAACAGACCGAAATATCCGCAGGCGATTTCTCAAACATCTCATAGGCTTCATTCCCCATGGCAATGATCTTGCGTCCTTTTGACGCGATCATATTTTTCTCAATATAACTTTTGTTCTTAAAAAAAGAATAGACTTTTACGGAACTGCTTCCCAAATCTATTCCGTATGTTTTTTCAAACAGCATATATCTGCCCCTTTATCCTGTACATTTCTCCCAGATGCCCTCTTCCCGGAAACTACAGTATTTCTGATCTCCGATAATGATATGGTCAAGAAGATGAATGCCCAGTAATTCTCCTGCCTGATAAATTCTGGCAGTAATCTGCATATCGTCCGGACTTGGTGTCGGATCTCCGCTGGGATGATTATGGACCAGGATCAGGCTGACTGCATGACGCCGTAAAGCTTCCATATAAATCTCTCTCGGTGTCACTAAAGAACCGGTCGCTGTCCCTCTGGTCAGTACCTTGTCCCCCAGAAAATGTCCCTTCACATCTGACATCATACAGATGACGACCTCCTGTTCTTCGTGACGGAGTTCTTCCATATAATAAGATGCAACAGACGAAGGATTGTTCATCACCATCTGCGGTCTGGTAGCAGTCCGGGCAATCCGCTTCGACAGTTCTCCGATACATTTAAGCTGAATCGCTTTCACCTGCCCGATCCCGTGAATCTCCATCAGATCCTGAACCGAGATATGTAAAAGCCCTGTCAGTCCTGTATAGGACGAAGTTTCCATGTACTGTAAAATCTCCTGTGCCAGTTCCAGAGAATTCAGTCCCTGTGTCCCGCTTCGCAGGATTACTGCCAGCAGTTCACAGTCACTCAGTGCCGCTTCTCCCTGGGAAAAACATTTCTCATAAGGCCGCTGTGCTTCCGGTAAATCCTTGATAATATTCCTGTTCATAACCCTTTTCGGCGCTCTCTGACGCATCCGGGCAAATTTGCAACCTATATTCTAGCATAAAAGAGGAGAGATGTATACTCTCCCCTAAAATTTTATATAAACTTTCTATATTTTTTAGAAATGGTCTCTGCCACTTTGATGCCGTCCATTGCCGCACTGGTGATTCCACCGGCATATCCGGCGCCCTCTCCGCAGGGATAAATTCCCTCTATGTTTGCCAGCAGTTCCTGGTCACGGACAATACGGACCGGTGAAGAAGTCCGACTCTCCACACCACTTAACAGGGCATCCTCTCTGTCAAACCCGGAAATTCTTTTTCCAAAGAATTTCACGCCTTCTTCTATGGAATCTCCGACTTCCTGCGGAAGAATGGAGCGGACATTTGTCAGAACATACGCTCCCTTCATACATGGAGTCACATCTCCCGGCGTATGACTTGGCTGATTCTTACAGAAATCACCGAAAAGCTGTACCGGAATCTTCCCCTGCCCCAGTTCCCAGGCTTTCCGCTCCAGATTTCTCTGAAATTCCACACCGCCAAGTGCTCCCTTTCCTGGAAAATCTTCCGGTGTCACAGTCACGATCATGGCACTATTGGCATTTCGGGAATCTCTCGCCTGATAACTCATTCCATTGACTGCCAGTCTGCCCGGTTCGGAGGAAGCATTTACCACATATCCGCCCGGACACATACAGAAGGAATAAACGCCTCTGCCATTGCTGCATTTATGTGTCACCTTATAGCTGGCAGCTCCCAGTAATTCGTTCCCTTCCTCTCCATAGAGGTCCATATTGATCATAGTCTGCGGATGCTCGATACGAAGTCCTACGGCGAAAGATTTCGGTTCCATATAAACCCCACGTTTATGAAGCATCTCAAAGGTATCCCTTGCACTATGTCCGATGGCAAGCACGCAGACCTCAGCCGGAATTTTCTTTTCATGATTGATTTCTATTTCTTTCAGCGCACCGTCTGTAAAAATCAGATCTGTCACTTTTGACCGGAAAGCAAACTGACCACCCATCTCTTCAATCTCATGCCGCATTTTCTCAACAATTCCAACCAGGACATCGGTTCCCAGATGTGGTTTCTGCTGATAAACGATCTCCTGCGGAGCACCTGCCTCCACAAAACGTTTCAGCACTTCATGATTTCGTCCGTACGGGTCTTTAACCAGTGTATTAAGCTTTCCATCAGAAAAAGTTCCGGCTCCGCCCTCTCCGAACTGGACATTGGAATCCGGATCAAGAACTCCGTTTTTCCAGAAATTTTCTACGGTCTGCTGCCGTTTCTGTGCTTCTTCCCCGCGTTCCAGAATAAGAGGACGATAACCTGCTTTTGCAAGATACCATCCGCAGAACAGACCTGCCGGACCGCTTCCGATGATCACCGGCGGGTGTGTCAGAGGCAGTTCTCCTGACTGAGGAAACTGATAAGGCTTCTCTTTGATTAACGTAACATTGTTATTGTTAACTTTTTTGACAATTTTCTGTTCGTCTCTGATTTTTACATCTACAGTATACACGAAAATTTTGTCGTTTTTGTGTCTGCAGTCCAGAGATTGTTTTTTTATTTCATAAGTAAACGGATTTCCGGGATTTTTTAATGTTTTTGCAATTTTTTTCTCAAGCTGTGCCTGTGTATGTGTCACAGGAAGCTTAAGCTGTGAAATTCGAATCATTTTTTATCTCCTTATAAAGCATTATAGAGCAGATTTCCTGTTATATACCTTTGTTATATACCTTTCCTTATCTTATACAATCTTATATAAGTACTTCTCACAGAGAGCATAAAAGCACTCTCACAGAGCCGCATGCATACCGGCTGCTGCTCCGCTGCTCCATGCCCATTGCAGGTTATAACCGCCACAGGTTCCGTCAATATCCAGAAGTTCTCCTGTCAGGTACACGCCCGGGCACAGTCTGGACTCCATGGTATGAGGATCTACCTGTCCGGTATCCACACCTCCGGAGCATACCTGTGCCTGTGAAAAAGCCAGACCGTCTGTTACTTCAAGTGTAAACTCCCTGATTGCCGGGACAAGATGTTTCTGCGCAGTCAGCACCTTGATCAGTTTCTCCGGAAAAAGTCCTGTCAGAAGTTCTTTTTCCTTTTTGTACGGGCAGTTTTTCTTTCTGTAATGCAGCAGTTCTTCTGTCTCTTTTTCTGACAGCTCCGGCAGGAAATTCACCCGCAGTTCTGCCCGACGTCCGTTTTTTACCGCCCGGATTGCATAAGTACTCAACTGAAAAACCGGAATCCCGGAAATTCCATATTCTGTGAGCTGAAGTTCTCCACGCTCACTTTTATAAAAGTTCCCATCCAGAAACAGGGAAATCCGGCCCTCTGTGCGGACACCCGCCCAGGTTTTAAAGGCAGTCCCCTTACACTTGAGAGCAGTCAGTGCCGGATACACCGGAACAATCTTATGTCCCAGTTTTTCTGCCAGCTCATACCCGCTTCCGTCCGAACCGGAGATGGAAGAAGCCCTGGAACCATTGGCAAGGATCACGGCATCTGCCTCATAATGCCAGCCCTTTGTCAGAACTGTAAATTTTTTACCGGTCTTATCCTGTCTGCCAGATTTATTTTTTTCGATGGAGACCGCCTGTTCATTGGTTTTTATTTTCACCCCGAGACTGGCTGCTTCCATGCAGAGAACTTCCACAACGCTCTGTGCCTGACCGCTTCTTGGATACAGATAGCCATTTTTATTCAGCGGATAAATTCCGATCTTCTTAAAAAACTCTACGGTATCTTCCACAGAAAACTGTGACAGTGCATCGTTGACAAATTCCGGATGTGTTCCTCTGTACGCATCTTCCGGCATCACAAGATTCGTATAATTACATTTTCCGTTTCCTGTTGCACAGATTTTCTTTCCCGGTCTCTCATTCTGTTCCAGAATCGTAACCGCTGCTCCGTTTCCAGCCGCCATAATTGCAGCCATAAGCCCGGACGCACCGGCACCTATGACCACGATCTGCTTTTTCTTCATAATCCTTCCCCGTTCTGAACTAAGTTTCTTTTCCGTTTAATATTTCTTTTCAGTTTAATGTCACAAGGTTCTTGTCCACCAGTTTCTGAAGTGACATCAGGACACCAAGTTTCGCATGCTCCCAGGTAAGACCTCCCTGGAAATATACGGCATATGGCTCTTTCATCGGACCATCCGCAGATAATTCAATAGAAGAACCCTGCACAAAAGCACCTGCTGCCATGATGACCTGGCTGTCATATCCCGGCATATCCCATGGTTCCGGGTCTACATAGCTGTCTACCGGAGCTGCTGCCTGGATTCCTTTACAGAAAGCGATCAGACCTTCCGGTGTGCCAAGACTGACTGCCTGAATGATATCCTGACGGTCTTCTGTTGAGTTCGGAATAACCGGGAATCCGAGTTTTTCATAAATATTGGCTGCAAATACGGCACCTTTCAGCGCGCCTTTTGTAACCATCGGTGCCAGGAAGAATCCCTGGAAGAAGGAACGGTTTACTCCAAGGGTTGCTCCGACTTCACTTCCAAGACCCGGGCAGGTCATTCTGTAGGAAGCATTCTCCACGCATTCCTTTGTTCCTGCAATGTAGCCGCCAATCGGAGCCAGACCGCCGCCTGGGTTCTTGATCAGAGAACCGACAACCATATCTGCCCCGACATCACTTGGCTCTATGGTATCTACAAATTCTCCGTAACAGTTATCTACCATACAGATCACATCCGGCTTAATGCTCTTTACGAAAGCGATCAGCTCTCCGATCTGCTTCACGGAGAAAGAAGGACGGGTCTGATAACCCTTGGAACGCTGGATTTCTACCAGACGGGTTTTCTCATTAATAGCCTTGCGGATGCTGTCATAATCAAAAGTTCCGTCTTCCAGAAGTTCCACCTGACGGTAGCTTACTCCGTACTCTGCAAGAGAACCCTTTGACGGACGGATACCGATTACTTCCTCCAGCGTATCATATGGCTTTCCCGCAGGTGCCAGAAGTTCATCTCCCGGACGGAGATTTCCGAACAGTGCGATAGCAAGTGCATGGGTTCCGCAGGTGATCTGTGGACGGACCAGGCAGGCTTCGGTGTGGAAGGTATCTGCATAAACCTTTTCCAGAGTTTCACGGCCGATGTCATCATATCCATAACCGGAAGAACTGCCAAAGCACTCTGCGCTGACTTTATTCTTCTGCATTGCCAGAAGGACTTTCATCTGGTTGTATTCGGCTGTTTTATCAAACTTTTCAAATCTTTCTTTTAAGGATTCCTCGATCTTATGACCAAATTCATAAACCTCAGAGGAGATTCCAAGCTGTGCATACATTTCTTTCATCATTTTATGATTCCTCGTTTATTTCTATTGTTTTTATTGATTTTTATTGTCTTTTGTTGTTATTGTGTACTGCTTCTTAATTATATTATCTTTTATTGTGTTAATCCTGTTATTTATTTAAGATTCCCCGGTCTTTGCAGATTTCCAGCATTTTCTGCAAAATCAGTTCTTCGTCATATCCATACTCATCCTTATTCATCCAGATCGTGTCTTTCTCTCTGCGAAACCAGGTAAGCTGGCGTTTTGCAAAATGTCTGGTATCTCTTTTCAGAATCCGTACTGCCTCTTCCAGTGGATATTCCCCGTCCAGATACGCAAGAATTTCCTTATATCCCAGTCCCTGCATGGAAACCATTCCTCTGTGATATCCCATATTTTTAAGATTCTGTACTTCTTCAAGAAGTCCCTCTTTCATCATCTCGTCAATACGCTCATCAATGCGCCTGTAAAGCAGATCTCTTGGAACATTTAACACAAAATATGCCAGATTATACGGGGTTTCATGTTCTTTCTGTTCCTGATTGTGAGCAGAGATCGGTGAATGGTTCTGATGATAAAACTCCAGTGCCCGGATCACACGTTTTGCATTGTTTGCATGGATTTCCTTTGCACTGACGGGATCTACTTCCAGCAGCATTTCATGCAGATACTCATTTCCTTTTTCTGCGGCAAGTTTCTCTAATTCCTGTCGATATCCGTCCTCCTGCTCTGCCTGGGTAAAATCAATATCTCTGGTGATCGCCTGAATATAAAATCCGGTTCCACCTACCAGGATGGGAATTTTTCCCTTTGCATAAATTTCTTCCATGGCAGCTTTTGCCATCTGCTGAAATCTGACGATGTGAAATTCTTCCTCCGGCAGCAGCTCATCCACCAGATAATGTTTTACTCCCTGCATTTCAGACGGGCGGATCTTTGCAGAACCGATATCCATATATTTATAAACCTGCATGGAATCCGCAGAAATGATTTCCCCGTTGACTGCTTTGGCAAGGGAAATGGAAAGATGCGTTTTTCCCGCAGCAGTAGGACCGGTCAGAACGATCAATGGCTTTTTCATAAATTCTCCTTATTTCTTCATTTCTTCCTTATTTTACACAATACGTTTAAATTTTTTCTCCAGTTCTGTCTTCGTCATGGAAATAATCGTGGGTCTTCCATGAGGACAGTGATAGGGATTCTCCAGCGTCAGAAGCTCATCGATCAGTTTGTCTGCCTCCTGCGGCGACATCTGATGATTTCCCTTTACTGCTGCCTTACATGCCATAGTTGCAAGTCTGGATGCAAAAATCCCCAGCGGATCCTTGTCTTTATCCGTTGTCAGATGATCCAGCATTTCCAGAAACAGCTCCTCTTCTTCCAGACCGTAAAGATTGGTCGGAACCGCATTAATACAATATTCCTTTCCGCCAAATGGTTCAATGGAAAAACCAAAATCTTCAAAATATTTCCGGTTTGCCTCCAGAGCCGCCTCTTCCTGAAGATTCAGTGAAACGATCAGCGGCGGACTCAGATACTGAGATTCGATCGTCTGTTCACGGAAGCGCTTTACGAAACGTTCATAGTAGACTTTCTCGTGAGCTGCATGCTGATCAATGATAAAGAAACGATCCTCAAACTGTACCAGCCAGTAGGTATCAAAAATCTGCCCAATCAGCTGATGCCTGCTTCTGGATTCCGGTGCCAGTAGCTTTTCCTCAAATAATTCAAGCTGCTTTGGCTTCTCTTCCTGCCGCAAAGACTCCGGAGCTTTTTCTTCTGTATTTACATTCACAGAAGTCTGTTCTTTCTCGTTTAACTTTTCCTTAAACTCCTGTTTCGTGTCCGCATCTGCGTTGAAAGCCTGATTGTCATTTTTCTCCTGAAGTCTGTTTGATATGAGTTCTTCACTCTGACTGCTCTCATTTTTTTCTTTCAAAGTTCCCTCAAAAAGCTGTTCTTCTGCTTTTGTAAAAGGAGCTTTTGTCTCATAAATCCTCTGTTCCCGGACTGCCTGCTCTGCCATTGTGATTGTTCCGCGCGGAAGTCCTGTATAGGAAGATATTTTTCTTTCTTCATTTACTGTCTGCGTCGACTGACTGTTGACCGTGCGATTATTTATAAATGGCATCTCTTTTTTTGTCTGCGGCTGATACTCCGGCATTTCCGCACGTCGCCTTGTCTCAAAAGGTTCCGGCACATCTCCGGGTCTTACAGCAGAAGATGCCGCAGAGGTTGTTCCGGATGTTTCTTCTTTTCCAAACGGAACCGTCTGGATCATCTCACGGGTTGTCAGTGCTTTGCGCACGGTCTCATACACCGCATCATAAACTTCTGTACCTCTGGCAAAACGCACCTCCATCTTTCGGGGATGTACATTGACATCCAGATCATTTCCTTCCATTTGAATGTGCAGAGAAACGAACGGAAATTTATGCTGCATCATAAAACCTTTATAGGCATCTTCGATTCCTTTGGAAATGATCCGGTTTCTGATAAAGCGGCCATTAATATAATAATTTTCAAAATTGCGGTTTCCTCTGGAGATTTCCGGTTTTCCCACAAATCCTTCGATTTTCATAAAATCATTTTCATAGGAAACCTGCAGAAGTGCTTTCGCAATGTCCCTTCCATAGATATTATAGATGACATCCTTCACATTATAGTTACCTGATGTGTGAAGTTTCACCTGTTTATTCTGGATATATTTAAACGAAATCTCCGGATGGGAAAGAGCAAGCTGCTCCATCAACGTTGCCACATAGCCGGCTTCCGTAGCGTCTGCTTTCAGGAACTTACTTCTTGCGGGTGTATTATAAAACAGATTCCGGACAAGAAATGTCGTTCCTTCCGGTGCGCCCATATCCTCCAGGGATTCTTCCACACCGCCATTGATCACATAACGTACCCCGCTGAGTGCAGAAGGTGTCTTCGTGATCAGCTCCACCTGTGCAACTGCTGCAATACTGGAAAGTGCCTCCCCTCGAAATCCCAGAGACGCAATGGTTTCCAGATCCTCTACCTTTTCAATTTTACTGGTGGCATGACGCAAAAATGCCAGGGGTACCTGATCTTTCTCCATACCCCCGCCATTATCTGTAATTCGTATCATCTTTTTACCGCCGTCTGTGATCTCCACAGTCACGGCAGTCGCACCTGCGTCAATAGCATTTTCCACGAGCTCCTTCACAATAGAAGAAGGACGCTCAACCACCTCACCGGCAGCGATCTTATCGATCGTCTGCTGGTCTAATACTGCAATCTTTCTCAAATTATATCACCATCTGTTCTTAATCTTGTTCTGCAGGTTATAAAGTGTATTCATTGCTTCCATAGGAGTCATATTTCCCATGTCCAGACCTTTGATCTCCTCTATGATATCATCATCTTTCACAGTGTCAAACAGAGACATCTGCGCCATATCCATCTGATCATAGACTTTCTTTTTCTTCTTCGGTGCTGTCAGGTCTTTTACTGCTGCCGTGATATCCGCATCACTTAATTCCTCCACCAGCTCTTTGGCCCGCTGGATCACAGAATCCGCACTCCGGCAAGTTTCGCAACCTGGATACCATAGCTCTTATCTGCTCCACCCTGGACGATCTTACGCAGGAAAACAATATCGTCTCCTTTTTCCTTTACAGCAATACAGTAGTTATTGACCCCCGGAATCTTTCCTTCCAGTTCTGTCAGCTCATGATAATGAGTTGCAAATAATGTCTTTGCACCGCAGAGTTTCGTATTGCTGATATGCTCGATCACCGCCCAGGCGATGGCAAGGCCATCAAAGGTACTGGTGCCGCGGCCAATCTCATCCAAGATCAGAAGGCTTCTGGCAGTCGCATTTCTTAAAATATTGGCAACCTCTGTCATCTCCACCATAAAAGTACTCTGTCCGCTTGCCAGGTCATCGGATGCACCTACACGGGTAAAAATACGGTCCACAATACCGATGTTTGCTTTCTCTGCCGGAACGAAACTTCCGATCTGTGCCATCAGAACAATCAGTGCCGTCTGTCTCATGTATGTGGATTTACCTGCCATGTTCGGACCTGTGATGATGGAAACACGTTTCTTGTGATTATCCAGATAGGTATCATTTGCGATAAACATATCGTTCTCGATCATCTGCTCTACTACCGGATGGCGGCCGTTCTTAATGTCGATCACTCCGGTTTCATTGGTTTTCGGGCGGACAAAATGATTTCTCTCTGCAACCAGGGCAAGGGAGGCAAAAACATCCAGTGCTGCCACTGCTTTGGCAGTTTTCTGGATTCGTACGACTTCTTTTCCAACAGTATCTCTCACATTGCAGAATAATTCGTATTCCAGGGCATACAGTTTATCCTCTGCACCAAGGATCAGATCTTCCAGTTCTTTTAATTCCTGTGTAATATATCGTTCTGCATTGGTCAGTGTCTGCTTGCGGATATAGTCTTCCGGAACCTGATCCTTAAAGGTATTGGTAACCTCCAGAGAATAGCCAAACACGCGGTTGTATTTGATCTTCATGGTTTTGATCCCGGTACGTTCCCGTTCCTTCGCTTCCAGTTCAGACAGCCATTTCTTACCATCTGTCCGGGAACGGCGGAATTTATCCACATCTTCATTATATCCTTCTTTGATGATACCTCCGTCTTTCTGTGCAATCGGAGGTTCCTCCACAATCGCACGTTTAATCAGGTCTGTCACATCTTTCAGGGAATCCATATCCTCATAAATCTTCTGAAGCAGAGGAGACTGAAATTCCTTTAATACCTGTTTGATATATGGAAGCATTTCCAGAGAAGATGCAAATGCGATCAGGTCACGCGGATTCGCTGATTTATAGCTGATACGGCTGATCAGACGTTCCAGATCATAGACCGGTCCCAGATATTCTCTGATCTCGTCACGGAGCATTCCGTTTTTATTTAATTCTTCCAGTGCTTCCAGACGTTCTTCAATTTCTTCTCTGTCGATCAGTGGCTGTTCCACATAAGCACGAAGGGTACGGGCACCCATCGCTGTTTTTGTTTTGTCAAGTACCCAGAGAAGGGAACCTCTTTTCTGTTTTTCGCGTAACGTTTCCACCAGTTCCAGGTTTCTGCGGCTGGAGCTGTCAATGAGCATATATTTCTCTGCTGCATAGGGACGGATCGTCGCCATATGGGACAGGGCCGTTTTCTGCGTTTCCTTCAGATAAAGGAAAAGTGCTCCTGCTGCAATGATCCCGCAGTCATAGTCTCCGATTCCCAGTCCCTCCAGAGATCCTACATGAAAATGTTCTTTCAGGGTACGCCTGCAAAGCTCATCATCAAAATACCAGGAATCCAGTGAGAACACACAGATACCCAGACGATTCTTCAGATCATCCGTATCCACGTTTGACATGTAAAAAGAATCATTGCAGATAATCTCCGCAGGAACAAATTTATTGATCTCGTCCATAAGCTTCTGCGGCTTGTCCACTTCTGTAAGGAAACAGTCACCTGTGGTAATATCCGCGATCGCACACCCGAAATGTTCCTCAATCGACACGATGGACATCAGGTAATTGTTCTTTGACTCATCAAGGGAAGCTGCATCCAGAGTCGTTCCCGGTGTTACAATCCTTACAACTTCACGCTTCACCAGACCTTTTGCTTTCTTCGGATCTTCCACCTGCTCGCAGATTGCTACTTTATGTCCCCTCTCGATCAGGCGGTTGATATAAGTTTCCGCAGCATGATAAGGGACACCACACATGGGCGCCCTCTCCTCTAAGCCGCAGTCTTTTCCTGTAAGGGTAATCTCCAGTTCCTTAGTGACAAGCAATGCATCATCAAAAAACATCTCATAAAAGTCCCCAAGGCGGTAGAATAAAATGCAGTCTTTATATTGTTCCTTTGTCTTGCAGTATTCCTGCATCATCGGTGATAATACACTAATATCCTCCGGAAACCCAGTGTTTATGCGGCTTTTAGAAGTCCCAAATGTTGATTTGACCACATTATTACGATAGTTTTTTCCCTCGTTAGTGTTTTTGTCTATACTCAAGTATTTAAACCTCTCTTTAAAATTTTATCTCCATTTGCAAAATCAGGTTTCTGTTCCGTATTTTTGAATATACAGTTCGTATTCGTCATCTATATGTTCTTCTTCAATGTGTGTATAATAATTAGTCATTTTTTCATCAGAGTGTCCAGCTATTTTCTTTACTGTAGCGGCATCCATTCCCGATTGAATGCATCTTGTTACAAAAGTATGACGGAAAATATGAGGATGAACATCCATTAAATTCGGATCTCTGTTCTCTTTTTCTGCCAGAGCAATTTCATGTTTATTAACAATCCCAACAATCCGCCTGCATTCTGTTTGAGCTGATGATGGAAGATAACTTCTTCCTGAAGATGTTGTAAAAATCAGACCGGGATATTTTTTTAAAAGTATATTTGGTTTTCCCCAGTTTTTCCCCAGTTTTTCTTTATCACGATCCTGTTTTTCCTTCCAGCTCATAAAAGCAGCAATCACTGCATCCGTTAATGGAACCTTTCTATTGCTGGCACTTTTCTTTGGTGTTGTAATCTGAATAGTAGAATACCTTTCAGGAAGTTCATTTCCTTTCGAATCATAATATTTTGTAACTCTGTTTAAGGTTTTATATACACGAAGCTTTTCATGCTTAAAGTCAAGATCACACCATTCTAGGGCAAGTGCTTCCCCTATACGTAATCCTGTATGAAGAAGAATAAAAAAGAGTTCATAATACCGGGTATTCTTGCAGCTCTCAAGGAAACGATGAGTGTCATATATACTAAGACATTTTTCATCTTCTTGTTCCTGCATTATCTTCTCATCAGGTATTTCACCCGGTTCTTCTTTAGGCAGTTTAATATCGGCTACGGGATCTATGGGTATCATTTTTCCACTATATGCCTTTTTGAAAAGCTGACGGACTACACTTAATGATTGTATTACCGTTGTACGTGCATATCCTTCTTCTTCGAGTCCCTTTATCATGTCAAGAATATGTGTTGGACGGACCTCTATTAACCTCATGTAACCAATATATTCTCTTACTCGCTCAAAACCATTTACATAGTTACTTAAAGTGGTTGCTTTAACAGAATGCACCACATAAATAAGCATCCATTTTTCATACCACTTTGAAACAGAAATTCTAGGATCATATCCTGCAATTCCGGGGGAAACATTAGCAAGGTAGGCATTTCTTTCTTTTTTTAGATGTTGTAAATTTGTACCATAAATTGAAAACGTTTTTCCTGTACCGCGAACGAAAATTCTGGCCTCATATCGTCCATCTTTTCTTTGATATAATCCTTTTCCTAATTCTTTACCCTTTAAGTTTTTGCCCATAACACCACCATCCTTTCTGATGATAATGCATGGCACTGGATATATATTTTAGCACAACAAAAAAAAGCTTTCAAGACTGCCGATCTATCCATTTTTGAAATTTTTTCTTATCAATCAGTGTTCTGCGCCCAATCCGTACCATGAAACAGTTTTCATTCATCAATGATCTCATTGTTTTCTCAGAAAGTCCTGTAAGCTCACAGGCTTCTTTAACGGATATAAGAATTTTATCGTTGTTTGCTTCCGGCTGTGTTTTTTTTCGCAACATATATAACCGGTCAATATCTGCAGGCAGATGATATTGACCGTTCCTCCTCTCTATTATATAAATTCTAGGCGTTTGCGAAACGCCACAAGCCGCATAAATACGGCATTTTTTGTTACCTATAAACAAATAACTCCTCACCGGATATGGTATAATAGAGTTGACTAAAAACTATAA
>NZ_QUDO01000053.1 GCF_003477525.1 Ruminococcus sp. AF41-9
TCTCATACGCCAGTCTGGGTTTCCCTGCTTTTTCTCCTGACTTTTCCCACAGATCCATCCGTGTTTCGTAAGAAGATACACTTCCCAATGCATGCTGGATTGCGGCTCGTCTCAGGTAGGACGGCATCTTCGGGAAGCGAAGATCAAAATCAAAGCATGCAGAATTCTTTTTCGTGGTATGTACCAGATGCTCCGCGGCATTGAAGCGTCTCTTGCTATCGGAAATCTGTTCCAGTTCTTCCCACACCTGCCCATATATTTCTGTCAGATAACTGACCGCAGACCGGTAGATTTCCAGGGTCTGATGGATTGGAATATTCTGTTTTCGTAATTCTACGCCATAGCTGGATAAAACCTGCATCCCTTTTCCTCCCCGTCAGACAATTATCTGCCTTGCTCCAATTTATCTTATACTGTTTCATCTCTAACTATATTCTAACATATCTAATCACTTCTCGCAAACATTTGTTCTATTTTTATAAAAAAATTTGCGTGTCTAACTCATCACTGGAAGTAACGAGAATGCGACACGCAGTTATTCAAAAGTAAAATCTCAGGATATAAAAAAGCGGTTATTCAGGCAGTAAAGGAAGAGCTTCTTCAGGTTTTTTATACAAAGGGAGAAGAAGAAATCCTGATCCGCAAAGGCAGCGGCAGTGATGATATCAGTGGAATATATGAGGAATTTGATTCTGAAGGCAATGAAGATAATTCCGGTGACTATAACGAATATACACAGACAAATAAAATTCAGATTGGATCATCTGTCATTAATATAAAAGGAAATGACGGAAAATATAATCTGGCGATATGGAATGATGGTACTTATTCTTATTCTATTAACTTAAGTACTGCTCTGGATGAAAAACAGTTTATAAAACTTCTCAAAAAATGCATATCATAATAAGTTCTTTGGACTATTACTATTTACTCCATGTATGAATAAATATTTTTATTCTGAATATATTTTATACTATATGATTGCAAATATATTCTATTTGAAGTAAAATATATTAAAAAATAAAAAAGGAGTGATATCATGACAACCATTAGTTTACGTATGGACGATCAAATGAAAAAAGAGCTTGATGAGATGTGCGAAGCAATGGGAATGAATATTTCTACTTTCTACATGATCTACACAAAAAAGGCACTAAGAGATCGTAGAATACCATTTGACATTGAAGCTCCGGCAGATCCATTTTATTCTGAACAAAATATGGCACAGCTTCGCAAATCTGCGCAACAGGTGAAAGAAGGTAAAATAGTAGCAAAAACAATGGAAGAGTTGGAGGCAATGGCTGGTGAGTAATATTTCATTTTCAGAAGATGCCTAGGAAGAGTATCTTTACTGGCAGCTTCAGGACAAGAAAACACTAAAGAAGATCAATAAATTATTGAAAGAAATACAACGGACACCTTTCTCCGGAAAAGGTGAACCAGAAAAACTTCGTGGTGATTTAAGTGGAAAATGGAGTAGAAGAATTAATCTCAAAGACCGTTTAGTTTATGAAATAACAGATGAAACAATTATTGTAATCCAATGTAAAGGTCATTACAGTGATAAGTAAAACGTCCCCCGTAAATTGCGGGGGATTTTCTTCTTTTTACATTCCTTTTCAGAATAAGCTACATCATTTACTTTTAGCCAGATTTTATTTATAATACAGAAAATACTACTTTTATTTTGAATTATAGCGATCCTCTAAAATAACGCATCTTAATCCAGTCCATCAGAGGGTGAACTGTCTTAAATGCATTATTTACGAGGATTGCTATATTAAACCACTTGTTCCGGAATCCACATATAAATTCTTTACAAGTTCTGAAGCAGACGAAATTAATCAAGCGGATATTCGCAATCCGCTTCGCTACTTGCTTGATTTGGTGAAAATTATCAATTACATAATCTTACGGAACAGATCTTTCGATTGCGATGATCGGTACACAAGGTTTCTTAGTCGGAGCTGTACCTTCCAGACTTCTTACATCTTCAAATTCAGGATTTTTAGCTCCATGGCTCTGTCTTTATTCATCTTAAAATGTTATAATCATGACAGATTAAAGACAACTCATCCAACTTAAGAAGGGAGACTTTTTATGGATTTAATAAAGGAAGCACTTTCCATGGGATTCGCAAATGCGGCGATCATGGATACGAAAGAGCTGGTATTTGTACCGGAGTACAGACAGTTCTGTGAGGACAATCTCTGCGGAAATTATAATCTGGTTCCGGCATGTCCGCCTGCCTGCGGCACTGTGGAAGAAATGCACGAAAAAGCATTGAAATATGAGAAAGCACTGGTTCTCCAGACTATTCTGAAAGACCCGGTTATGGATCCGGTTCTTTTCAAACAGGCGAAGCATGCGCAGAATATTCTTACAGAACAGCTTGCCAAATGGATGCAGGAAAATGGAAAAGAAGATGTCCTGATCATGAGCGCAGGACCGTATAAGAATTGTTCCTGTATGTCTGCTTACAGTGTGGATGCACAGAAAATGGCTGATGCGGTTGGTATGGTATGCTGGGCGGATGACTCAGATGTACGATTCTTTACACAAATTCTGTTTCACGAAGATCAGAAGTGAAGCGGATATTCGCAATCCGCTTTGCTGCTTGCTTGATTTGGTTAAATACGGCTACACTGTATCTGAATTTAACTCAGATATAGCGCAGCCGTATTTTTATTATTTCTTTATCATTCTATTTTATTCTTCCTCATGATGCTTATGATGTTCGTGACGTTTATGATGCTTATCATCCATCTTATGATGATGTCCATGCTTATGTTTCGCATTTCCGCACACTTCACATCCCACCTCAATCTTACCCTGTGTATCCTCATCCCAGGTTCCGTAAGATACCATCGGAGTATCTTTCATAATGCACAGACTGATTGTCTGGTAAAGAATAATGCCGCCCATTTTGGCTCTGTATACAAACAGTTCTCGTCCAAAATAATCGCAGATCCTTCCCAGCACTTCGCCCTCTTTAAATGTCTCACCCGGCTGTTTCGCAGGATACCAGCATCCAGATACCGGTGCATCCTCATAGATGACAGGACTTACTTCTACCGGCGGTTTGCCATGCATATGGGATTTACCGCGAAGGACTCCCAGATGTCTGAGAATATTTTTTACATCGTGAACATCCTCTGCCACCAGATCTTCACACCAGCGGGAGCTGTGACCACGTTCCAGAAGGATGCTTGGAATCCCCATGCTTCCGGCATAATTGTATGCTCCACCTGTTCCATACATGGAAGTTACCAGATAATCCACATGTGCGATTTCAGCCATCTCACGGCTCTTTGCAGCTACTTCCGAAGCTGCTGCCCCTGTACAGTATACATAGGACACCAGTCCCTCAAATCCATCCCCGCAGTGCAGATCCACATAGTAATCTGCCTTCGGGAAAAACTCTGTCACAACTGTATAAGCAATTCTGTCACTGAGTGTACCATTCGGATTTCCAGGGAAAACTCTGTTCAGGTTTTTTCCATCCTCATAGGTAAGACTCATGGTACGGTGCTCAAATCCGGTCCTGTTCATCAGACGGATCACTATGATATTTCCCGCAATTTTTTTCGGATCCAGTTCGTCTGCAAGCTGCATGGCAGCCTGGATTCCTACATATTCTGCATTATGCACACCGCCGGAGATCAGGACTGTCTCGCCCTCTTTCTCTCCGCAGATCAGTGTTACCGGGATTCCGAATTCTGCGCCAATGATATGCACAAATCCGGATACTTTCTCACCCGGCTTCGCTTCCAGGTCTGCTACACGTAATGTCCTCATCCAATCTTCTCCTTTTACTCATTCCATCTCTGCCAGATCTTATCATCCACTGGCAGACTCTTATTCCATTTTGTAAATTTGGTTCTCGATAGTTAGTTGCATAAAACTTTTGCATTTTCAAACAGGGAGCGAATACCTGAAGTATCAACTCCCTGCTTTTCATTTTTAACATTCTTTCACATTCCTGTCAATAAAAACAGAAATAAGCAGATGTTTTCATAAATAAATATTATTCCTCACCAAAGATACGCGCTTTAGCATCTTCTACAGAATAACTCTCTGTCAGTTCTTTGAACTTCTCAGGTGTAGCACTGTCATCAAATACCCTGATCACGCCCTGAAGATCATCACAGCTGTACGCATTTTCATAGATACCCGTTGCATATCCATAAAGCTCTTCATAATCTTTCTCATTTGTTGCAGTCCAGAAGCCCTGGTACAGACGTGCTGCCTGTCCGTTCTCTTTTACTGCATCCTGATTTCCTGTAATGGCATTGTAGATCATGGCAAATGCAGGACCTGCCAGAGATGCATATTTACCCTGTACATAATCAACAGGTGGATTTCCAAGCATATCTTTCTCCTGGAAAAGCTCATAGTTTCCGTCGGTAAAACTGTCGATAGAGCCTACCAGAATATTGCTGTTCTGTTCTTTCTCCTTATCTGCGATTTTGTCCAGATAAGTGGAAACGTGGAACGCACTCATCAGTGCATCACAGGTTCCATCTGCAAATGCAGTGCTCAGATTTTCAAGTCCCGGTCCGTCCTGCTCTGTGTATCCCGGACAGATCGTAACCTGTACAGAACCGTCTTCACTGGAAAGCTTTGTAACTTCTTCTGTTGTAGAAAGTGTTTCTGCCTCTTCTGTCAGAACCAGCCCTGCTTTCTCTTCCAATGTATTGAGCATTCCCCAGGTTCTCACCTGATGCAGGCGGTTTCCTGAAGAAGCACCACCGGACATGATCACGAAATTCTTCGCACCCTTATCCAGAAAATACTCTGTCATATCGCATCCGCTCTGGTACACATCTTCCAGCTTTGGTCCCACACTTCCCATATAATAGGGATTATCTTTTACTGCTTCATAATTCTCATCGCTGATCGTGTTAGAACCAAGTGCATAATACACCTCGTCCTTTTCACATTCCCCGATGATATCCTGAATTCCTGCTGCAAAACCTGCAAAAGAAATGATTCCTTCTGCGCCCTGCTCTTTCATTTTATCAATATACTGAATCTCATCCTCTGCGCTGGTTGTCCTGCCGGAGAAAATGAATTTCACAGGAAAACCTGCCTGAATATAGTCACGATAGTAGTCAGAGAACATTTCCATCTCTGAGGCATCCGGATCATATACGATGACACCAATTGTATGCGCCTCACTATCTGCATAGGTTTCAGCGGCAGCCCAGGCAGGGGTTGTAACTCCAAGCGCAAGAGCCGCACTCAGTGCCAGACTGATAAACTTTCTTCTCATTACACCTTCCCCCTTTCCTTCAATTTTTCAGATGCTCCTCCACATAGAAACAAGCTGCTTCATGTCCCGGAGCAATCTCTTTCAGCTTCGGCATCTCTGCTTTACATCTGTCTGTGCAATGCTCGCAGCGGTTCTGGAAAGGGCAGCCCTTCGGTACATCCAGAGGACTTGGTGCTTCACTCTCGATACTCTGGATCTTCTGATTCGGATCCATATGAATAGAGAACTGTGCACCCAGAAGTGCCTGTGTATACGGATGTACTGCATGCTCTGTAACATCTTCGCCAGGAATGACCTCTACGATATTTCCCAGATACATAACAGCGATCTGGTGGGCAAAAGAACGGATCAGTGCCAGATCATGGCAGATGAAAAGCATGCTGATATTTTTCTCTTTCTGAAGGCGTACCAGAAGCTCAATAACCGATTCCTGTACGGAAACGTCCAGTGCAGAAGTCGCCTCATCACAAACCAGGATCTCCGGTTCCAGTGAGAGCGCTCTTGCAATACTGATCCTCTGTCTCTGTCCACCACTCATGTTGTGAGGATAACGATCTACGAAATCGCCCGGAAGTTCTACCATTTCCAGCAGTTCTCTTGCTTTGGCTTCTTTCTCGCTTTTCTTTAATTTTCCGAAGTTGATCAGCGGCTCAGTAAGGATGTCCACAATCTTCATCTTCGGGTTAAAGGATGCCAGCGGATCCTGGAAAACCATCTGCATGTTCTGGCGGTTTAACCATGTCTCTTTCCTGGAAAGATCAGCAAGGTTTTTGCCATGATACAGAATCTCACCGCTGGTAGGTTTGTCGAGGGAGATGACCATTCTTACGAATGTGGATTTCCCGCATCCACTCTCTCCTACAATCCCTAATGTCTTGCCTTTATATACATTCAGGTTAATGTCATTGCAGGCTGTTAGTGTCCGTCCATGGGAGGCCGGAAACTGTTTTACGATGTGCTTTGCACTCAGCACGATATCTGATTCCTTAAACAAAACGGCGTCCCTCCATTTCCGGTACTGCTGCCAGAAGTTTCTTTGTATAATCACTTGTCGGATGATTCATAACTTCATCCCTTGTTCCCTGATCCACGACTTTGCCGTGCTGCATAACGATCAGCTGGTCTGCCATGTAAGCAGCTACACCGATGTTATGGGTTACGATGATGATGCTTGTGTGGAAATCATCACGAAGTTCCATCATCTGACGAACGATCTGTGCCTGAGTGGTAACATCCAGCGCACTGGTCGGTTCGTCTGCCAGAAGCAGTTCCGGGTTAAAGGTCATCGCCATGGCGATACCGACACGCTGACGCATACCACCGGAGAGCTGATGAGGATAACTGTTCATGATATTCTCTGCTTCCGGAAGACGCATCTTTTCGAGCATGTTCACGCCTTTTTTCCATGCTTCTTCTTTTGACACTTTTGAATGAGTACAGATATATTCCACGAACTGGCTTCCAATCTTACGGATCGGATTCAGGGTTCCGCCGCAGTCCTGGAAGATCATGGATATACGTGTACCTCTTAACTGTCTCCATTCATCCTTGGTATTGGTCAGCAGGGATTTTCCGTTAAAGAGGATATCTCCCTGTGTTACCTTACCGCCCCCGGCAAGTGCGCCGAGGACAGCTCTGATAACAGTGGTCTTTCCACTTCCACTCTCACCTACCACACTGATGATCTCACCTTTCTTCATGTTCAGGTTGAAATGCTCAATGGTAGGTGCCTGCTTTCCATACCGGACTGAGAGATCCTTTATTTCAAGCATAAATAACGCTCCTTCTTACTTGTTGCAGTGTTTTTGGGATTATATCTGTGTCCATCTTTTCTGATATACCAACGAACAGACATAATCCGTACAGTCTCATTCAGAAATTAATATCTCTGAATATAATTACTCAGCAAGTGTGATGTCTTTTGTCAGCCAGTAGTAATCCATCGGATACATCTTCACGCCTGTAACTCTCTTGTTGGAGAACAGATAAGTTGTCTCATATCCGAAGAATACAGTTGCTGCATCATCCATGATATCCTGCTGGATCTTGATGATCAGGTCTTTTCTTTCTTCTTCGTCAAATGTTCCTGCAAGCTCATCGAGAAGCTCATCTACTTCCGGATTGTTGTATCCTGCTGTGTTGTTTGCAGATTTGCTGTACCAGTTCTCTCTTAAATAGTTCTCCGGATCTCCTGTATTAGCTACAAGTACGTTCCAGATAAGAAGGTCATACTGACCAGAATCTCTCATGTCGAGAAGTGTTTCATAGCTTACTGTATTCAGGTTTACATTGATACCAATTTCCTTCAGGCTGGCCTGTGCTGCCTGTGCATAAACACCAAGCTCTGCACGGCTTGTATAGATAACGAAATCAAGTGTCAGAGGATCTCCGTCCGGTGTTTCCACGAATCCGTCACCATCTGTATCTTTATATCCTGCTTCCTCAAGGATTGCTTTCGCACCTTCCGGATCATAGCTGTTCTCATCGTTCAGATCATCAAATCCGAAGTCAAGTGTTGGAGGTACCGGTGCTTTACCTGCTGTAGCTCCACCCTCAAGAAGAACATCACAGTATGTCTGTTTGTCAAGTCCGCGCAGAAGTGCCTGACGAAGTGCTTTATCGCTGAGTGCGCGACCTTCACTCTGGTTCATGAATGCATATGTGGAACGCAGGGACTGAAGTTCCTGAATGTCATAGTTGTCATTTCCTTCGAACTCAACAAGGTTTTCTGTCTTTAAGTTGTAAGCGATGTCGATCTCGCCGGTCTGAAGAGCCATGGAACGTGTTGTCTGGTCGTCTACACATTTCAGTGTTACTTTATCAAGCGGAACTTCGCCGTCCCAGTAGTTTTCATTTCTTACTACCACGCAGGAATCTGTAGGGCTGAAGGATTCTACTGCGTAAGGTCCTGTACAGATCGGTCCTTCCATTGCAAATGTAGAGTCATCTACGTTTGTGTCTACGATCAGGAATAACGGGTCTGCAAGGCTTCCTGCCATGTTTGCGTTTGCTCTGTTTAAGTGGAAGATCAGGTTCTGTCCGTCAACTTCCATGCTGTCCAGGTCAAAGAACTCCGGTACACGGTCGCTCTTGTCAGCGGTACGCTGGATGGATGCCATTACCATCTCCGGTGTCATATCATCGCCGTTGGAGAATTTAACACCTTCACGGATCTTGAATGTCCATGTAAGTCCGTCTTCGCTGTTTTCCCAGCTCTCTGCCAGACAAGGAACGATCTCACCGTTCTCATCGAATTTAGTAAGGCACTCACCGATCGCATAACGGGAAACAACCCAGCTGAAGTACTGCTCTGTAGGCTCCAGAGTATCAGCAAAGCTTGTGACACCGATTGTGATCTCTTTTGCATCTGCTGCGTGAGTTACGGTTGCCATGGAAAATGTCATTGTACATGCAAGTGCTACTGCTAAAACTTTTTTAAATAATGTATTCTTCATATATTCCTCCTGAAATATTTAGGTAAGTGGTGAAGTCCGCGGTTCAGTACGGAAGCCGCAGAACTCTTTGTTTTTATTTTCTTACTCCTGTCTTGGGTCAAGAACGTCACGGATGCTGTCACCAAGCATGTTGAAGATAACTACGCAGATTACAATCGCGATACCTGGGTAGATCATCAGCCATGGTGCTTTTGCCATGTAAGTTCTTCCCTCGTTCAGCATCAGTCCCCATTCCGGTGTCGGCGCTGTAGCACCAAAACCAAGGAGGATAAGGATGCCAGCTCCAGCATCATGGTTCCGATATCTGCTGCTGCAGTTACTACCATCTGAGTAACCATGTTCGGGAGAACATGTACCAGCAGGATCTTCCATGTCCTGGTTCCGTTTACGACTGCTGCTTCAATATAAAGATTCTTTTTAACCCTCAGCACCATACTTCGTGCAAGTCTGGCATATTTGGTCCAGCTTACTGCCGCAATGGAAATAACGGCATTTACAAGGTTCGGTCCCAGCATACCGGCGATTGCGATTGCAAGTACCAGACCAGGGAAAGAGATCATCATATCAGCGATACGCATGATCACACCGTCTACGATTCCGCCGAAATATCCGGCGATCACTCCAAGAAATGTACCGATCACAAAGATAACTGCTACCAGACATAAAGTCATGACCAGAGAAGTTCTGGTTCCGAAAATCACTCGTGATAACAGGTCACGTCCCAGCTTGTCTGTTCCAAAGGGATGTGCAGAACTTGGTGCCTGAAGGGATTCCAGCATCACTGCATCCAGCGGGTCATAGGGTGCAATCTGCGGGGCAAACACAGCTACACCAACTACGACCAACGCCAGTATCGAAAAAAGGGTAAACTGCTTATTTTCTTTAAATACTTTCGCTAACTTCAATTATCTATCCTCCTTAAGTCTTGGATCCAGATAAGTATAGGACAGATCCACAAGCAGGTTAATGCACATATAAAGAATGGCGATCCACAATACATATCCCTGAACCAACGGATAGTCACGGCAGGAGATTGCTTTGACTGCCATATTTCCCATACCCGGCCAGTTGTAGATGATCTCAACGACCGCAGTACCGCCAAGAAGACTTCCCAGAGAAAGTCCAAGCAGAGTTACCAGCGGAAGCATTACATTCGGAAGAACATGTCTCCATAAAATCACACTCTCCTTGATACCTCTCATACGTGCACCTGTTACATAATCCTGATGAAGTTCCTCCAGAACTGCACTTCTTACCTGTCTGGTATATTTCGCAGACATGGCAAGAGCCAACGTAAGTGCCGGCAGGACCATCGCCTTGAAATCAGTGCTTCCTCCTGCTACATTTACCCAGCGAAGCTGTACACCGAAGATACTCAGTAAGATCAGACCCAGCCAGAAGCTTGGTACGGATACCCCGACGAAGGTAATTCCTCTTACAAAATAGTCCGGGAATTTGTTCTGATACACTGCTGCCAGGATTCCCAGTGGAATGGAAATCACGATCATCATCAGCAATGCCAGCAGAGACATCTTCAGGGTTGGCCAGAAACAGGATACAAGTTTCTGTACTACCGGCATCTTAAAGGAATAAGACTGTCCCATATCTCCGGTAAGTACACCTTTCAGCCAGCTTCCATACTGAACAATAAACGGCTGGTCAAGTCCCAGCTCATGTCTTGTCTGTTCCAGAAGCTCTGGTGTGGGAAGATTACCGCACTCTGTCAGCATGATCTCAGCCGGATCACCAGGAGACAGATAAGTCAGTCCGAAGGTCAGAAAACTGATACCAAACAGAACGATCAGAATCTGCAGAAATCTTTTCCCGATTTGTTTTTTCGTCAAAATAATCTCCTTCCTACATCTTTCGTGAATCAAACCAGTGCCGGAACAGTTACTGATCATCTCGTGATCAATAACTCTGAAAATCCCCCCAGGGGGCTTAATTTTTAGGCAAAAAAATAGCCCGTAACATGAAACACCATACATACGGACATAAAATGACATGAAAAAATTATGCTTCCTATCTACCGTAAGAATCATTCCTATCCCAATTGTAAGCAGTTCTCCTGACTTAAGTTCAACACTTTAAAACGCCTTCCCAGATCAACTTTGCTTCATGGTCCAGTGACATAAATTGTTTCAAAGCTCCCTATTACAGTGACGGGATCGCACCGGATTTCCACCGGTTTCTCTATTAATCCTTGCGGAACTTACAACGACTGGTTCAAAACCAATAAATGTTATTTAATTTTTACATTTGCAGTATAAAATATTTTTTTATACTTTGTCCAGTAATTAGCAAAAAAAATCAGATTGTATTTAAAAGCGTACAATATTTCACAGTTTTTTCACATTTTTTGATTTTTCACGCTGAAGTAGCGCAGAATTATAAGAAACATTTTGCCTAAATTTTCACGTTTTATTGTCGAAGTTATTCTGCTATGCTAAAATATTTTTATGATATCAGGTCGGGACAAAAATCCCTTTCAAGCCTGACTTCTTTTTACAGCAAAATTCATACGAACTATTATACAAACTATCAGGAAAGAGGCGATTCCATTGAACATTGAAGATTCCTGTATTTCCTGCATTGACACCAGCTGGTCCTACCAGCTTGCCAAACGCATGGAAAAAGAAAAAACAAATCCTGTTCTGGCTACCGCACTGCAGGTTCCGCCGCAGAGACAGCTACAGGAGATATGTTATATGAAGAAATGAAACGCATCGGCCTTACCGATGTCACCAGAGATACTTTTACACTGGACGGATGGGAATTCGAGAAAGCAGTCCTGAAATTCACAGACAACAGTGGTCTGGAACATACCTTTCAGATGGGGGGCTATCAGACAAATTTTGAAACCAATGGTTTTCAGAATTATGATCTCGTTTATCTTGGAAAAGGGACTACTGCAGATTATGAAGGCGTAAATGTCAAAGGAAAACTGGTCATGGTCGAGATCAACCAGCGTGATGAATGGTGGATCAGCTTCCCGGTTTATCAGGCTTACCTGCGGGGGGCCGCTGCTCTGATCGCAGTTCAGGCAAACGGATATGGAGAAATTGCGGAAACTGCTCTTAACGCACAGGATATCGCAGGTCCGGATTTCGCACCTGCTTTCTCCCTGTCCCAGGCAGATGCACGAATCCTTAAGGCTGCCCTTCAGGACAAAATTTCTGCTCAGAAAAACAATACTACTGATTCTGAGCATATCCAGAATGCTTCTGAACCGGATTCCGTTTTTTTACGCAACCATTCATTAAAAGTATCTCTCGATGCCCGTTCCAGAGTCATTCCGGACACAAAAGCCAGCAATATTGTCGGCAAAATCCAGGGAACTGAGACAGACTCCATGATCGTATTATCTGCCCACTATGATTCCTATTTCGATGGATTTCAGGACGATAATGCAGCGATCGCCATGATGCTCGGCATCGCCCGTGCACTGGTAAAAGGCGGTTATAAACCGGCCCACACTCTGGTATTCTGCGCCATGGCAGCCGAAGAATGGGGCATCATTGATTCCAAATATGACTGGTCCACAGGTGCGTATAATCAGGTATTCCGTGTACATCCGGACTGGCAGGGAAAAGTGATCGCAGACCTGAATTTCGAGCTTCCGGCTCATGCACACAACACACAGGATGCTATCCGCTGCACCTATGAATATACAGACTTTATCCGGCAGTTCACAGACAGCCTGACGGTTCCGAAGGAGCTTATCCGGACGGGATCACAGTCCTGTCTCCGATTGAGACCTGGTCCGATGATTTCTCCATGGCGATCGCAGGAATCCCATCTACCGTAAATGATTTCAGTGCCGGACCATTCATGCAGAACTATTATCATTCCCAGTATGATAATCAGGATGTCTATCAGGAAGCGGTTTATCAGTTCCATCATGAATGCTATCTGAAACTTGTAATGGCCTTTGACCGTCTGGTCCTGCCGCCGATGAATTTCAGCAATACAATAAAGGCAGTGATTTCCGGTATTCATGAAAACGCCCTCTCCTTCGCATCAGAAGAACAGGACAGCCTGACAGCCCGTCTGGAAAAAGTACAGGAATTATGCAGTCAGGTTTATACACACATCTGCCAGATCAATCAGAAATATGCAAAACTAACAGCACTGAAAGAACGCACAGCTTTCCGCAAAAGCCAGGAAACAAATGCAGCGGCACTGTTAAAAATTTTCCGCAAGGCACAGAATTATCTGGTACGCCTGAACTGGCAGGATGAAGTCATTTTTCCACAGGAATCTGCTTCCAAAAATATCTCCCAGTTAGAGAAAGCCCGCCTTGCCCTTACCGAAGGAAACATCACAGACGCACTGAAGGCACTCTACCGGGTGGATAATAATATGTACGCATTCCTTTTTGATGAAGAAGTATACTATCATTTCACAGAATACATTCTTCACCAGCCAAAAGACCGCCTCATGTGGGGTGCCGGACGCATTATGCACCACGAAAATCTTTATGGAATCGTACAGACATTAAAGCAGCGCATGAAAGAAAATACACCGGAACTGGACGGAGAGATCCGCCGTCTGGAAGCTGCCCTGCGCAGACAGAAAGCCTACTATAAAGATGACCTGCGTTATCTGAGCAGTTCTGTCGAAAAACTCTCAGCCATGCTGACAGAGCTTTCTGACAGACTGGATAGCTGACTACATCAATAATACATATCAAGCACATACTTAACCAGATAATTTTATCTGTCTGATCCAGATAAAAGTTACTGTTCACTCCGTGCACAGTAACAGATAAAAAAACACAAAATCATAGATTTACAACCGATAAAATTATGAAAGATGATCGATTGTAAATCACAACAAAAACGAGGAGAATTTACATACTTATGGAAAGTGATAATTTGTACCGGGTACAGGAAGAAGATTTACCAAGACTGCAGAAACTGTTAACTGTCTGTTTCGCACAGGACCCACTGTATCATACCCTGATCCCGGATGACGACACCAGAGAACGCCTTTTGCCGGAACTTTTTTCCTGTGATCTCACAGAATTTTTTCAGACCTGCGAAATCTATTCTGACAGCAGCGAACTGAACAGCATTCTGGTTGTTTCTGATGAAAGTGAGCCTTACAATGTTTTACAGTATTGTCTCACAGAAGCCAAAGCTACCCTTACCACAGATGGGTGTCTTATCAAAGAAGATCCAAGCCTGAAAACCTTCTGGAATTTCATTCAGGGAAAAGATTACCTGAATTCCAGCTGGACAGACCAGCTTCACCAGACAGACCGCCTTCATGTAATCTACCTCGCAGTAGATCCGGGGCATCAGCATCACGGACTTGCAGAAGTGTTAATGGATGAAGTCATCCAGTACGCACAGAAACATAAAATGCTCATCTCCCTGGAAACCCACAATCCCAATAACGTTCCTATTTACGAACATTTCGGATTTAAGACTTACGGCATTGTGGAAAAACATCATTTCGGACTGAAACAGTACTGCATGATCAGAGAGGCTACTGTCTGAGTCAGGCGGATATTCGCAATTGAAGCAGGGGACTTACCTGATTTGGTTAAAGTGTATTGCAGATAACGAAAAAAGTTACCGTTTTCTGCGAATTTATGTTATACTGCTTTTAACTGGGAATGATATAAATTAACCTATTTTCAACCGTAAATTTTGTACAATTATTCGCCTAGTAATATTTATATTTTTATATTAAAATAATACTTATGTATGTACCAGTGTACTGGCAGAATTTACGGTGACCAGTCGGCTGTACCACAGTAACTGGGCATCTGTACACAAACTATATGATACTAATAAGGAGGACTTATAATGCTACGCAATGCAATGAGCGCAACAGAATTTTATATTTTAGAATACTTATGGACAAGGGAAACACCTGCAACCTTTTCTGAGATCATGAATCATTTTAACAACGAAGAGAAGAAAGAATGGAAGAAACAGACAGTCAATACCTTCCTTACCCGTCTTGCTCAGAAAGGTTTCCTGAACATCGACAAGAGCGGCAAAAGAGCCCTGTATATTCCATCTGTTACAGCTAAGAAATATTATGAAGATTACGCAAATCTGATCATCAATGATTCCTATAAAGGTTCTCTTAAAAACTTCATTTGTGCCTTTACAGCCAGTCATAAATTAACAGAGGCAGAGAAAGAAGAACTGATTGCTTATATCCAGTCTTTATAATTCTTTTTCCATTGAATATAGACTCTTGCGGAACCTGCCATTGGCAGTTTTCTGCAAATACACAGTCAGAACATTACGAAATAATTTCTTATAAAAGAAACAGCCCCGGATTACTCAGGGCTGTTTTTTTCTGCATATTCTTCAATGTTATCCAATGTCACTTTATGGTAAGGAGTTCTCACATACTTTCCATCTATCAGAGGAATATCGTCTTTGTCTCCATTTGTGGCAAGGGCAAATGCGAGGTTCAGCATTTCTTTCGCCTGTCCTTCTTTGTCATTGTAAACGGTTCCCAGCATTTCACCGTTTCTGACTGCATCCAGTCCACCGCTGGTTCCGTCTATTCCGACCACTACCGGCCAGTTTTCTTTTGACATTCCGGACGCTTTCAGTGCATCGATCGCACCCAGTGCCATGTCATCATTATTGGCCATGATCAGCTCAATTTCTCCGCCAAACTGTGTCAGCATAGCTGCTGTTTTTGTCTGTGCCTGCGCTCTGTTCCAGTTCGCCATGGCATATCCTAATTTTTCAGTTTCAACCCCTTGTTCCACCATTGTGTTTACCGAATATTCCGTCCTCACGATCGAATCCTGATGTCCGGCTTCTCCCTCCAGAACCACATACTGGCAGATTCCGTCACCATTTTTATCCATCGTACTTTCATTTTTGAAAGCGTCTGCCGCAAGCTCACCTTCCAGCCTTCCGGACTCGGAAGCATCTGCCCCTACATAATACAGTTCACTCCAGCGTTCCAGATCCTCCGCTACCAGTTCGCGGTTAAAGAAAATTACAGGAACATCATTTTTCTCTGCCAGATCTGTAATGGTTGTCGGCTCTGTACGGTCTACCAGATTCACGCAGACTACATCGCATCCTTTTTCGATCAGGCTTTTCACCTGCTCATTCTGTGTGAGCTGGCTTTTGGAAGCATCCAGAATTTCCACATTGATCGCAATTTTACTTGATTCTTCTTTTTCTGCTGCATACGCTGTAAATCCCTCCATCATTTCCGAAAGAAATGTATCATACTGATCATACAATGTGATCCCGATCTTAATGTTTTTTACAGCTTCCTCCTGACTGCTGCCGCATCCTGCCGCTGCCACAGTCACTATCCCCAGAACCCCGGCAAAAACCAGATACCTTCCATTCATTCGTTCTATCCCCCGTCCGTTTTATCTATGGTGTCATTTTATCTCACTGTAGGAAACAGGATTCTGCTTGTTTCCTCATCATAAAGATTATCCTTCGTTACTCTGAAAAAATCAACCTCTGTCTGCTCTGTTTTTCCCGTATGATACTGAACCGCCTGCGCCGCCAGACACATGCTCTGATATCCCATATAATACTCATTCGGCACAAGAAGCTCCCGGATAGTTCCTTTATCCAGATAATACATCAGTTTCTCAGAACGACCCTCTCCATAGATATGCCAGGAAAGGTTCTCTGTATTCAGGATCAGGTCAACAGCCTTCTCTGTATCATCATTTTCCAGAGACAGAACCGCATCCACAGAAGCATTCTTAAAGTAATCCTGATTTCGCATTTTCTTATACAGTTCTTTATCAGAGATCACCCAGGCGATTTCCACTCCTGCCTCTGAAAGGCGTTGTTTCAATGCTTTTAACCTTTGTCTCATTCCAATCTGATTCTGATTTCCGCTGAAGATCCCGACGGTCTTTTCACCGCCTTCCACAGCCATATCTCCCAGAGTTTCTCCGAATTTCACATGATCTGTCATAACTGTGGTAAAGAGTGTATCTGTCTCAATGCCTGTCTGGATCAGCACAGTCGGCTTCGCAGTTTCTCCCGGAAGAACGACATCCGTATCACTGGAATAAGGTGCCACGATCACCCCGTCTGCACTTCCGTCCAGCTCTCTTTTTACAATCGGCTGCTCCTCCTGTACATTCTGAAATTTGCCTGTAGATACCAGATTCAGATGCACATGATTATCTTCTGCCCCCTGTTCCAGACCTTCTCTGAACGCATCCCAGCGTTCACTGCTGCTGTCATTTACAATAACAGAAACGGAAATATAATCCTCTTCTTTTCCCTGATTCACCATCCCGTAAGCACTGTATATAATCACTGCAAAAATCACTGCGGAAAAGAGAAGGATAGATAAACGATTCTTTTTCATTTCGTCTCCTCCTGACTTCCGGTGTCACCAGTTTTGCTGCCGTCTGACATCGTTTTTCCGGACTGTGAGTATTTCCCGCTTTCCAGTATTTTCTGTGTCTCTGCTGTATAAGGAGTATATGGAATATGGATCTGAACCAGCATTCCTTCATCCGGACAGCTTTTGATGATCAGACCATACTGATCTCCAAAGCGAAGTTTGAGACGGCTGTGCACATTCACCAGACCAACACCGGAACCATGCTTATGCGGCCGTTCTTTTCCATTGAGAAGCTCTGCGGCTTCTTCCTCCGGCATTCCAAGTCCGTTATCTTCTACCTCCAGATAAACGTCATTTTCTTTCCGGTATCCGCGTACATGGATTTCTCCTTCTCCATCCATAAATTCCATTCCATAATAGATAGCATTTTCCAGAAGCGGCTGGAGAACCAGCTTCACTGTACATCCGTCCAGAATCTCCGGATCTATCTGGAAATCCACCTCAAAACTGTTTTTATAACGGATTTTCTGGATGTTCATATAGTTCTGCGCATGCTTCACTTCATCCTCAATCCTGATCACTGTTTTTCCACGGCTCAGGCTGATCCTGAACAGGCTGGCAAGCTGCGTGATCATAAATACCGCATCATCATAACGCTCTCCTGTGATCATCCATACAATAGAATCCAGCGTATTATACAGGAAATGAGGGTTGATCTGCGACTGAAGCGCATCCAGTTCGCTCTTTCGTTTTTCTTCCTGTTCCACCACAATGTCATCCATCAACTGGCGGATCTGTGCCACTGTGGAGCGCAGGGTTTTCCCAAGATGTTCCACTTCCATGGAACCGCCTATATAAATATCCGGTTCCATATTTCCGGCCTCCCATTCCTTCACGGAATCATTCAGTCTGCGCAGAGGTTTGGAGATTCTTGCAGATACCATCTGATTCAGGATCACTGCTGCAAAAACTGTCAGCGCAACCAGAAGAACCACCAGATTTCTCATTCCTGACATACCCATACTGAAAGATTTCATCGGAACCACACTGACCAGTTTCCATCCTGTATAGCTGATGGTTTTTACAGTGACCAGACGGTTTTCTCCCTGGAAATTTTCCTCTGTCGTAGTATCCTCATATCCTGCTGCCATACTGTTATTTTCCTGATATAATCCCATATGAATCAGATTTTGTTTCGGGTGATAAATGATCTCCCCGTCCGGTGCCATCAGGTAAAGATACTCTCCGGAAGTATCGGAATTTGCCTTATCCAGAAGCTGCTCGATACTGCTGTAATTCATGTCTACCAGAAGCACACCAAGCATGGAAACACCATTTCTGGTAAGTTCCACCGTACGGCTCAGTGAAACCACCCAGTAATATCGATAAGAAGGATCATCAAACAGATTCTCCACATGCGGTTTGGAAAAATGAAAGTTTTCCAGTTCTCCCACCGCATCCTTAAACCAGGACTGAGACGTGACATCTATCTCTGTTTTCTCCGTATCAATCGGTGAAGCTGCCACCAGATTTCCATCATTTGTATAGCAGGCAACGCTCACCAGCTTATCTTTATTGGACTCATACAAAAGTGTCATGGAATCGTCCAGACTTCCACTTCCGATGTCCGTATTTTTGATCACTGTATAATACATGGCATCCGAAATCCGTCTCATATTTCTGAGATAGTCTTCTAGATTGATCGTTGTCTGATTCAAAAGCTGCCTGGAATTTTCCACTGTTAAGTTTTCTGCTTTCTTCGTAAACTGCTGATAAAGCATCACACCCAGAAAGCACATACAGCATACTGACAAAACGGTAAAAGAAACCGATATGGTCATCTGCATGCTCCTTGTTTTCTTTCCCTTACGGGATAATAACTCTCTGATCTTTTCCACTGACTCTCCTGCCCCTGTATCGTTATTCTGATAATATTTTCAGTTATCTGACAAACAAAAACAATCTTATTTTATACCTGTTTTCTTTTTATTTCTCAACTGTTTTCTGTCTGACCCGGTTCTTACTTTTACCCATTACTGTTCGCACTTCGATACTTGGACGGTGACATACTGTACTGCTTCTTAAACGCATAACTGAAATAATTCGGGTCTGCATAACCTACTTTTTCTGCAATAATATAGGTCTTGTCATTGGTTGTCATAAGCAGTTCCACAGCCTTCTCCATACGGTAATCTGTCAGAAAACTGATAAATGTTTTACCTGTTTCCTTCTTGAAAATTGTAGAAAAATAAGCAGCACTTACCCCCAGTTCCTTACAGACAGATTCTATGGTTATGTTCCGGTCACTGTAGTGTTCCTGTACATATTCCACTGCTTTGGACGCAAAAGATTTGGTAGTTGCCTGACGTTCCTGCTGAACGGTTTCCTGTAATTTTTCCCCAATCTCCAGAAGCCATCGCTCCAGTTCTTCCGGGGATTCCATCTGCATGCATTTCTCAAAAACCGCACTTTTTTCACCGTAAAATTCCTCAATATCCAACTGATTATTCGTACAGAATCTGAAAATTTCCGTGATCAGACCCATAATAAAAATCTGATATTTCTGCATGGTTGTTCCATCTTCCATAAACTTATGGATACAGTGATCAATCTCCTCTTCCAGTTCTTCTCTGCTTCCCATACGGATTTTCTTCAGGATTTTCTGAATTTCCTGTTCTTCCCAGCGCTCATCCGCATTCTCCATAGGATCAATTTCTGCAATATTGATGGCACGGGCATTTCCATATATTACGCGGTAAGAAACTGCACTTCTGGCACCCTGCCAGGAGAGGCGGATATCAGGAAGATTATTGGATACATAACCAATTCCGGCGGTTACGGTAGCTTCACAGACATGTTTTGCCAGACGGCATAACTGGTCCATAAAGTCTGTAAATTCCGTGATCTGTTCCTGGCTCTCAAGCTGTGTGATCACCACAATATCTCCCAGATACATAAGGATTCTGGACTTCCATTCATCCTCCATATGCTCCTCTGCCAGTTTTTTTACAGATACGCCAAGCAGAAAAGTATTCATATTTGGAGGGATATTTGTTGTACTGATATGTAAAATAGAAACCACATAATATGGTCCTGTCAGACTGATCTGATAATCATCCACATATCTGTCAATCTCATCTTCCGGAATCCTGCCATCGATCAAAGAAGTGTAGAAATTCTCCTGAAGAATCGGAATACTTTCCATATAATACTCTCTCAGCTTGTCAACGTTTCTTTTCTCATCCATCTCCCGGTCTATTTTCTCACGAATACGGCCGAAAACTTCTTTCAGATTTCCAGCATCAATTGGCTTTAAAATATATTCCTCCACTTCGATCTGAATGGCTTCTTTTGCATATTCAAATTCATCAAATCCCGAGAAAATAATGATCTTTACTGTACGGTAAAGTTCCTTCAGTTTGCGGCTCAGAGTCAGTCCGTCCATGTATGGCATTTTGATATCTGTCATGACCACGTCCGGCTGAAGTTCCTCCGCCATCTCCAGTGCTTCCACACCATTATGAGCATATCCCGCAACCTGAAAGCCCATGCTTTCCCAGTCCATTTTTTTCATAATAATCTGGATAACATCTTCCTCGTCATCCACAAGTAATACTGAATACTTCTCCATATTTACACTCCGCCTGTTACTTACTGTTCTGTATGTTGTCCGTTACTCCGGACAATCATTTTATTTCTTTTTATGAGATTTTGTATCTCCATATTTATCATTCATTCTCTTCCAGAGAATCCCGAAGATCAGAAACCAGACTGCAATCTGAGTCACTGCCACATAAGCATTAAAATACATAATGATCGCCATAATAAATGAGCCTGCTGCCATAAAAAGAATCAGCTTTCCTGACTCTGTCACATATTTTTCCTTGTCCTTAAACTTGGCGCCGTTTTTGCCCGTAATAGATTCTGTGTCGTGAAAGATCAGCAGACGTGCTGCATAGTATCCCAGAACCAGAGTCATCATCAGCGGAATCATTGCGCTGGATAAATAGCTTTCTCCCATTTTTTTATTTCTCCTTTACATTTTTTAGTCTATATATAGAGAAAGGACCGTCGTACCAAAACGGCGGTCCTGTATGTAACATTATATCGTTTTTCTTATCTTCTTGCAATGTATTTTCTGATATCCAGTGAAATAGCAATGAAGATGATGATACCAAGTGCGATGTACTGAGCGTATGGGTTTACTCCCAGGAACTGAAGTGCTGTTTTCAGGAACTCGAATACTGCAACACCGATCAGAGCGGAAGAAACTTTACCACGACCACCAGTTACAGATACACCACCGATAGTGCAGGCTGCGATCGCTTCCATTTCATAACCATAACCTAACTGAACAGATGCACCGCCGGCTTTTGCACCCATCATAAATCCTGCAAGACCATACATAGCTGCTGCTTTTGCATAGATAATGATCAGAGTCTTTTTAACCGGAACACCGGCAACTTCTGCTGCCTGTGGGTTACCACCGATTGCATACATATATTTTCCATGACGGGTCATGTTAAAGATGAACCATGTGATAATACCAACGATGATTGCGATCCATACCAGGTAGCTCATTCCAAGGAATTTACCTGTTGCAAGTCCTGTATACTCACTTGTGTATCCACCAAGAGGAGTTGCGTTTGTATAAATACAGCAGATACCATAAACGATTTCCATCATAGCCATTGTTGAAATGAATGGCGGTACGTTAAGGTATGCAATAAAGAATCCTGTTACAAGTCCGAATACAGCACAGATCAGCATAACAACGATCAGTGCAAGCCAGATGTTTAAAGGTTTCATATTCGGAAAGAATTTGTTGGAGTAATCCATTTTCTGAAGCAGTGTACCTGCGATACATCCGCCAAAACCGATCATACGTCCGGCTGACAGGTCACAGCCTGCAGTGATGATACATCCGGCAATACCAAGTGCAATTACAAGACGGAAACTCATAGTTGCAAGAATGTTTGTCAGGTTGTTTGCTGTTAAGAAGTTTGGTCTTGTGATTCCGGTAAATACAATGAGGCAAACCATGATGATAATAACACCATAATTCGTCATAATTTGTTTAAAACTTAATTTCTTTTTGTTTCCCATGATTATTCTCCTCCCATCAGAATTTTGTCGCATAGGCCATGACATGTTCCTGAGTCATCTCTGCGGTCTCTGTAATTTCTCCGCGCATCTTGCCGTTACACATAACGTAAACACGATCAGACATACCAAGCAGCTCTGCCATTTCGGAAGAAACCATGATAATGGCTTTGCCTTCTGCGGCCAGATCATTCATAATTTCATAAATCTCGTGTTTTGCACCAACGTCGATACCACGGGTCGGCTCATCCATGATCAGAATATCAGGGTCATTTGCCAGCCATCTTGCTACGATAACCTTCTGCTGGTTACCACCGGACAGGTTTGCGATATGCTCCTGCATGTTCGGAGTTTTGATACGCAGCTTCTTGATGCTGTCATCTACGACATTGTTAATCTTCTTATGGTCAAGCACAAATCCGCCTTTCAGATACTTGTTATAAATAGAAACACCGACATTATCTTTGATGGAAAGACATCCGAAAATACCATTTCCACGTCTGTCCTCTGTGATCAGACCGATTCCGGCTTTCATGGCATCTGCCGGATGTTTGATATTTACTTTCTGGCCTTTGATATAAATTTCTCCGGATTTGATTGCTCTCATTCCGAATACACCTTCCAGAAGTTCGGTTCTCTGGGCTCCTACCAGACCTCCGAATCCAAGGATCTCGCCTTTACGGAGTGTGAAAGATATATCCTGGAAAGATTTCTCATGGATAGAACTCAAATGTTTAACTTCCATGATGACTTCTCCCGGTTTGTTCTTTCTTTCCGGATATACATTGGTCAGCTCACGTCCTACCATTTTGGTAATGATATCGTCAGTAGTCATTTCGGCTGCCGGCCAGGTTCCTACATATGTACCGTCTCGCATGATCGTGATATCATCTGCGATTCGTTTGATCTCATCCATCTTATGAGAAATGTAGACCATGGCAACACCTTTGTCTCTCAGATCATTCATGATTCTGAAAAGAGCTTCTACTTCGTTATCTGATAATGAGGATGTAGGCTCATCAAAGATTACCACTTTTGCATTGTGTGAAACTGCTTTTGCAATTTCTACTGACTGCATCTGTCCGATAGACAGGTCACCCAGTAAGGCTTTTGGATCGAAATCCATTTTTACTTCTTTCAGCCAGTAAGCTGTATCTTCATACATCTTCTTGTGATCAATCACCTGTAATGGTCCGAATTTCTTTGTCGGAAATCTTCCCAGATACAGGTTCTCAGCTACGGTTCTGGCCGGAACCGGCTGCAGTTCCTGATGTACCATCGCGATTCCATATTTCATGGCTTCATCAGGGTTGTTTACTGTGATTTTTTCTCCATCTAAGTAAATCTCTCCGGCATCCATTTTGTAGATACCAAACAGACATTTCATCAGAGTTGATTTGCCTGCACCATTCTCTCCCATGAGAGCATGCACTGTTCCCGGACGGAGTGACAACTGTACATTGTCAAGTGCCTTAACGCCGGGGAAGGATTTGCAGACACCCTTCAGTTGCAGTTTGTACTCAGACATGTTTCTCCTCCCTTTCCTTTTTCTCGAATTTCTCAAAGAAAGGTGCGGGTGCCATTTGCGTCACCCGCACCTCTATGATCATTCATTGCTGTGAATTATTTTGTCATTTCTTTGATGTCAGCTACGTTGTCTGCTGTTACTTTTACATAATCGCAGCCGATGTAGTGGTCATTTCCTTTGCCTGTCAGATAGTTTACAGCTGCGTCTGCTGCTGCATGAGACTGGGAAATGTGATCGTTAAATACTGTACCTGTCATTTTTCCTGCTTCTACGTTGTCAAGAGCTTCGGACAGAGCATCTACACCTACAAGGTAGATATCTTCGCCAACTGTACGTCCTGCTGCTTCGATAGACTGCAGAGCACCAAGTGCCATAGCGTCGTTGTTACAGAATACAACTTCTACGTCATCACCAAACTGGCTTAAGTCGTTAGCTACGAGGTTCTGAGCTGTAGCCTGATCCCAGTTACCAACCTGATCATCGAGCTGGTTTACTTCAAGTCCTGCATCCTCAAGTGCTTTTACAGAGAATTCTGTACGATATTTAGCATCTACGTTCTCCGGGTCACCTTCGATCATGATGTAATCAACTTTTCCGTTTCCGTTTTTGTCGATTGCGTCAAGGCCAAGGTCAGAAATGATTTCACCCTGCATTGTACCGGACTGACGAGCGTCACATCCTACATATGTAACATCCCAGTCGTTGTCTTCCCATCTCTTTTCTTCGTCTTCGCTTGGCTCACGGTTGATGTATACAAGCGGAATGTTTGCTGCTACTACTTTATCTGTAATGCTCTCTGCTGAAGAGGAGTTTACAGGGTTGATAATCAGTAAGTCTACGCCGTCAGCGATGAAAGCATCGATCTGGTTGGACTGTGTTGCCTGGTCGTTAGCACCATCCTGGATTGTGATGTTATCTTTGGAGAATCCAAGTTCTTCAAGATAGCTTTCCAGCTCGCCACGGAACAGTGTCATGAAGTTATCAGAGAACTGATAGATACAAACACCAACTTTTTTGTCAGCTAATTCAGGATTAGCTTCAGGTGTTTCGTCTGCTGTTTCGTCTGCTGTTTCGTCTGTTGTTTCCTCAGCTGCTGTTTCCTCAGCTGCTGTGTCGTCAGATGCGAATACAGGCATTGCCATCATAGATGATGTTACCATTGCTGTTGCAAGTACTAAGCTCACTAATTTTCTTTTCATTGTAAAAACCCTCCTTGAATTTACATTATATAGTTTTTTTAACACGAAGCGCATTCTCATCGTTCCTGCTCTTGCGTGCCCGTTTGTTTTACTGTGATTGTATTATAGCAATGGTTTCTTAAAAAAACTATACAAAATACTTCGGTTTTTCTTGAATATCCTATTTTTTTTGTAGAAAATAACAGTGGTTTTTCTTTGAGGTTTTATTTTTATTGTGGTTTTATTGTAATCTTTGTTGTATATTGTATCTATTATTGGGGTGTTTTTATGGTTTTAGGGGTGTTTCTTCCTATTATATGCAGTTTTATGTTTTATACTTTTTTGTTGGTGCTTACTTGTTGTTGCTTACAAGGGACGAAGGGGAAGAGTTGGTGCCGGGATTCAGGTTGCCGTGACCTAGAAATTCTAAGCCTGCGGAAATCTGCTAAAACCATTCGAAAAAACCTCAAACTCGCTCCGTTGCAAACTTCGCTCAAACAGTGAGTGTTTTTCCGAATAACGCAGATTCCCGCAGACTAAGAATTACTACGGCCCCGTCAAATTCATCCCGGCACCAACTCTTCCCCTTCTGATATCGACCCCAGAACAATAAAACAATAAAAAAGAACGGGTCGCTTCTGCGATATAAGTCATAGAAACATTACGGAGTAATTTCCTATGGCACAAGAAAGAATCTTACAGGCAATT
The DNA here is from genome assembly GCF_003477525.1 of Ruminococcus sp. AF41-9. Lineage (GTDB taxonomy): Bacteria > Bacillota > Clostridia > Lachnospirales > Lachnospiraceae > Blautia_A. The sequence goes on from NZ_QUDO01000053.1 coordinate 25,564, forward strand.
CTCTATCTGTCCATCTTCAATGATTCCCTTCATCCTTCATCGATATAATCATTGAAATGCAATCCTATGGAAGATCAGATTCCCTGGAAAGTGGAAAGCTTTTCAAATGAAGTATTAAGTTAATGCACAAAAAAGCAGTCAAACTAATGACTGCTTCTCTTCTCTATATCTTCAAAACTACATACATGTTGACATTCCCTGAGATCATTCTTCCTGCGATTCTTGGTCAAGCCCTCACCCGATTAGTAACAGTCAGCTCCATGTGTTGCCACACTTCCACCTCTGCCCTATCTACCTCGTCGTCTTCAAGGGGGTTTACTTCTTTCGAATGGGATATCTCATCTTAAGGGGGGCTTCACGCTTAGATGCCTTCAGCGTTT
>NZ_QUDO01000054.1 GCF_003477525.1 Ruminococcus sp. AF41-9
CTATAGTAAAACAATTTTTTATATTATTTTTTATTTTAATATTATATTTCTACTATCATCAATTTTTCAGATATTTTCAACGCATAAACAATGCTATTAACTACAATATTTCCAGAAAATTCATCATAGGTTTGTGTTGCCACAAAGAAACGCTGGCTCTGAAAATCAAAGCCGTCGTTCCAAATTGTCTGCTTTTTCTTTTGCCGTCGTGCGGCAGATAATCAATTCGTTCTATTTTGAACTTCTTTTATGCTACCTGATGTCTGCAATAGGAATGAATCGCCAAGAATGTAAACACAAATAATTCAATTCCTGCCGAAAGCAAAATAATATGCGGTGTCCAGAAACTCATCCCACCGATATTCAGATAATTGAAATTTGCAAGCTGACAAAGGAAATTGTTCTGCATACCAATTCCGGCAGATGGAAGTATGGTAGAGAGCCATGTTGCTCCCATCGCCACATAAGCAAAAAGCGGCATGAGAAGAACTACAATAGAGATCAGCAAAACTGTCAATGTGTCTTTACATTTTGCAGACAGGAACAACGTACAGCTAACCGTTGCTAATACAGAAAGTAAGCCCGCTGCTGCGAGAATGATCTGCAACTGCCCCAGATTGATGTTTGGCAGGTTAATGATAGAGAATCGCATCTGAAACGATGTTTTTAAGCAATCCGTCCCGAACGCTGCATCTAAAATCAGAATGTGTACCGTGATCCCGACAAGGAAAGTAACAACGAAAAGTGTAAATGCCGCCAGAATTTTGGTAATTGCTAATTGTTTACGCCCGTATTTGGTGGTTCGCAGGATGCTGTCACCGCCCGTTTGATATTCTCCGGCAAAAGTAGGAGCTGCGATTGCCACGCACAAAATAGCAAGGAACAAAATATAAAACTCAATATAATCAAATGCATCTTTAGAAATTCCAGAATGAAGATAAAATGGCGTATCAAGTTCTGAATATTTTTCAAGAGCTTTCTGTTGTGCGGTTTCGTTTTCTCTTTGCTCATTCCGCATGACATCCTGTAAATGTTCTGCGCACTTTTCATAATAGGCTCCGTCAATGTCATTCGGGTCAATATCCATTAAATCAGCACCAATGCCTGTTAATGGATCAGCAAACGCTTCGGACAGACCCATCAGCAAGTGACGGAACGGGACGATTTTTTCAATAAATACAGCCAGAGGAAAGCCCTCTTCCTCGACTGGCCCATATTCTCGAACGCAGCTTTGATAAGTTTCCAAAGCCGATTTGATCCTATCCGGGGTCACTTCACCAGCGGATGTTTTATAAAAATCTTGTTTGTACTTGATCGCTGCCAAGCCGTCTAATTCTGTAACCGTGCCATCTTCGTTTGGACGGTTAATACCCTCAAATGAAATAGGCAGGTATGCCATGGCTACGGAAAGCAAAAGTGCGATTGCAAGTAAAATCAGGGTGCGCCGTGACTTCAAAATACGTTTTAGTTCAAGTCTAAAGAGCCGCATATTATCTGTCCTCCTTTTCCAAGTCTGTCTGCGGGAACAACCACAGATACAGATCTTCCAATCGTGGCTCCGTTGTAACAGACTCATCAATTTCCGAATGTTCGGACAGATAACGAATAGAAACCTGATTGTGATCTTCGCCTCGCTGATTGATAATGCGCAGCCGCATTTCACATTCCGGCAGCTTTGAGGCCGGAATTATGCAATTCCAAACCTTGCCCTCAATCTGCTTGACAAGTTCTGCGGTAGTTCCGACATCAACAATTTCTCCGGCTTTCATAATTGCGTTGCGCGTAGAAATATATTCTATGTCAGATACGATATGGGTGGAAATCAACACGATTCGATCATGCGAAAACTCGGAAATGAAATTCCGCAGACGCACGCGCTCTCCGGGATCGAGTCCTGCTGTCGGTTCGTCCATGACAAGTATCTCCGGGTCGTTCAACATAGCCTGCGCAATACCAACACGACGCTTCATGCCGCCTGACAGATTGGAGATTTTTTTCTTTTTCACATCGGAGAGCGAAAGAATGTCCAACAAATGATTGATCTTTTTGGTAGTTGCCCTTGTAGGAATATCTTTCAGCGCAGCCACATACTCCAAATAATCTTTGACCGTAAAATCCCGGTGATACCCAAAGTCCTGCGGCAGAAAGCCAAACTTGCTTCGGTAAACTTCACCCAACTCTCGAATGTTTTTTCCGTCATAGTAAACTGCTCCGCTGGTTGGTGTCATAATATCAGCAATCATGCGCATGAGCGTGGTTTTCCCTGCACCATTCGCCCCCAAAAGTCCCCAAACGCCGGGAGTCAATGTCAGATTGACATCATTTACTGCTGTTTTGTCTTTGAACTGCTTGCTTAAATGCTCTATTTTCAGTTCCATGCTTACACTCCTTTCTTTTGCTTCGGCTGAACAATAAAAAGCTTTGTTCGATAATCATTGTATCGAACAAAGGCTTTTCAATCTCAAAAATCACACGCTTAAATTCCTAAGTAATTCCTAAGATCACAGTCTGATTTTCCTAAGCGGAAAGGGGTAATGTAATCACAAAGTCTATGGTTTCGTCTTGACTGGATGCAGTAATCTTTCCACCATGTAAATGTATAATTTCTTCCGCAATAGAAAGACCAAGCCCCGCACCACCTGTATTAGAAAGCCGAGCATCATCCAAGCGATTGAATTTTTCAAATATACTGTTAAGCTGTTCCTGTGGAATTGTTTTTCCACGATTTTCAAAAGTGATCTGTATATCATGCTCTAACCGTTTGGCGGATATAGTGATCTTTGTCTGCGGGTAGCTATATGACGCTGCATTTCGTAAAAGGTTACTGAAAACTCTCGCCAGCTTTTCGGGATCAGCATTCACAAATAAGTTGTCCTCCGCAGTAAATACGCCGTGTTGCCATTTGCAGAGAGTGTCGGGTATATTTCATCTATTACCTGCGCAATCAAACAATGTAAATCTACATTTTCTTTTTTGATAATGACCGTATGTGCATTGTATTTAGCAATTTCAAAAAGCTCGTTGATGAGTTTTTCAAGACGATCCGCTTTGTCCAATGCGACCTTGACATACTTTTCCTTTTGCTGCTCAGGCATATCAGGGGCTTCATGCAGCAGGCTCAAATAGCCGATCACCGTTGTTAAAGGTGTACGTATATCATGTGCCAAGTACATAACAATTTCATTTCTCTTTTCTTCTGCCTGCTTTGCAGCCTGCTTGCTCAACAGAACAGACATTTTGATCTGATTGAGCTGTTCCTCCAGTTCTTTCAGCGGATCAGACAACGATACTGTATGACTGTTCTGCTCATAGACCGTTTGGGTTGCGTCAATTACTTCATCCAGATAGTCCCACGGCTTTTTCCAATAGTAATTGAAGATACATACAAATCCTATCACCAGATACAGAATAAACAGCGGACCAAGCCGCCAGTAGAACCATGCAAAAATACCGTTGTCAAATTTTGAAAAGATGTAGTCCAAAATAAGGGTCAAACCATATCCAACAACGGTATAAACCAGCAATGATAGGTATAGGCGCACTTTAAGGCGCTTTTCTGTTGCCATTTCTTTATTCGACATGAATACACCTCCTACCGATTAGCAAACAGAATAAAGCCAAGCAGGCCAATCACGACAACACTTACTATGCCTGCCAGAATGGAAAACAGTCTGTTTGCTTTTATTCTATTTCCGATTAACCGAGCCACCATCAAATATACAATAAGCCCCAAAAGGCAGCCTGCTGTATTTGTGAGTACATCGGTAATATCAGAACGTCCGATTGCTAAAACATATTGCGTGGTTTCCAACAAAAAACTGGTTCCTGCAATCATCATTATCTTCGCATATAGTTTTACTTTTGGCATCATCATTTGAAGATAGATACCCATAGGCACAAAAATCATAATATTTTCGAGCACCTCTGTTAAGTGAAATGCTGCTCCAATTTCCTTATCATAGTGAAAAGGAATACAGTTTATACTTCTTATTTTGTCCAGATCGCTGATTGAAAATTGTAGTTTGAAAAGTATGGTCCAAACCAAGAGTGCCAGATAAATTAAGAATACAATGGTTACAAAGCAATTTGATTTTCTTTTCATAGCGTACTCCTTTCGCTTAAATTTTGTAACCAACACCCCAAATCGTTTTAATATACTGCGGAGTATCGGAAGTATCTTTCAGTTTCTCACGCAGATGTCGAATATGCACAGTAATTGTGCTGCTGTTTTTAGAGTAGTATTCATCTTTCCAAACTGCATGAAACAGTTCCTCAATGCTTACAACATTCCCGGCACTTTCCAAAAGGACCTGGAGGATAGAAAACTCTGTCGGTGTCAGAGAAACCGGCTCACCGTCTAACAGACATTCATGGGTCTGCACATTCAGGCACAATTTGTTATAGGAAAGTTCCGATGGAACTTTCTCTGTGATGATACCGGGCGAATATTTCTTGTAACGTCTTAACTGCGCTTTCACTCTGGCAACTACTTCAAGTGGGCGAAAAGGTTTTGTCACATAATCGTCCGCTCCCAATGTCAGCCCCGTTATTTTATCCGTTTCCTCAATTTTAGCCGTTAGCATGATGATTGGATAAGTGTATTTCTTTCGGATAAGCTGGCAAAGTGAAAAGCCGTTCATATCCGGGAGCATAATATCCAGAATGGCAAGATCAATATCGCCGCTTTCAATACACGACATGGCATCCGTTGCGCAGTAAAATTTATAAACGACGTAATTTTCGTTTTTCAAGTAGACCTCCAACAGATCCGCTATATCTTGCTCGTCATCTATAATTAGTATCTTTTCAGACATATTTTCAACTCTCCTTTTTGCTTGTACTCGATTAAGTATAACAAATACAGCATCTAAATTCACAATGGATTGCATGCGAAATTATTAAGATTTTCCTAACTTTTTTCATGCTAATATGATAATGCACATTAGCATATTAGCATGAAAGTAATCACAAATAACACCCATGAACAAATTTAATTATAACAATGTCCCTTTGCAAATGCTTGTTTTATTGCTTTCATTATGATTTCTGCACGTCTAATAGATGTAAAGAAAATGCTGGCTGGCAAAAAAAGAGGTGGTGTTTAAATGACAAAGGAACAACTTGGATCTCTGATCCTGGATTCAGAAAGACAATTATACTCAACTGCAAAAACGATTTTATTTAGTGACCATGACTGTGCAGATGCTATTCAGGAAACAATTGTGAAGGCTTTTTCCAACGTCGGTACATTAAAAAACGATAACTATGCCCGGACCTGGTTAATCCGTATCTTAATCAACGAATGTTACAGCCTTGTGCGTAAATCCAGTAAATTTATCCCATTGAAAAATCTGGCTGACAGACAGGAACCGGAATCAGAAAAAACAAAGAATTACAGTGAATTGTATACAGCCGTAAATTCCTTAAAAGAGGAACTGCGTTTACCCGTTATTCTATACTACATAGAAGATTTCAGTGTAAAAGAAATCGCCCAGATCCTTGAAATATCGGAAGGTGCTGTTCAAAAGAGACTTGCAAGGGCAAGAGGAAAATTAAGGCAGGAATTACAGGAGGTGTCAATATGAGATTAGAAGATATGAAAAACGATATTCCCGAAACACCGGATTTTATCCATAATATGATTCAAAATGAGGTGGCAAAGCAGCTGGCGGATAATAAAGTGTCGAATCTGCGAAGAAGAAAACGATGGACAGCTCCGAAAGTTGCCGCAGTAGCAGCTGCGTGTGCACTGGCAGTTTCCACGGCAGTATATGCAGGAGTAAATCTGTATCACTGGTTTTTGGAAAAACAGGGTTCTTATGGTGTTTCAGTCAAAATTGATGCTGGTGATGCAGTAAAGAAAACCGCGCTTCCAGATGAAATCCCAGAGGTGGATCTGTCTGCTAAATATGTTCCGGAGGGCATGAGCTGGATTGACGAGTACCATCTCCAATATCCTGAGCATGACATGACTGGCGGGTTCAGTTTTTCATTTGTCCTGTTGGATAAAAATGATCTGGGACAGGTAGTACAGGATCAGAATGTTATTGATAGTGAAGAGCGTACATTTGGGAAATACCAGGGGATATATCTCAAATATAATAGCATTACCGAAAGCGGGGCTCTTAACCAGAGAATTTATCTTGTCTGCCCGGATTTATATCGTGTGCTTATGATCTACATCGGAGATGATGTGCCAAAGGATGAAGCCATAAAAGTTGCAGAGAATCTGGCGATTGAGGGAAACACGACTATGGTAAAGACCGCCGGATTGCCTACATGGAGCGGAGAGATGATATCTGAAAAGACAGAAGCTGATAATGATGAAATAAGTACTTCTGTAAATGAGAAAAAACTACCCATTTACCAAATTGGTGACACCTTTGATCTGGATGTGATTGGTGAAAACACAAATGGTGAATATCTGGAAAAAACGATTTCTGCAAAGGTAGATTCTGTTCAAATTTCTGATGATCTTCAGCTTCTCGATCCAGACAAAATACCGCAAGAATGGGAGGAAGCCATTGATGCTGATGGAAAGCTATCTACAAACACATTGAATTATGTGAAATCTGGCGACGGAATCGATTCCCTGGATGAAATTGTAAAGTCAGAGGAAGTGAACCAGAAGCTGGTCTATGTTACAGTTACCTATACCAATCATTCAAATGAGGAAGTCGATCATATGCTTTATCTTGGTGCTTTACTGACCCTGACTAAGGAAAATGGAAAAATACAGCTTTACATTCCAACAGAACAGGCCGGCGATGGCTATGACTACATTAGCTGGGCCGGCGTGGCAAAGACTGGAGAAATGGTATATTATAGTGTCTCTGAAAATTATGGCAACGGTGGAAACTACATTTCCTCTATAAAACCAGGCGAAAGTGTACAGCTGAACATGGCCTGGATCGTAAATGAAAGCGACCTCAAAAATCTGTATCTGAATGTGACTGGAGACGGAGCTTCATATGAGTTCTCTGAATATATACTGAAAAAGGGACTAGTAGATATTCGCAAATAATATATGCTATCGTTTATGATCCCATTTTTTATATGTCATATATGAAAAAGCGTTTTTCGATTCCTTTTGGTTTCGAAAAACGCTTTCTTTGCTTCTTCGATCTCTGCACATGAAGTGTAATCTGTGGTATCCAATACGATTTCCTCATTCTTTCCATTGCCGGTTAATAATTATAACGACAGTGTACTATATGAAGCAACCGACAACAACAAAAATCGATAGATGAGTTTCGACAGAAAAAGAGATTCCACACTGTAAGTGGAACCTCTTATCTATTAACGCAATGGACAATCAGATACTTTTATATTTTGAGCCAGTTTATGCAATCCAAGATGTCTGCAGTAGTTTTCCAAATCTTTTGGATTCTGGGATGAACGTGGTCCGATAATAATTGAATTGATAATATCTTCCCTGTGCATATTTTCTGTTTCTAAGACTTTTTGTAAATCTAAAATGTAGAACTCTTTTATTATATTGAATGTTTTGTATTCGATATGAGAATCGTTGTCCGTTACAAAATATGGTGCGATTCGGATTTCCTTTTCAGCAGTAAATGTAGGATGTTTGTGAATAAGGGCACATAATGCTAAATTATCAATGAATCCATCTAAGTTGGAAAATCCTTCCAGAATTCCAGTGGAAATATATGAAGACAATAATTTGTATAATTCATGATCCCTGGTCTCCTGAGTATAATACTGTTCGCCAATGATCATCCCATGATAATATAACAAGTTGTGCAATGCTTCGGTATTGAATTCTATTGCAACACCACGTCCATAATCGGCATAGCGGTCCCATTGAGCTGCATCGTCTAATGCCTGTGACAAACAGAACATAAAAAGGTGTTTTTGCGATGTTCTGTCATATATTTCTTTAAATATTTTATCAACATCACATTTGGGTTTTATATTGTTTTGGGTAAGACCGTTCTCAATGTTCTGCTTCAGGTTATCAATAAACCCAATCACTTCTTTTGCATCATTCACATTCGTTGCGCTGCCAAACCAAATCTCTTTTTTCCTTAAAATTCCATCCAAGGCTGGAAAAGAAGTGTAATGCCATAAAGTTTTACCAACTTTCTGAACAAATTTGTCAGTAGATTCCTGTCTTTTCTGAATTTCTACTAAATTGTAGGTCATATACAATACCTCTTCTGAAATAATATCATTTGAATATGCATCGATCGGACAAATCCTTTATTCTGTATAGATGTTCCCATTCTCATCCGTCCAGGTGCCGTCACCATTGTCTGTGTATCCGACCCCATCTGCGTCACAATAATAATAATCTCCGTTTGTTGTTTCTATTACATTAACAGTACCGTTACTGCCCTGAAGTTCATGCTGTTCCAGTTGGTTTCCGAAATGATAACCTTCGTCATTCCAGGTACGATATGAATTCCCATTGGCATCTGCCCAGTTTCCATCTCCCTGATAACTGTATCGGCTCCCATAATCATCAGAATAGGTCCCATCTCCGTTATCGTAAAGAACTCTGGATTCTTCATCTCCTCCACCCGGTGCTACAATTGATGCTACACCGGAAGTAGTAGTGAATCCACTGGTATATGGTACGCCTGCTGGCAGATTTTCATAAGATGAAACAGACCCGTTGTTGTCAGAGGTAATTCCATCATCGGTCGTTTCACTTACCTGTCCGCTGTTTTCCATGGCAGGTTCATCATTTGTTTCCGCATCCGCTTTTTCCTCTTCGTCTACAGAATCCTCTGTATCTGTATTCTCTGTCACTCCTCCTTCGTCCTGTGTTTCAGCAGCTTTCTGCATAGTTACCATTTCAGAAAACGGTGCATAATCCGGTACATTATTTTTCTCTGGATCTGCATTTTTTTCAATACCAGACTTCTCCGTCTCTACTGAAACTGTATCTGTCCCGGCAGAGACATTAAATACCAGATTACCGCCTGCAAGCAGCAGCGTCACAAGAATTCCCGGAAGAATTCCTTTGCGGAGTTTCCGAATGTTCACCATATACAGAATCCGATCTTTAAACACCATTTCGCTGTCATTAAGACTTGCTGTCACATATGGAATCTGATTTTCCATGGCCACTGTCCTGAGAAGCAGCTGTCGATATAATTTATGTTCCTTTTTATTAACTCTGCGAACAACCGCTGTATCACACAGATTTTCAATATCCTTATCCGCTTCTTTCAGCATGATAAGAAGAAAGGGATTGAACCAGTATATCGATGCACAGATTCGAAGGAGCATCTTATACCAGAGATCCCGATGGCAATAATGTGTAAGTTCATGGTAAAAGATAAGTTTTCTTTCTTCTGCTGAATACCCGGTTGCTGGTAGATACAATTTTGTATGTAAAAGTCCTGCAAGAAGCGGTGTGGTAAGACCTGCGTTTTGCCTGAGTTCCGGTATTCTGCGTACGTGCTTCTTTTGACACGCTGCACGGTACATCTGAATACTCACCGTATCACTTACCTGTAGACTCATCCGTTCCAGATTCCTTATAGAAAAATAATATGCCAGCAATTCTCCTGTCAGTTTAAGTACCGCTACGCTCGGCCAGACAGCAGCAAAAATCAAAGCCACAATTCCCAGCCATTTATCTGATTCGTACCTGACAGTTCTCTTTTGTTCCAGGATTTCTGTCAAATTTTTCATGTCATTGCTCGCAGATGATACGGTTTCTGTTATCTTCTGACTTTTCTCTGGTCTGACTGCGTAATCCGTTATCTTCGGGTTTTGCGTATTCTGTTGACTGCTTCTAAGTACTTTGAAATCCACCAGTGCCAGATTCTCCGGAAGGCGCACCGGAACACAAAGGCTTATCGTAATCAATAGCCAGATAAAGTACTTCCATCTCGCTGATACACGTCCTTTAAACAGAGTCGCAAGCACTTTTACCAGTAAAATTACTACTGCTGCAATAATATTCAGTTTCAGAATGTGCAGAATAAGAACTTCCATAATTTGCTATTCCTCCCTGTCCTCCAGGTTCTTAAGAAATTCACTGAGATCCTGGACTTCTTCTGAGCTGATCTTCTTTCCATGATAAAGTGAAGTTACAAACTTTTTTAGTGAATTCCCATAAAGTTTCTCAAGAACACTCTGGCTTTCATGTGCCTGATAATCTGACTGCGAAACCAGGGGTGTATACAGATTCATTTTTCCCTGTTTCGTCACTTCCACGAAATTTTTGTTCTCCAATCTGGTCAGCAATGACAAAATTGTTGTTGATGCAAGCTTTTTCTTCATATTGATCACTTTCTCGATCTCCGGTCTGGTCATCGGCGGAGTATTATTCCAAAGAACGAGCATAATATCCAGCTCTGATTCCGGAAGTCTCTGGTAAGTTTTTTTCACTTTTTCATACCTCCTGTTACATATTTTCTACAAATGTAGGAATAACTCTATTTTACCACGGTTCACGGAAATGGCAAGGGCTTTTGCACAATTTGCAAATGCCCTTGCCATTCCTGCAGCTACTGACCACTATCAGTCTATTTCTGTATAACTGCTGCCATTTTCATCACTCCATGTCCCGTCTCCGTTGTCCGTAAATCCTGTACCATTTTCATCCTGGAAATAATAATCACCATTTGTAGTTTCCGTAACCGTCACAGTATTACCGTTTGCATCCTGAAGGTCATGCTGTTCCAACGTATGTCCCAGATGATGAGTATCATCATTCAGAGCTGAGTAGGTATTTCCATTTTCGTCGGTATAAGTCTCATCCCCATTATCGGTATAGTTCATTCCATCATCTCCACGATATTCACAAGAATAATCTTTGTGAAGAATGTAATTAATCTCAATGGTATTTCCATCACTGTCAACTAATGTCATTGGTGAAGTAGAAAGGATATCGGAATCATCATTGCTGTCCGAGGATTTTGCAGAAGCATTTTCTTCTGTATCGGAGGAATCTGAATCTCCTCCTGACTTCTGACTGGCAGTATCTGTAGTTGCCTTATCAGAATCATCAGAAGAATCATCGGTCTGGTTTTCATTCTCCTGTCTGGTAAGTGAAGGATTTCCAGGATACGAAATATATTCTACAAATTTTCTGACTTCACTGATGTCATCTGCATCTTTTGCATATCCCACTGCCATATACAGGCTGTTTCCTTCTGAATAAATTGTCTGATAGCAGGCATCGTATGTGTCATTGCATTTGGCAATCCCTGTTTTGACATCCTCCAGTGAATATTTATAGATATTTACATAATCATTTCCGTTCGTATAGCTTGCATAGGTACCTTCCGTATCTGCTTTTTCCCATTCAGATCCAGCCGGCGGCTGTGTATAGAAATCGTTATTTCCTGCTGCCATAACCGTTGCAGCTGAAAAAATCCCAAGTGTTGCTACCGTCATAAGTGTCATAAATTTTGTCTTCATCGTGGATTCTCCTAGAATTTTATTTTCTACATCTGTAGAAGTTAATTGTATTCTACAACTGTAGAATACAATTGTCAATTCTTTTTTCTATATTTTTTTATCATTTCAGTTTAATTTCTATTTTTCCTTCCACTGGGCTATATAAATCCAGAGGATCTTCATCACTTTCATAAACACATCCTTCGCCTTCTCCAAATGATTTGCGGCATACTGGACATGATAGTCAGAACTAACATTTCTTTTTTCATTTTTCTGCAATCATATTTCCATCAAAAGAGCCATTTTACGCCATTCCTGCAATAAAAAAAGGCCCTCCCGGATAGACCATGATTGTTCCTGTCCATCCAGAAAGACCTGAAAATAAAAATGTTATATTTTTTAGAAATTATCCATTAAATTTCTGCAAGCATTTAAATAAAATCATGGGTTTTGTTTTCCACAAACTCCCCATCAAAGAAAGCAAGAGCATCCGTGGCTTCCTGTACTTCTGTTTCCTCGTCAGAATATTCTATCTGTTCACCTTTCTCTTCCTGCCTTTCACACCATACGACCAGACGTTTGGAGGCATCTGTTCCACAGGTAGAAAGCAGAAGCGTCGGAACTTCTTCCTGCGTTCCAAGTAAAAAAGCATCTCCATCTGCCGGTGTATACTCGCATTTTACGATCACAAAGATCCATACCCCTTCATCCGGAAGATACAGATAGAGGATATGGTGTTCTTTTAAAAATTTATCGCCAAGGAAATTTCGAAGTCCGCGGAACATGCTGCCATCTTTCATATTGTGACCATAAATGATGTTCTTGTCATCAGAAAAATCGGCATTGTTATCGGAATCCAGAAAAATGGCCCCTGCCACATGTTCTGTCTTCTTAAAAGTATGTGTCAGGTAATAGGAGTCATCGTTTCCCTGGACTACCGGGTAATCAATGCTGGTATCCGGGATCCGGATCCATGCAACGATATCCGGATTGATCTTTTTTAATGCCTTAAAATCAACCACGGTCTGTTTCCCATCGCTTCCGTCTGTTCCTTCTGTGTGGTCATCCTCATCTGTTTCCTTGACGTATGTACGCAGGTCTTCATATTCCTGCACACCTTCCCGGTACATAAAGTAAATGCCAAAACCGGTACATACGCAAAAGCTGAGTACCATCAGGCAGACTGCCACGATCATGATTTCTTTTATGTGTCTCATACAAACCTCCGATTATTCTTCCTGGAAAAAGGGCTGCCGGTAAATCGAGCAGCCCTGAACCGTATTCCTTAATTTCCTTTTTTCTTCTTATACCAGATCACGCCGCCAATGCCGCAGGCAGAAAGGACTGCCAGAAGGATCGGAAGCCAGATGTTGGTGCTGTCCCCTGTTTTCGGGCTGTTTCCTGTCGGTGTGTTGCCGGAAGGGGATTTGGTGTTTTTGATCTCTTTTACGATCTCGATCACCTTGGTTTTTCCGTCTTTGTATTCAAAGCGGATCTCTTCTTTTTTGCTGCTTAATTCATAACCATTTGGTGCTTTGGTCTCTACCAGGATATATTCCACGGTTTTCTCTACTTTTCCATTTTTATAAGTAGCAATCGGAATCTTGCCGCTTGTCGCTGTTCCGGTCTTATCCGTTACCAGTTTTTCTACGACTTTTCCGCTTTCCTTTTCACGCAGTTCAAATTCTGCTCCTGAAAGGGCTGCCTTACTGGTGGAATCGGTCTTTTTGATGACCAGTTTTCCATACGGATGTGCGTCCTTCATTTTGACTTTCTGGACTTTTCCAGTATCTTTTACCGTAAATTTCACATCTTCCGCAATGAGGTATCCATCCGGGGCCTGCTCTTCACGAAGGGTATATTCGCCTACCGGAAGTTTTTCGACCATATGCGGTTTATCCGTGGACGTCCAGCTTTCAACTTTCTTTCCATCTTTATCCAGGATGATCAGTTTTGCTCCCGGTACCTCACTGGAATCCGTAATGTCTTTCTTGCTGATTTCCACTTTGGTCACATCATCAAGCATCTGGTGTTTCTGTACTTCTTTTGTGTTTTCGACGGTAAATTCAATACTTTCCGCAGTCACATAACCATCTGCCGGCTTTGTTTCTGTCATCTTGTATTTCTTTCCTACGATAAGACCCTTGATGATATGTGCTTCCTCTTTGGATACCCATTCATCCACCGTATTTCCATCCTCATCTGTTACCTTTAAGGATGCTCCCGGAAGTTCTTTTTTGTCCGTCAGGTCTGCTTTGGAAAGTTCTACCGTAGTCTGTTCATCTTCAAAGGTGAACGCATACTCTGCAACACTGGTTCCACTGCCCTGGTACTCAAAAGTGAATTCCTGCGGTTCCTGGTCTGTCACATAGCCATCCGGGGCGGCAAGTTCCTTAATGTAGTACCTGCTGTCAACCGGGAGATCTGCAACAAAGCGGATCTTTCCATCCTCATCTGTGGTCTTCAGTTCGATCAGGGTGTCTTTCGCAAGGAGTACTTTTCCTTTTGAAGATACGATGTCGTCTGCTGCATAGAGGCCAAAGATTGCCCCGGAAAGTACTTTGTTACTGTCCTTTTCTTTTTTCAGGACTTCCACCTGTACCCTCTGGCGCGCATTCTGCCAGTCGGCACTATAAGTAACCAGAGGTGTATCCTGGTCACGGTATGTAAGATCCACATATCTTGGTTCATTATCTAGAACGTAGCCATGTGAGGGCTCTTTTTCCACGATGTAATAACGTCCAAGCGGAAGGTTATCCATCTGGGCGATGCCATTTCCATCTGTTGTAATGGAGGCGACCAGTTCATCTGCCGCATAATAATCTGCACTTACCCCGTCTGCTGCACGGATGGCTTCTGCCGCGTAAACATTAAAGGTTACATCGGTCAGGTTTCCGGTCACATAGTTGAACAGGTGCTCGATCATGCCTTTTGCATTGTCAAGAAGGGATACACTGTCTAAGAATTCCCCTTTCTTGTTTACCAGAAGTCTTGCTACCGGGACTTCATCTTCCATTTTGACTTTCTGTACTTCTGCAGTATCAGAGATCGTGAACTCTACGTCTGTTGCACGTAAGTAACCGTATGGTGCAAGCTCCTCACGCAGAATGTATGTTTTTCCAACCTGAAGTCTCTTGATCACATGAGGGGAATCCTTTACGGATGTCCAGGAATCGATCACGTTGCCATCTTTATCCAGTACACTCATGGAAGCCCCGTCAAGTTCTGTTCCGGTCGTGATATCTGCTTTTGTTACTTCTACCGTTGTCGGCTGATTTTTCTTCACGGATTTTAATTTGATCGTTTTTACGTCCTGGCCCTGGTATGTGGCATCAAATTCCAGGATCTCATCGGAAGATACATAACCCGCCGGCGCCTGCAGCTCTTTTACATAGTATCTGCCAAGCGGAAGATCCAGCGTAAACGCTGCCTTACCTTTTTCGTTGCTTGTGATCTCCTGAAGCAGTGTATCTGCTTTTACGATTACCTTGTCGCCGGAAGAAATTGCTTCTTTATTGTATAATCCAAAGGTTGCACCTTTTAAAGTCTTTCCGGTCTCGGCATCCTGTTTTTCCACACTCAGCTCTACTTTCTGGCGTTCATTGGAAAATTCCAGTTTTTCTTCGATCTCCGGTGTGTTCTGATCCTTATAGATAAAGGATACTTCCTGACTGTCTGGATTTAAGACAAATCCGGCCGGTGTTTTTGTTTCTTTCACACGGTATTTTCCAAGCGGAAGATCTTTGATAACAGCTTCCCCATTTTTATCAGTGGTCACTGTTTTTACCAGGGTATCCTTTGCATAGATCACGTGACGGTTTCCCTGCTCGTCCACCTGATGATCCGGTGTGAAAATATCTTCTGCTGCGTAGATTTCAAATTCTGCCCCTTCCAGGGAAGTTTCTTCGTATACAAAATCCTTTTTAAAGGATTTTAAGGTTTCACCGGATTTATGGATCACCAGTTTACCTTTGACCGGATGGTTTTCATAGGTCACGGTAATGATGGCATCCCCGCTGACAGAATCCATCTGATAAGCTGTATTCTTGTCAACTTTGATCTCCACATACTGGGTATTCTGGGTGTAGCCATCCGGCGCGCTCACTTCCTCGATCCTGTAATTTCCGCATTTTAAGGATTCCGGAAGGATCAGGTAACCATTTTCGTCCGTAAAATAGGATTTATGGACAACCGTATTTGGATAGGTCGTTACCTGTTCCACATACTTTTTCGCATCCAGGTCATACACTTTGAATTCTGTATTGGCAAGGAGGACCAGCTGTTTGATCTCATCATCCTGTTTCACGATCTTAAGCTTTGCTTTGAACTCATCGTCCAAAAGGACTCTCCATACCTGCGGTGTGCTGCTGTTCTCGGTTACGGTTACGATAAAATCATCTACCGGCATAAAATTATGCGGTGTTGTAGTCTCACGGACAATGTAGCGTCCATAAGGAATCGGGATGCTGCACGCATAGCCGCGTTCATCGGTAAACATTTCTGTTTTTCCGTCTTCCGTAAGAACGATCGGGGTCGCATTTGTAAAGTCATAACTTCCATCGTCCTTTACAGTCAGGCTGCTGATCAGATAAGCAGAGAATCCGGCACCTTTTAAAAGATCCGCATCGGTCTTATCATTATCCGCTGCTTTGATCAACTGGAATGGCTGTTTGATCACGTCTTCTTTGGAAACGGTATTTCGTTTTACCGTCTCTACCTGATCTCCTTCGTAGTTACAGTTTACATCATGCTCCTCTTCGTCCAGAAGATAACCTACTGGAGGCGTGATCTCCTTCAAATAATACTTTCCAAGATACAGGTTGCTTACACTTGCTTTTCCCGCTTTATCGGTCGTCAGGGTAGCTACCTGCTCGTCCTTTTTATAAAGGACTCCGCTCCTGCCATCCGGATGGTTAATGTCTTCCCTTGCATAGAGCCCGTAAATGGCTCCTTCAAATACGGCATCTCCCTGTGCGCTGTTTCCTGTCTTGCTGTCTTCTTTTACCAGGTCGATTGTTGCATTTACACGTTTATTTGTAAAGGTATAGCTAAAGTTTACCTTTTCTTCCTTATCATTGGTAAACTTAAAAGTGAAGGTGTAAGTATCCTCACTGTTTCTAAGGTAAAGTTCCGGTGCCTGGATCTCCCGGATGCTGTAGCTGTAATTGATCGGAAGTTCCGCTTTATAAGAAGCTTTTCCATCGGCTCCGGTCGTTGCTTTTTCAATCAGTGTTCCTTTGGGAACAACGGTCTTACCATCAACTTTGATATCTTCTGCTGCATACAGCCCGTAAATACCTCCGGAGAGCGGATTTTTGGTCTCTTCGTCCTGTTTTTCCACACGGACTGCTGCCTTCTGGCGTTCATTTAAAAATGTTGCACTGCCAGTCTGCACTTCTACGGTCTGGCCTGCATACACAAGCTCGACATTCTTGGACTCTCCTTTGCATACATAATTATCCGGAGCCTTCGTCTCGGTTACTGTGTAGGTGCCAAGATAGAGATCTTTTAACGTAACGCTTCCGTCATCTCCGGTAACCAGATTATCCTTGACAAGCGCACCTTTTTTATAGATGAGGGTGCCATCTGCCGCCTTGATATCTGCACCTGCATAAACACTGTAAACGGCTCCTTTCAATTTCTGTTTTTCGTAGGTAAATGTCACACCATTTTCCGTGACGGCAGCTCCGGTGAGCACTTCTCCTTCTTTATAAATGGTGAGTGCACCCTTTTGCTCTTTATCCGTTAAGTTCTTGGAAGCGGTCTGCCCCACGACCAGCTTTACCCCATAGGCTTTCGTATCCAGCACATATCCGGACGGGCCTGAAATCTCACGAAGGTAAACGGTATCCTGTGTTTTGGTGATCTTTACTTCGGATTCCCCTTTTGCATTTGTTGCCGGCATTTTTTTGATAAGTTTCGTGCAGGCTTCATCTGCATAGATGCCGTAAACGGCACCTGCAAGGAGCGCGTTGCTTCCCTTATCTTTTTTGATGATCTTGACCGTTGCTTCATCCGGCCAGTCTACCTCCAGGTTCAGCTCCAGTGTATCGGTATAATATCCAAATCCGATATCCTGGCTGTTCGCCAGCTTTAAGAGCATGGCATGGAAATTAAGCGGATAGTTGGATGTGATCGCATATTTTCCTTTCAGGTTTCCAATATTCTGGGTGGTTGCTTCCAGATGGAATTTTTCACCGCCCTTTACGCTCACATTTCCGGTCCCGGTTTTTCCTGTCGTCTCATTTACAAGGGAGACCCCGTTTTCCAGATGGATCGTGATCACAAAAGCTGCATTTGCCTTCCATGTAAATGTCGGGCTCTGGTTTCCATTTGCAGAAGCACTGAGCCCTGGTGTCAGTTCCATGGTCGTTGGATCCGGCATCTTTGAAAGGGCTGCCTTGATCTCTTTTAACATGTTTTTGGCAGTTGTCGAAAGGGAGCCGCCAAATCCGGATTCCCCGTCATATAAATAATCGACCAGATAATGCTGCATTGCACGGGTCTCGGAGGAACAGCCGTATTTTTCCATGATGGATTTGATATTATAGCCGTTGAATGTGCCGCCCCATCCGGGACCGCCATATCCGTAAAACATGGCCTTCCTTAAATAACGGTCATCGCCACCTTCATCCAGTTCGACCATATTTTTATAAGTCGTTCCACTTGGCGGGGACTGTTTACTGTGCTGCATACAGTATGCATAGACGGTATAAGTCTTTCCGCCTGCTTTGTAACGGATATACTTATAGGAATCATTTCCGCCCTGTCCCATAACAGAATCAAACGGATGCAGTTTTCCATCTGAATAATAGTAATAGGTATTAGCTTCAATGTCTGTTGAATCATCCCACAAGTCTCCATCGGAAGCTGCCACGGTACTAATACCGCCCTCAGCCTGGTCATATAGCACACTTAATGCAACATCATCTTCCGGCATCTCAAAGCTGAAGGAATTTGTTCCCTCATCGTAGCTTACTTCTGCATACAGAAGATCTTCGGTATTCTCTGTCTGGTTTGCTTCGACAAGACTTGTTCCCACTGCGATCAGGCTTCCCTGCGGGATATCACCGGAAAAGTTGACCATCTCCCCCGTCTGGTAACGTCCGTCCTCGTGGTCCAGTTCAATATTGAATTCATTTCCCTGTACGATGTCAACCTGATGGCTTCCATCCTCTGGTTCCTCATCGGAAAATCCTTCTGCTTCCTCTTCTTCTGGCTCCTCCGTTTCTTCCGGCTCTTCCAGAGTTTCCGGGGCATCTTCCGGGCTTATGGTCGGGAGGACGGGGTCTGCCTCCGGTTCGTCATCGCCGGTTTCCTGTTCCTGACCGCCATTGGATCCGTCTGTTTCTGCTTCCCTTGGTGTCACAGTAATGTTTCTGGCAACCAGATAGGCTTCCCCCGATGCGGGCGTAACAAGATATACGCATTTATAGGTCCCCGCATGGTTATAATCAAATACAGTCCCGTCTTCCATTGCTGCTTTTTTCAGTTCCACATGGTCTCCGTCAGAGAGTTTCAGTCCTGTAAAATCATTCTGAATATCAAAGGCTTCCCCTTCGGTAACCATAAGCGCAAGTTCCGGATCAGCAACGGTTTCCTCGATCAGTTCCTCCTCGCTTTTCTCCGTCTGCGTTTCTGTCTGCGTTTCTGTCTGCGTTTCTGTCTGTACCTCGATCTGCGTCTCGCTCTGTGCGGAAACGCCTCCCACCTCAGCGGCGGATACTGCAGAAGCTCCCGTCTGCAAGAGCGTAGTGCAGCACAGAGCAAAAGCCATCGCACCCGCCATCCATCTTTTCTTCCAGTTTTTTTCCAAGTGCACGTTTTCCTTTCATGATCGCTTTTTTCCCTGCAGTTTTCTTTTGGTCCGTCTCTTATCTGCATCGCTTTCTCCTTTCTTCCGGCTTTTTCAGCCAGATAAAAAGGAAACTGAAAAAAATTCCAGTTTCCCTTTTATCTGACCAAACATTTTATGCCGTCTTCCTGTGTCCTTTTTCCTCTTTTCGAAGGATCCAGTCATCCACGCCTTTGTAGTGTTCCATCCAGGTACCGGATGCATCGGTATCCCAGGTGACTCTTTTGCAGGATACATTCAGTTCCTCACAGATCTCATATAGTTTTATACAGCCTTTTCGGATCATGTCCCGTTTTCTGCGCTTTTTGAGGCATTCTCCATGATACAGATAAATTCCATGTTCACATTGCCGGCACGCACTTTTTTCATCGTGCTTACAGGACAATTCCATCATTTTATCCATGTCGTAACATTCGTAAACTCTTTTTAACCCCTGCTCTTTCAGTTTTCGCAAGACAGTTTCCAGTCCTTTATGATTGGAAACTCCAGGGACTCCGATATAAGGATTTCCTGTACACATCCATGCGATCTCTGCCTTTAAGATCCCTTCCGTTACGTAAACCGTGCCATCCTTTATTTTCCCAAACATTCCTGCCGGGCTGCCGCTTGATGTGCCTCTTTCTAAGCCGCTGCTGGTAAACCAGAGGTACTTCCGTTCTTTTAAAGGAACATCCAGCCGGATCTGGAATCCTATGATCCGTTCCTTCCCATCCCGGACCGGGCAAAGATACCCGTTATTCTTCCTATAAAAAGCAGCTTCCCAGTCACCATCCCGGTTGATGAAAAATCCAGGAACCCCTTCCAGGCGAAATCCCTTTTTTAAGAGCTTTCTGGCAATGGTCACGGAATTCTCATCATCCGTACTTAAAAAACCTCGTTCTTCCATCTGTCTGACCTCATTTAATGTCAACCCACGCAGGAGGAGGTTCCTCCGGTGTGTTTCCTTAAGCTTAAGAAAAGTGAGCATTTCCTTATATACATGGTCCCGGTAATCCCATTCCTCTTCCGTAAGGGAAATGCGTTTCTTTTTAGAAACGATAGAAACGAACCCATTTCGTGTCGTGGACTGCTGTCTTTTATCCGTTCCAGAAAAAGAAAGTTCCTGCTTTATCTCCCGGTAGGCTTCTTTATACCGGTTTCTCCCATAAATGCCGGATAGTTCCGCATACAGTGTCAGCATATTTCCGGCTGCCCCGCAATGATAGCAATGGTAAACATTCTTCAGTTCTCCATTTTTGCGGATGCAAAAACTGCATTTTCCTCTTAAATCCCCACAAAAAGGACATTCCACCGGAAATTCGTCCTGGTAAGAATCACTCAGTCTTCGGATTGACAAAAGATCTGCTACTTCTGCGATCGTAAACGATTCTCTGGCATACATGCCTTCCTCCTCTTCATAAAAGATGGCCCCGTTCCCGGAGCCACCTCAAACTATTTCTCTGTTTTCAGGCTGCTTTTTGCATTTCCTTTTCATGATCCAAAAGAATCTTCGCAGCTTTCTGTATTTCCTGATTCTGGCCTTTGTAACGCTGTACCAGCCATTTGATCGTCTGGTAACCTCTGGCATCCTGCATCATTTTCCCAAGAGGGGTTCCGGCATAGACACCAAAATTGCAGATAACCTTTTCTGCCCATTTCACTTCGTCTTCTGCATCCTCTACGTTATCTATATCCTCTACCGTTTCCTCTGCCGTCTCTTCTGGTGTTTCTTCCTCTTCTTCTGCATCAAAAGAAATCTCATCATCCTCATCAAATGGAACTTCATCCGTTTCTTCAACTGCACGGAAACCGTCTGCATCCGTCGCGGCAGTGATTTCCTCATCTACGGAGATTTCCTCGGTCTGAACCGGATCTTCCGCTTTGGTTTCTTCATCGGAAAATTCTTCCAGTCCGCTTTCACTTTCTTCCATTCCAAAAGTCATCTGTCCAGGAAGGTTTTCTTCTGTATCCGTCACTGCATATTCCACTTTTACAGGACCTTCTGATATGGCATTTCCATCACGCAGTTTTTTACAATCCGTTTTCTTTTCCCTGACCGGTTCCGTTTGCTCCTGCTTTGCTGCGGTTTCTTTTCTTTCTGCCTTTTCCTGTTTCTTTTTCGGTTTTTCCGGTTTTACGGAAGCTTCCTGCTTCGGCATTTCTTCTTTTTCCGTCCCACGCATGTCCGGATCGTCTATTCCAGATGCCTGCATGATGTTGAATTTATTTAAGAAATAATACTTCAGGCCATACGTCCATGCCGCACCTTTTGCTTTATCCGGTGCTTCATTGGTTCCAATGACATGCAAAAAGCTCCTTACCTTGTCTCCCGGACGGTCTGCATTGGTCCAGCACAGCTCCAGGTCAGCCTCATATCTCCAGAGTGTTCCCATTTCCTTTAAAAACACGGAATTGCCCTGTTCGTCCATCTGTGTCGGTCTTTCACTTAAGATGTCAAAATCGACCCCGTATTTATTAAGGGCCGGTGTCAGGCATTCATAAATATCATCCAGTTTTACAAAATCATAAGTAACGTCCTCACTGTACCGTTTGCGGATCAGCTTCGGCACTTTCTTCCGGATCCTGATCATCTTCTGGTTCAGATTCATGTAATTGTATTTACCCATATTATTCGTTTCCTCCTGATTTTTTCATTTTTTATACTAAGCAGAACGCGGAAGGCTTACCTCCGGCCCTGTCCCAGTCTTTTTTAACATTTCTTCCATTTCCTCCCGGATACATCCGATACAGATCTTCTTTTTTGAGATCTCCGGAAGTTTTTCAAGCAGCCACTTCTGGGCGAAAAGCTCTGCTGCCCGCTGTGGGTTGCTTAAATATTCCAGAAACATCCAATCAGAAAATTCCCACTTCATATCCGCAAAATGAAACTGCGGCTGATAGATCAGATCCTCCGGCCGCTTTCCTTTTTTAATAAAACGGTCTGCATTTAGCTGGATATAAACCCTGCTGATCTCCGGGATCATCTGTGCAGCTGCATACCCGCCTTTTAACAAAAGTTCATCCCATTGTTCCCGGATAAGTTTCTTTCCAATGCGGCTTATCTGTGTTTCCAGTTTCGGGATCAGATCCTCACGCACAGGAAAACCAAAATCATCCGGTATCCCGATCGGCTTCAGAAAAAGATCTTCTGCTTCATAAAGGGAATACTCCGGCATGTGGATCACGGCACACCAGTTCCGGTCTGTTTTTCTGTTTTCCTTTAAACAGTCAAAGAAAAAGAAACAGTTTCCATATTTTGCCTTTATAAACAGCTGTCCGGAAAATTCTTTTACTTCACAATCCGGCGATTTCAGCCATGCGATCAGTTTTTCTGCCTCCCTGCTCTCTTTTAACCAATCCGGAAGTTTTCTATCCATCACATACCTCCGTAATTCAGATATATGGCAGGGAATACCTGGAATACACCATCTTTGCCCGTTTTAAAAATGCAGAGCCTTTTTCTGCTTTTGCAAACCATTCCACAAAAAACCGTGTCAGGTTCTGCTGCAGTGTCCGGTGGGTATCAAGGGCATAATCCACAAATTCCCCATATCCGTCCATACTTCCTGCAAGCAGGTAGCAGGTAAACATTTTTGCCATCTGCTCTTCATCTGAAGGATTGATCTCCATTTCCTCTGCACCTTCATACACCAGGCGCACCCTTTCTGGCTGTTCCTTTACATGCAGACACAGATCATCGGCCATCAGTTTCGATGCTTCGTTTCGAAGGTCGTAATATCTGACCTCTGAAAGACCTTTTAGCCAGGCAAACCCAAGATAAGTGTAATTGTCTTTTATTTCCTGCTGCTCTTTTGCCATGGACTCCATAAATTTTTTGTGTCCGGTGGGATGGCAGTTCAAGTATTCATCTACCAGCAGCCTTGCCACATCTTTTCCATTCGTAACCTTCATGTTTTCCTCCCATCAAAAAAAGACAGTCCATGCTGTCTCCATTCTTTTAAATCCTGTTAGTATTTTACAGTGCCAGGAATATCATATTCATGCCAGCGTTTTGACACACAGCCGGCAATTTTTTCTTCCAGAGCTAAAAGTCCTCTCTCATTCGTCTTTTCCTGCCTTGCAATGGTAATGGATTCACAGATCCCACAGTAGATCTCGTATGCGCTGCATGGCTCATCCCCAGTAGTAGCCTTAAACTGCTCCACGGTTTCTGCAAGCAGTTTTTTTCCAAATCCCGCCTGCTTCATGATCCCTGCCATGGCATTTGCCGGATGCTCGATCCAGATATCACACAGCCGCATGACCCCTTTTAAGACTTCCCGGTAGTAATCGAAGATCGACTCTATGTTTTCCGTGAAATCTTCCATTCCTTTACAGTTTTTGTGCGTAACCTTCAGGGCATTGCCAAGGATCACATTTCTTGTCGGCTCCTGCAGGGAATAAAAAATATTCGCTCCGGACACACCAACGTCTGACGTAGTGATCCGTACAACTGCTTTTATGTCCTTATCGGTCTTTCTTCCATAATTCTGCATCAGTTCCTTATAAACATCTGTAAGTTTCGTATCTTCCAGCTGCCAGGACGCCGTAACAGAATAATGGTCTGCATAGCCGTTTAAAAACGTTGCCTTCTCATAGTCCCCATGGATATATGCCGAGGTAACCATGTACATATCCGGCATGGATATGATGGCATAATCTTTTTCATCACCGGACAGGACTGCCCTTATTTTTCCTTCACAGAAACGGATCAGTGCTCTTCCTCTTGCAACCTTCAGGCATTTATTCAAGATCTCTGCCAGTGTTTTCTTATCGACATCTGCCAGGGCTTTGCCATCAATCCTGGCCCGTCCTTTCAACGATTTGATTGCTGAATTTCCTATATAACAGATCCTCTCGGGCAGGATAAGAACCAGCCTGGAATGAGATAAGGTATCTTTTTCCAGTGCTTCCAGGGAAATGCCCGGAACCTCTGTACAGGTTTCCTCTCCTGCAGCTGCCACCTTTAATTTCTTACTGGTGACCCGGATCCATTCTGCCCGGCTGTCTATCTCTTCCAGATACTCGCACAGTTCCTTTTCTGTCCGGAACTCCTTATAAAAGTCATCTTTATAATACATAATGTCCGCCTTTCCACGCTAGCTGAAAATCCGGACTTCAACAGCCTGTATCTTTCCATCTTCGATGCAAAATACATAGCCGTCTTCTGCCATCTCCATAAGCATTCCAATTTCCAGTGCATTTGCGTTTTCCCATTTAATTGTCTCCATAATCGACCCTCCTGATTTTACAATGTGTTTTCTTTTTTTGATGTTCTTAAGGTATTTCTTTTTGCAGTTTGTTTAACTGACAGTTTCATTCGTGCTCCTCCTTTCTGCTTTTTATGCAATAAAAAAAGACACAAAAAGAATCTTCTTTCCTTCTTGCATCTTCCTTATATTTTGCATATCCATTTTTTCTCATTAAGGGCAAGACCACCCCAAAGTGTTTCTTCCGGAATGTCCGGAACTAAAGAATAACCACAGTCTTTTATAGACTGTTAAATTATTTTTCATTTAAAGACTACCACAACATTTTGTGGTTGTCAATTAATTTTAACTATATATTGTGTTATTGTGTGAGTTATCTTTATTATTCTGCTACATGTTGTGACAGGCGGCATGATACCGCCTGTCTTTTCATCCGTCTGCATAAATGCATGTATCTGAGGGGAATAGGTAATCTGTACATGCACTATGAAAACGTCTTACTCAGCGTTTGGATCCGCCGGGGAAATATTTTTGGCAAGGCTTCGCCCGTTGGCATCCGTCCCTGCTTCAAAAAGGACCGGCTGGCCACCGCTTAATTTCCGGTATCCATCCATCTGGATCTCCGAAAAGTGGGCGAAATAATCAATCCCGTCTTCACCGGTGATAAAACCGTATCCTTTCTGTGCGCTGAACCATTTCACGGTTCCCTGTAGTGTTTCTGACATATCCTTCTCTCCTTTGCTGTATTTCCCGCAATAGTCTTTTGCGGAAACAGGGCA
>NZ_QUDO01000055.1 GCF_003477525.1 Ruminococcus sp. AF41-9
AAATCAAGAAATTGATATTTTAAAAATTTTATTCTTTCAATAACTACAGGGATTCTTTGCGGTTTCACAGGTTTTCACATAATTTATTTGAAGTAGCACAATAGGTTAAATTAAATATGGATGAAGTAATTAATATAATAGAGTCTTTCCATGAAATATCAGATGGAACAGGTGGACTTGAGGTATATTACCAGCACTATACGAAAGAGCAGCAGGAATCACTCCGAAAGATTGCAGAAAAATATGATCTGGTACCTTCTGTTTCATCTGATCGTCACCGTGTAGAGCAGCCATTTGCAAACTATGGAGGATATTCTTTTTATAAAGAAATGCTGGTTCGATTAGAAAACAGACAGAGGGAGGACTAAGCTATGTCATTCTGGAAAAGTTTATCTTCAAAAAGAAAGCTGTTTTTTCTGGCAACATGTATAATTTTCTTATTTTTCCTGTTTCGTTCCGATTATGCACAACAGAGAAGTTATGCTATTATGCATGATGCTTATGAGCAGATGGAAGACGGAAATTATGAAACTGCGGCAGAAGAGTTCCAACAGTATCTGGACAGTCATTCTTCTAAAATATACTGGAAAATTCAGGAAGTAATCAATCGGAATGATCAGTCTACCTATGGAAATGTGAAAAAGGCATTGGAAGAATGTCAGAAACATTTACAAAAAGAACAAGCTAAATAACATTTTCAGAAGAGAGATCTGCTTCCAGATTGAAACAGGTCTCTCTGTAATACTTAGGGAGGAAAGGATTATGTTCTTTTTTTGGCTTATTGTTGGTGTCATTCTGGTAATTGCAGCTATTGCGAATATGATACTCACAAATTTATCCGATATTATATGGATTAATCGATGGACTGCTATTGGTTT
This sequence comes from Ruminococcus sp. AF41-9, assembly GCF_003477525.1. Classification (GTDB taxonomy): domain Bacteria; phylum Bacillota; class Clostridia; order Lachnospirales; family Lachnospiraceae; genus Blautia_A. Next base: position 879 of record NZ_QUDO01000055.1, read on the forward strand.
ATCGTTTGTAGAAAGCATATGTATGGCGTATGGCTTCGGCAGATCTGGTCTTATCCCGAATATGGCCATTTTAAGAGGGCTTGTCATTGTTATCTGCCTGACCGGAGGCAGCGGACTTATGATTTTTATGGGTGAAATGATTAAAAAACATGGAATAGGAAATGGTATTTCCATCATCCTTGCGGTTAATATTTTATCCCGTATTCCAAATAGTCTGGCAGCTCTTTTTGAAACTTTCGTTTTCAATAAAACACTTGCCAAAGGCTGCTTATCTGCAGTAGTTATCCTTGCTGTCATTATTGGTACCATTGTACTGGTTGTTATCTTAAATGACGGACATAGAGATGTCCCGGTCCAGTACTCACAGAAAATGAATGGTAGAAGACTTACAGGAGGACTGGCATCCAAAATTCCAATTAAAGTAAATGTTGCGAATGTCATGCCTGTAATTTTTGCTTCCTCATTATTATCTCTTCCTCAGATGGTTGCTTCTTTCACCGGAAAAGGATATGGCAGCGGGATTAGTAAAATTATACTGGAGTGTGTAAATCAGAATAACTGGTTTACCCCGGCGAAGCCGCAATGTTCCATTGGATTAGTTTTTTATATTGTGATGATTTACTTTTTTGCTTATTTCTATACTTCCATTTCCTTCAATCCAATGGAGGTAGCTGCTAATCTAAAAAAAGTGGTGGATGTATTCCGGGACTCAGGCCAGGAAAGCCGACAGAAGAGTATCTTTCCAAAGTAATAAGCCATATGGTTGTCATTGGAGCTACCTGTCTTATGGTTATTGTCTTTATTCCGACACTCTTTAATGGTTTGTTCTCAGCAAATGTATCTTTTGGCGGGACTTCTATTATTATTATTATTGTTGGAGTTACATTAGAAACGCTGGAACAGATTGAGTCACATATGCAGGTAAGAAAACACGAAGGATTTCTTACTGGAAACAGGAGGTAAGAATTATGAGCAAATTTTTTAAAGGCGTAAAAACAGACTGGAATAAAATTGTATGGTCTGATAAAAATACCATCATCCGAGAAACAGTTGCTGTTATCGCATTCAGTGTTGTGCTTTGTGCTTTCATTGTAGGAGTTGATACTTTAACTCAGTACAGCGTGAAATTCATTTCGAGTTTGATCGGATGAATTACTATCATACAAATACATTTTGTTGTTATGGAGGATAAGTACATATGCTTACAATCAATGAAGGCGAAAACAAGTCTTTTCGTGTATTAATAAAACACGTAGAAGAGAAGAAAGGAACCAAAAACATATATGTAAATGTCACATTTACCGACGGAGAAGCGGAATTATCAGCCAATGCCTGGTGTCCTGCATCAGAATTTCCATATGCCGGGCAAGTTGCAGACATTACACTGGTTATGAAAAGTGGTTATGTCAACATTAAATCTGCAATTCCGGTACCAACGGAAGATTCTTCCAAATATCTCAGGCATGCACCAATTAATCCGGAATCTGGTATGTCCATGATCTACCGTTACATTTCCGAAATGAATGATATGGATTTGAAAACAATCACAGAATACCTCATAAAGCAAAATGAAGACAATTTTAAAAGATGGTCTGCCGCAAAATCTGTTCATCACAATTATCTCAATGGATTACTGTATCATATCTGCAGGATGATTGCCAATGTAAAAAATCTTTCCTCAGTATATGCACTCAATAAGGATTTGTTGATGTCAGCAGCTATTTTGCACGATATTGGAAAGCTGAAAGAACTTAAAATGGACGAACTTGGAAGTGCAGAATATACCATTGAGGGAAATTTATACGGGCATCTGTACCTGGGAGCCATTATGGTAAAAGAAGCCTGCAGAGCCTGTATGGTAAATGAAACTTCCCAAAACATTCAACTGCTTATACATATGATTTTGTCTCATCATGGAAAAATGGAATATGGTGCAGTTAAATCACCTGCTACCAGGGAAGCCTATGCACTTCACATTCTTGATGAGCTTGACAGTAAACTGTGGGTTTATGAAGATGTGATGAAAAACACAGAACCAGGAACCTTCTCCCAGCCAAACCGTTGGCTTGATGGAGCAGTAGTATACAATTCGGACGTTGATCTAAACTCCCACTAATGCAACAGGTAGCCCTTTTGGACTGCCTGTCTCTTTTATATTCAATTTTCTCTTGGATCCCATTTTATAACTTCATAATGCCCATCACTTGCCTGGCACTTGAAAATTATTTTACGTCCATAGCTGCCATCTTCAAACGGAAATGCCTCCCAGTCAACTTTTTTGTATACCGGATCAATAATGATATTTCCTCCTGCTGAAACTACACCGTATCCTTTTTCACCTTTTATCACTGCAAAATTATCATAATGCAGTTCCGAAATTTCCAGAATGTTGGGAATTTCTGCAATAACAGATATTTCTTCAGGCTCTTTATCCGTCTCAATACGGAATACTAATCCCACATTATCACGAAGTGCTGTTCCTATGGTAGTTATTTCCGGCAGTGGATTAATCACCGTACATTTATCAAGAAGGGTTACATCTTTCTTATTGATAACCGCCCAGTCATCTGATTTTTTAACTCTGGCATACTGTCCCTGACTTTCCCACGGATAAGCATCTTCATAGTCACCTGTCATCCTGTTTCCATTTTTATTAATAAAATAATAGTTTTTTCCGTCTTTACTTACGCAGGCGGAACTATATTCCATAGGAGTAGCTTCCTGAAAACATGGTGCAATCTGCTCTGTACCGGTATCTTTATTAATAAAACCGTATAATCCATTGGATCCGATTACCCGAAATGCATCCTTTTTATAGTCTTCTTCAATTATCGGATAATAATCTGATATTTTCGTCCCATCCTTTTGCAGATAAGCGCCCGTATCATCATACTGAATGACTTCATCATCAGCAGTAGCAGAAGCTTCCACTTGCGTATAAGTTTCTGAAGCATTTACATTACTCTGGGCACTTGCTTTATCAGCAGAATATGCCAGAGAGAAACATATTCCGGTAGAAATCAGCATTAAGATCATTCTGGTTTTCCAGGAAATTTGATCTTTTTCATCATCAACCGGATGTACACGTATTGTTTTATCTTTTAGCTCAAGCAATATGGTATCTTCGATAAAATACGGCCGCAGTGAATCCAAAATCTTTTTTATCATATGGGGCTCCTCCTTTAACTTTGAACTATTTGGCAGAAACTTTTTTAGAAATATTAAAACATGAACGAAATGATATGTAAATAGTTCCATTTTGAAAATTTCGTATCCTGTTGACATTTCACTGGAGGTTCTTATCTGCTATAATTGAAAAAAAGATACGGAGGAGCTTTCTATGGACAAAAAAATGAGTACACTTATGAATACATCTGATTGTAATAAAGAAAATGCAAAGTGCATTGATGCTTCAGATATAAAAGGAAAAATACTTCCATCTTGCAGAACGCAGGAAGAGCGATGGCAGGAAGCTTTTCTCAACCTGGCAGATAAGGATCCAAACTCCAAGCATAAAACAATTCTAAATGGAATTGTCAAAGATATTATAAAAGAATCGAACAAAGAAAAAGCTAAACAAATCTCAGAACAGGAATTTGGAAAAACAATTAGATTGTCGGCTTGGGAAGGGGATATTGATATTTATGCCCAGTATTTTTCAAAGATTAAAGATATATCGCAATTTGATCTTTCGCACAAGGCTTTTTGCGTTTTATTGAACCGTGCAAGAGGCACTATTATAAACTGGCATAATGGAAAAGGACTTCCTAAATACAGAGATGATGTCATCAAGTTGGCTTTTTGGGCAAAATACACTGTCGAAGAAACCAATAAGCTTCTTGCATGTGCTGGAAAACATTCACTGTATGTGAAAGGATCTGAGAATAAAAATACTCTTGTTGATACGGTATATATACACATGCTGAACCATAGAAATTACTCTTTTGCAAAGGCTCAAAAACTTATCAAAGAAACAAACCAGGTAATCCAGCAGAAGATACAAGCACAAAATAAAGAAGGTGTAATTGTATTAAGTCATGATCCGTCTTCTGATTCAAAAAATATGGAAAAATTATTATTGAATAAAGTAGGGAATAGCGATGCTGATTTTTTAACTTTTATCAAGCAGCATGTTGATAGTTTTATTTACGATTATCAGAAACTATATGATATTTTATGTTCCGATTTTGAAACACAATATGATGTCAACAACAAAAATGTAGTAAATCACAGAGATTCTTACACGTCTTCTCTTAATTCATTACTTGGAATTTCAGCCGGGCCTAAACGACGATGGAAAAACAGTCTGGTAAAAATAATATATGCGGCTCTTCCGCAAAAGACCAAACAGACACAATTAGTAGATACAGATTACCATACAATCAGCCGAAAAGATTTAATTGTACTTGGTTTAATTCTGAACAGAGATCTTACCGGAGTAAATATGCTCCTTAAAACATGTAAGGAAGAGCCTATATATGGAAGAGGAATCGGTGAATGTATTATATGGAATGCCTTAGAAACTGGTGCTGAGCTAGAGGTTGATGACTTTCCTAAAAAGGCAGCCGAACTATATGAATTGGACTGTATTTCTACAATTTTTAAAAATGCAGTAGAACAAAACGACGATATCCAGTTTGAAAATGACGAGACGGATCAAGAAAAGCTTAAAGCAGTTTTAAACCAAAAACTCATTGAATATGAAACATTATATTATGAACATGAATACAAGATGCCATCCGACGTTATACGGAGAAACAAAAGTAAAGAGCAGATTAATAAAGAATACATTCGTAAATCTCCATGTTGTAATGCTCTTCATTCCTTAAAGGTATTTGAATGGATCAAATCTACGGTTGCCGAGATAGGTCTGCCAATAGTAACAGAAAATCTGCAGGAGATTCTGGATTTATATCCAGAAAAACAATTATTTGATTATATTGTGTCTTTCATAGCACAGGAAATGGAGGAAAACCACTCATGAAATATTTAATTGTATATCAAAAATATTCTATACAGTGTTATCCACAAAAAGAAATGATTCCAAATGAAAAATATTCTGTTGGGAGAAGCACGGAAGATAACCAGCCTTATGTAAGCTTTGATTCATCGTTAACATTTATAGGTAGACAACATGGGATGATCACCTCCATGCATGACTGTCTGTATTATATCGGACTTCCTAATTTGGCCCCAACGTTCTTTAACAACCAGAAAATGAAAAGAGGAACTTTTCCATTAGAAGCCGAACATGATTTAACAAATATATTTACAATTAAAGAAACGAAATACCCACAAGCTTTCCTGTTTGCTTCAGATCACTCTGACTGGAACTTATGCAGACTCCGAAAAAATGATGTGAAAATCGGGAATCTGACCGGGAACAACGATATTGTCCTTGACGATAATTTAAAGGAAATTGCAGTACTCCAGTTTATTGGTGGTCAGTATTATCTTATTATTTCGGAATCTGCACAGAGTGATTTTTTTCAAATAAATGATGATAATACAATAGAAAATATTCATGAAAATCTCTGCCTTGATAAAGAAAAAACTTATCGTTTTACCTATAAAGAAAAATATATGTTTATAGTAGGAGGCCCTGTCATACTGTATGGAAAAATTTAAAGGACATGTCGAAGTATCTGGTATCACACAAAAAGGATTTTCGCGTCAAAATAATGAAGATAATTTTCAGATTGGGCCGTATTATAAAAAATCCAGTTCAGATGATACAGCTCAGTATACTTATTCCACAGAATCAGGAGCAAGATATATCATACTTTCAGCAATAGATGGTATGGGGGGCGGATCTCTTGGAGAAATAGCAGCACTCTACACTGCGGAGGAATTCTTTTCCAGTTATATGAAATCAAAGGACCATCTAACAGAAGAAGAAGTATCTACATTGATGCGGACATCCTATCAGTCAGCAAACAACCGCATTGTGAGGAATCCGTCGTCCATATTAGGAGCAGCGGGCGTATCCTGTATCATTGACTGCCAACAGTCTGTAGCCAGATTTTTCTGGTCAGGAGATTCTCGAGGTTATTTGTATCGGAATCAAAAATTATTACAGATTACCAAGGATCAAACCGTAGCTGCGATATGTTTAAAAAACGGATATTACACCAAAACAGACCCACAATATCAATATGACAGACGGAAATTAACTGGTTATATTGGTAAAGACTTGTATTGCTATGATTTCACCCCATTAGAAACGCCTTGGATTCCATTGAAAAATAACGACATGATTTTTTTATTAACAGATGGAATATATGAATCCTGTGATGAAATGGATCTACAAAAAGCAGTAAATATAAAAAGCACAACCATGAACAACTGTAAGTCACTTATAAATGTTGCAGTACAAAACGGAACATCCGATGATCTTACAGCAGTTGGAAGCGTATTTTATACGTTTGATTAAAAATAATATTTATTGTAATACTTCAGATATGCTTCATATATAAAAAGAAACAGAAAAAATGTTGTCAAACGAAGGAGGATCGTTATGAGAACGCATGGACAAAAAATGTTCTATACAGAACAAGAATTTTCAAAAGCAGAGTTTGAAGCTATTGAAAGAGCAAGAGAACAGGCTATTTTAAATAAATATGGAAATTTTTCCCTGCTTGGAACAGGATCCCTGAAAATGTCCCACGTATATAAAGTAATTGCAAAATCCGGTTCTGGATCTGAAGAAGCTGTCGCTTTAAAAATAATTTCTGGCATTACACAGGAATGTAATTCATCTGACTTGGAACTTTCCAAGAATCAATTAAAAGTAAAACTCCGCAGCAATGAATTCGAAAACAGTGCTGAGTCTGAAATTAAACTACAGTACGATGGTATTAACCGGTGTCCAAATATAATTCCACTGGATGGAACAGACTTATTAGACTGGATCTGTCCTGATTTCAATAGAGTAGGAGTAGACTATGTCCTTAAAATGCCATTAGCCGACTGTTTGTTCAATACCATAAAAGACTTCCAACAGACAGAAGACCATACGGATAAAGTGATACAGTTAGGAATCGATATCTGTACAGCACTGGAAAACCTGCATGCTCAGGAAATTTATCATAGAGATATTAAACCTGCAAATATTTACTTTTACCATGGAAATTACTGTCTTGGTGATTTCGGAATTGCTATACACAAAACAAGTTTAAAATTATTTGAAATCGGAACGGAAGCCTACTGTGCGCCGGAACAATACTATAAGGCAAGAGAAATGAATCCATGGTTATGCAGGAAATATAACCATAGGGTAGATATTTATTCTCTTGGTTTGGTTCTTTACGAGTTGTCTGGAAAAAAATCTGTATGTAACTTTTTTGATCAAAGGATAAATGGAACTTTACCGGAACTTTCCATTGAATCGGAAGGTTTGAAAAGAATTATTCATACTGCCTGCCAGTTTGATCCAGATGAACGTTATCAAAACGCAACTATATTCAAAGAAAATCTGGAACGTTTACAGCAGGATAAAAATTATATTCCATCTCAGGAAATAGGCACTATATCCAACAAAACAGTAACTCAAAGTGGTTATCAGCAGCCAACTGGAGACACTTGTATCGGAAAAGAAAGGGATCCGTATGACGATGAATTTGATCCAATAGAAATAGAAGAACAAACAGGGACATCCATTGCTAATAATATGTGGAATGTTGGATTGTTTTGGTATGAAAAAAGTCAGGAACCGGCTTCACGGTTTGCCAATCTAAAAATTGATAAGAATATTATGCCCCTTACTTCTTCGGAATGGGAACCATCTTATAATTTCCCTATAAAATGCCACACTAAAAGTACTTCCGAAGAATTGCCTTTAGCCCAGGTTATTGCAAATATTAATAACATTGGGGATATGTATTTGATTGGAGAGGGCGGTTCTGGAAAAACTACTGCTCTTTATTCAATTATGCAAGACACTTATAAAGGGCAAATGTATCCCACAAAATATTCAGAAAAAATAACTATCCCTCTCTTTATTGAGTTGTCGAAAGCTCCTGATATTTGCGGAAAGGCCTACCAAGAAGGGCATTCTACTTTTATACAAAGATATATATACTTACTTATAAAGTCCGCACAGCAAAAGGGCGAAATGTTAACTGAAGATAAAAATGCAGTTAGAGAAGTCTTTGGAAACAGTAATAGTTATGAGCAGGACGATATTGTAAGTACGGTTAACCATTTGTTAAAAGAAGATAATGGAGTACAGTATCTTCTTTTGCTAGATGGACTTAATGAAGTATCCAGAAAAGAACTCGCTTTTGCGGAGAGTTCTGCGACAGTAGTTGAATTAATCATAAACGAAATACGGGAACTGCAGGAATACAGTAATGTCACAGTTGTAATTACAAGCCGTGCAGATGAGGCTGTCAGTTTCGGAGCTTACTTTCCGAAATATTATCTTTCGGGAATTGATGATACTACAATAAAACAGTATCTGAAGGACAATAATATTTCATCTCATGATGTTATGCAGAATCCACGATTATTGGATACGCTACGAGTGCCATTTTTTCTAAAATTATATTGTAGCTTAATTTTCAAATCAGAAGTATCAACTCCTGGAGAAATTTTATACAATTTTTTTAATGAAAGAACGGCTATGTATTCGCTCCGTAAAAGAATAAGTACTATCCATGCAGAACAGATCCTTACAGTCAGTGCACATGTTTACAATCGTATTACAGAAAAAATGCAGTGGTTTATTTTGGATTTTCTTATACCAGAACTTGGATGGTATATGGAAAAAAATGACCTGTATACCATTGATTTGGAAACTATACAGAAAATAATGGTTGCTGTATTAACCGGAACTTGCGAAACAGATATTTGCGGTAAATATGGGATTTCCATGTTTCGTGATTACCATAATGGAAATGATGGAAGCATAAATGTAAAAACATACGCTAATCAATTACTTGCTCTGATTTCTAATAATAACGGTTCCATGCAGGAAATTATTGATTATTGCGTATATTCCTTAGGCATTCTTTATGTAAACAATCAGGATTATGGATTTATTCATCAACATATCAGGGATTTCTTTGCTTCCATGAAACTTATTACTGTTATGAAAATGGCTCTATATATCGCAGAAGATATGTCAGATAAAAATGCAGGATTACGATGTTTAACTGTCTTAAACGACGGATTCCTTAATGAAAAAATTGCGGTCTTTGTTGGTGAAATATTAGGAGAATACCTAAATACGTCAATACTTATTGATATCAAACGACAGACCGCTGTTCCAGATGAAAAGAGACTTCTGTTAACAAAAGTATTGTCTTTATATAAAGGAATTTTTTCTAAAGAAGAATCCGTTGGGACTGCAATAGTTAATCTGCTTACGATGTTTGAAAAGGCTCATAAAAATTTAGATAATCTGGATTTATCAAAACTCGATCTAAGCAGGTGTAATTTTAATGGAATGTCATTAAAAGGTAGCTCTTTGGATGGATCTCTTGTAACTAAGCAGACTTTTTTTCCTTACGGACACACTTCAGAAATTACCTGTATTAAAGTTTCTCCATGCGGACAATATTTTCTTACTGGGGATTCTGCAGGTATAGTAAAATTATGGCATTTAAAAACACGTAAATATATACGTACAGTACTTAATCTTAAACACGCAATTAACAACATTCAATATATAGGTAATGGAACCGAGTTGCTGGTTTCAACCACATTGGGAGTGTATATCTATGAATCTGGAAATTATGCATTAAAGACCCAGTATAAAATGGCATGCTATGGTCTCTCCGATATGAAGAATAAAATGATTCTTGCTCATAGCAGTATTCTGGGTAAAACAGTTAAGATTGATATATTACATAATGAGTCTGATAAAAAGACTAACTTAGGTTACGTACGAAGCGATTTGTACCCTAAGCTTATAGCATTTTCTCCAGATAGGAAATACGTAGCATTCATAGACAACCAGATAAACGTACTTGTTATATATAATCTTGATTCATTTTCGTGTGCAGTTCCACTTTTTGAAACAGACATTAAAAAATCTCTTTTTGGGAGCGTATTTACTTCTTTATGTTTTGACTCCACAGGAAATTATTTGGCTGTTGCAGATACCCGATTAATTAGAATCATATCCTTTAACAAACTTCTGAAACAGCTTACTTTTCCTTCTAAAGGAAAAAGATTTCATCGAGTTGAAAATGAGCAAGAGCTGTATATGCAAATATCTGTACCGGACAACACTTTCGTAACAACATTAAAATTTATTAATAAAGATGCCTTTTTGACAATTGGATTTTCAAATAAAGCAATGTGGTTATTTAATTATAAAGAGAACAGATGTTATAATATGGCTTCATTACCATCAGTCATAGCAAGTATTGATATTTTATGTGAAAACAATATTTGCACAGCTGTTATTGGAGATGCGGATGCCAACATATTTATCATGAAATTCAATAATTTAAAATCAATAGATAAAACAGAGATATTTTCCATTTACAACACAGGTTCCAGATGTATAGACAGCATAAAAGTTCTACCTGGTGGGCTTTTTGTGTCTGCCAGACGAGAAGGACAGGCTTATTATGATTCAAATCTGAATAAAATAACGGCAGACCCATCAACAGGCAGGGAACAGTTTAGTTATAAAGTCTTTTCCCATTCAAAGAAATTGGCTGCATTAGGGAAAGAAACGGGTGCTATTTATATTTATTCACTGCATCTGTCTGTGGATAAAACGATACAAATCTCTAATACCCATATTACATATATGGAATTCAGTCCAGATGACAAGCTACTTTTGATAACTTTAGAAAATGCTGCTCCTAAAGTTATGCGTATGGATTCGTTTGATGTATTTACATTAAATACTTTCCATCAAAAGACGGATAAAGCTGTTTTTTCGGCAGATGGTAAATGCATCTTTTGTTGCAATGGTAACTATATCGAAAAATTCTCTTCTAAAACTTACGAAAGGTTGTATTACGTAAAAAAATATCAGGAACCATATCATGAGAACACTGTAGATCGAACTCTTAATTATTTTAAGGAAGATAATTATCAGTATGATCCTGCAACAGATGTTATTTGCAGTCCAGATATCATGTATCAGCAGTATTCGTCTAAAGTAACTACTGTTTCCTGTAGCCCGGATTTTTTATATATGGCAATAGCCTGGGATGATGGGAAAGTGGAAATACGTGAAATGGAAACTTTATCCTGTATAGCTATACTAGAATCGAATACTTTTGTTCAATCGATTGCTTTTACTTCTAATGGGGAAATCATGGCTGTTCCATTTGGAAAATCAAGCGTAAAAATTTATGATGTCAATACATGGCACTGTATTTCAATTTTGCATGGGGCAGAAGAAGCGTATATAAAACCTTTAAGTAAGGAAGGTCATACAAAACTTGTAACGTGCATATGTTTTGACGAAAAAGCTGATTCGCCAGATAAGAAACAGGTCATAACAGCTTCTAATGACGGTACTATAAAATATTGGAAACCATTTTCAACAAACATAATAGATCATCCTGTTGTAAAAAAGCATAAATACTTATTAGCATGTAAAAAAGTGATTAAAATATTGTGGGAAAAATTTTATATTTTATCCGGTACCTTTGTTGGAGAAGATGGAACAACAATTAACTGTAATGATATCAGTAACTGTGATAAAACTATCTATTATGTTCCAGGATTAGACATAGATGGTTCAACAATAAGAAATCTTCATCCTGATTCGGATCTAAGTGAAAAAGATTTGTATGTTTTAAAATTAAATGGTGCTATAACAGAATAAGTATTTTCTCGTTCTACGCAAAATACTTAAATTACTGAAAATTGCCTGAGAGAATAAAAAACGCTGTCTGGTAGAAGTATTTTCCAGACAGCGTAGTAAATAAGATGAAACAAAAACTGTACACTTCAAAAAGTGCAGTGGCAACAAATACATTTAACGATCATCTTTTAATGTGTTCCATAAACAGTCATATAATGGCGTCAGAAATGGGTTATGTACCTTTCCAGGTTAATTGTTTTCCATCTGATATATTGATATTATGTTGGACAGTTGACTTATCCAGCAATAATAACAGGTATAAAGAAGATCAAGGACAACAAATAGCTGGCTCCACGCTGGATACTTGCAGGAAGCAGATATAAGCATAATAACCCCAAGAGCAATGAAAAAAGCAGCGCAAATAACTTTTTCTTTCACCATATTCATCTTTTTTTGAAACATATTTTCAGCATACACAACCATTGGCTGAGCTATTGCATTCAACTGTTCCATTTTACACCATATATCAGCAGCTTCATTTCTTTTGTCTTCAGGTAATTTGTATACTGTTAATTTTGATGTAATTGAAAGCAGCATGATTGCATAAGGACTGGGATCTGTAGGATGCAGATCACTTAACTTGTAAGAAATCTCATAAGCCCTTTCGAAATTTCCTACTTTTAAATGTTCTTTTGCCTGATACACTTGTGCTGCATATTTAAAAGTCGCTTTATCTGATGTTTTATCAGCAAATACAGCATCACAAAAAGCACATTTAAAATGTCCGTTTTCAAAGATTATCTTATCGCCACCACAATTTGGACATTTTCGTTCGTACATACGCTTATCCCTCCTGGACTCCTTTTGTATGAACTTCTTTTGATATGAATTTTTCCGACTGATCAAATTTCTCCATCATGATCCGCATGCTGTTATTCAGTGAGTAGATATTGCTTTTCAGAATAGAAAAGGAATTTGTATAGTCCGGATAATAGTTCTTACAATAGGATGCCATAGGCAAGAGAAAATCATTCGTCTCTTTTATATACTTTCGCATCCGGTCGAAGCTAAAAGTATACAGACTGGTACTGTTATGCAGACGATCACTGAGTTTGATTAATGCAGCCTGGCAGTTACGTTCAATTTTTTTGAAATACACACTCAGCTCATAGTCATCCAATCCTGACTCCTTTGTAAGAAGTGTGATAATATCCAAAACCTCCTGTGAAAGATGATATTCGGTAATCAGCTCTCGTCCTTTTAATGGAAGTTTGTCACTGCAGTCTTCTAGCAAATCATGTAGCAGGGCGGCAGCAAGGGTAACGTCATCATCAATGCCATAGTTCATTAAAGTTGTGCAGACTTTCAGTGGATGTACAATGTACGGCATTCCATCTTTACGGTACTGCCCATTATGGAAGTGTCTCGCAACAGCCAACGCGATCAGGGTCTGCTTCAGATTCTTGGCCACAGCAAATCCTTTAATAAACATATAGGATTTGATATACTTGCTTGTGTCCACTTCATTATAAGTTTCATTCAATGAAATAATGTTTCTTTTCTTCTGCATATTGATTTCCTCCTCTTTTTGCAGTGTACGGTAACTTGTATCTATTCTTATACCATATAATCTAATTTCTGAAAATCCAGCCTTTCGTACTTCGTTGACACCCGTTTTTCTCCTACTTTTCGTACTGCATTGACATTGATGTCTGAGTAAGGCTGTGCTATACTCATATCATCAAATTATCGGTAAGGCTTTTAAGCAGGGGCTGTACCGAAATAACAAACTCAGGAGGAAACTACCATGAAATATGTTGTTATTGATCTTGAAATGAATCCTATCGCCGCTGTACATACAGCAGAACGTGAGCTTTGTAAACTCGAAGTGATTGAGATCGGAGCTGTTTTACTGGATGAAAAATACCAGGAAATTGGAAGTTTTGTAACTCTTGTAAAGCCTCGTTTAAATTCCCGTATTGAAAGAAAATATGAAAAACTTACGGGAATTAAAACAGAAATGACAGAATCAGCCCCTTATTTTGAAGATGCACTGGACATGTTTTTCAGTTGGTGCAACAATATCCCGGATGAAATTCAGATCATCCAGTGGAGCGAAAATGATTTTACTCAATTTTCAAAAGAAATTCAAATGAAAAAGATTCCGTTAACGTCCGAGAATCAAAAGTATATGACTGCTCCCTGGCTGGATTTCCAGGCAGAGTATGGTCATACCCTCGGGCTTGAGCATAACATCTCCTTAAAAGATGCGGTTATGTACGCTGGAGAAGATTTTTGCGGACGTCAGCATGACGCTCTTGCAGATGCAAGAAACACCGCTGATTTATTTAGCATTGTCAGGGATGAGACTAAATGCCAGAAAGCACTTCAGCATGTAATTGAAGCCCTGAAACCCAAAAACAATTTCTCCATCGGAGAACTGTTTGATTTTTCAGCATTTTCATTATCTGCCTGATAAAATCCATTTTCACATATTTCACTAAAAACAGTCATTGTTATAGCAGAAATATGGTGTATTTGACCGTATTCTGTTATAATAATGGCAGACTAGAAAAAGGAAGATGAACTATGAGTGATTTTTTAATCCCTTTGGGCGGTGGAAATGAAATAGGAGCTTCTGCATACTATCTTTCCATAGATGGCATACATATACTTTTAGACTGTGGAGCCAGATTAAAAGGTGAAGAGCTCTATCCTGATTATGAAAGACTTTTATATGAGCTGAATGATTACGCAGATCTTGATCTGATTTTAATCAGCCATGCACATTATGATCATATCGGATCCCTGGCAAGAATCGCTTCTCTTGCGCCCGACGCCGAAATCATCGCAACAGAAGCAACTAAGAAGTTGATTTATACACAGCTTCTTGAATTTGGGCGTATATCCGGTCGTAAGGAATCTGACATTATCAAAAATGAGCGTTACCGGAAAGCACAGATTCTTATGGAAAGAATCCATACCAAATCTGTTATAAAACCATTTCTTATCCGCAACTGTACTTTTACCCTGCTGCCAGCCGGACATATGCCTGGAGCAGTCATGATCTATATCAACACCCTGCACCACAATATCCTTTATACCGGAGATTTCAGTATCACCTCGATGTTTGGAGTGAATGGATTACGTTTACCTGAAGATATCCATCCGGATACGGTTCTTATGAATATCCCAAACGCTTATCAGGAAAAGCAGGTCTGGGATGACCTTTTATCTGGAGCTGGTAATTTTAGCAAACAGGATCCATATTCCAGACTAAAAGATATGATTTCTAAGCACCTGGGACAAAAGCATGGTGTTTACCTGGTTTCACGAAGCATTCCCAAGCATCTGGATTTGTTTTATTTCCTGAATTCTACATTTCCAGATGTTTCAGTTTACTTAGAACCCCAAAGTCAGAGAGTGGCAGATACACTTTCCGACATGGGATACCAGGTGTACACTCCAAATATTCATATTAGTGAAACAATACCGGAAAAAGGGTGCATTATCATTGGACAGGAACAGAACCGGCAAGGATGTGTTTCTATTTTATTTGATACATACAGTCTTCATGCATCCATATCTGAAACACTCATGATGATTAGGCAGCTTATGCCAGATTCTTTGTATCTATTACACACTCATCCTGTCAAAAGCAAATTACCACTTAATTATGCCGCTGACAGACTGCTTCCAGATGTCTGTGTTACACAGACTGTTAACAGTGAAAAATATTATTTAAAGAGGGCCAACACAATGAAATATGATTTGATTTATCAATCCGTAATGGAGGAAGAACTCAAAATTGCTGAAGGACAAATGCCAGAGTATGGAAAAGGCCGGCATAAATCCACTTATGAATGGATTGCTATTTACGGAAGTCTGCTATACCCAGGCTTACATCCACATGAAACTTATGACAGACTTCAGAAAACGTTTATCAAAGAAACCGGAATATCCTATGATGATTACCGGGCAGTTCTGCACAGCAGCAACCTTGACAACGAAGATAGAAGGCGGTATGTCCTTAATATTATCGAAAATGGTGTGACATTATTAAAAAGTGCACTGGACGGAAATACTGAAGCTATTTCCCATTTTTCGGAATTTACAGAAAACCTGAATCCGCGAGACCGAAAAAACGGCAGAATTTATTTTATCGGCAAATGTATGGTTATATCTATGATTCTTGTCGATCCGGATTTGAAAAACGATACTTATCAGCCAATTGCTTTTACTTTTGGGGCACGTTACTGTGATAAGCTCCTGAGGAATCTTCGAGATAAGCTTTTGAAAGAAAATGGCCTGACCCGGAAACGGAAATCTGCCAAAGATGTGTTATTGGAAACCGAAAATATCCTCTCTGAATCTGCAAAAGCAGAGGGAATGGCATCCGGTAACGAATACGAACAGCTCATGTTCAAATATAACAACTGTAAAAATTCATTGGAACTGGTACAGGCCACACTGGATGAATTAAATGAGACCATTGACGAAACTGCTGCAGAAGCAAAAAATAAAGCAATTGCTTCTTTCTATACCAGTATGAATTCTGATGCTTACGGACATCTTTTAGACAGTATTGAGCTGGTTGACAGAAGACTTGCTGCCCTAAAAGAAAATAAAGTTAAAATTCCACCACAGCTTCTTCCTTTAACCATCGTGTTTAAGCAGTTGTTGAATTTTATTAAAGACAGTGGAATCGAACCGATTGATACTACCGGAAGGGAATTCTCTACAGAAGTCGAAAACCTGGCCGAATACACCTACATTGGAGAACCATTCCATTATGCCGGTGAGAAGAAAGACGTAATCGTTGAAAAACCTGGATGGAAGTATGAAGATACCATCATTTCACTTCCAACTGTAAGAGAAAAAGAAGAATAGGAGAGAGCTTAACATGTCTGAAAAACAGTATTATACCGCAATTGACCTCGGAACCACTAACTCTGTTATTGCTTATGGAAACATCCAGAACAATGTGATGCGTCCCATCGTACTGGAACTTGACAGAAAAAATGATATGGGCAGCAAGTCCAGAAATCCTCTGCTGCCTTCCGTTGTATTCTATTACAAAAACAATGAAGGCAAAATTGTTACAGATATTGGTGATTATGCCAAAAGCAGATACGGAACACGTGCCGGTTATGTCTGCAAATCTGTAAAATCCTTAATGGGAACGACAGATCAGGTTCCTCTGGTAGAAGAAATTCCAGACAAGACACCTTCTGATGTTTCTGCTCAAATTCTTTCTTTTATGATCAACTCTGCCAAGAAACGACTGTTTCAGAATGAATTAAGTGATGTTATTATCACTGTGCCGGCTTCGTTTGATTCTGACCAGTGCCAGGCAACCATTGATGCTGCACGAAAAGCAGGAATCAATGTCGAAAATATGCACGATGTCCTGCTCTACGAGCCGAAAGCAGTTATTTATGACTTCATGCGGATGCAGGAATGTGGTGAAATTCCTTCTGATCTGTTATCTCTGGATACAGAGAAGAATGTTCTCGTGTTTGACCTTGGCGGTGGAACTCTGGATGTTACCATTCATAAAGTAGGATATACTGATACCGGGCTCCTGAATATTAAAGACCTTGCTATCAGCAGATACACTTTACTTGGTGGTGACAATTTTGATGAACTGTTGGCAGCAGATATGTTAAAACGTTTTGAAGAGATTAATGGCATAAAAGTCAGCATTAAACGAAAAGAAGAAGTCATGTGCAAATTAAGAAAGCTGGCTGAAAAGCTGAAAGTAGATTTATCACAGGCTTATGACAGTGCCAGAATGTCTGATGTAGAACTTCCAGAAGATTATGAGCTGGAAGTTATGGATATTGACCTTTATGATTCCTACGCTTATGCGGATACCTATACAAAATCCGATGTAGAAAGAATTGTATCCCCACTTGTGGGAGAAAAATATAAAATAAGTGATGTTTCAAAAATCCAGCATATGGATGAGAAAGAAGTAAATAACATCATTTATCCCATTCTTGATGTTATGGATAAATGTGGCAAAGATGTAAAAATCGATGCCGTTATTTTAAATGGCGGTATGACCAAATTTTATCTTATCCAGAAGCGGCTAAGAGAATTTTTCGGTTTTGAGCCCCTGACAACCAGTGATCCGGATTTATCCGTTGCAAGAGGGGCAGTATATTATCATTACTGTCTTCATAAGTACAATGTAAGAAAGCTGGAAGAACCAGGTACTCCAGAGGCTACTGATACACCTGTCAGCAAACCGGTTTCTGGTGTTGCTTTTAACACCAGCACTATTTTAAATGATACCATTAACCTTGGATTGAGAGGAGAATATGTAAGCCAGCTGATTCCAGCCGGTACAGAGCTTCCATATAAATCTGAAGAAATCCGTGATAAATATAAACTGGATAAAGCAACCAATTCTCTTGGTATCGAAATGTTTCTTGGACGAGGAAGTACCAAAAATCTTCCAAACCGCCGTATTGCTACCCGAACCGTCAAATTCGATAAGAGCTATCCGGCAGATACTCCAATCAGTTTCCAGATTTACATCAATTCTATGCGAATGATGACTATGGAAGCATGGATTACCGGAAGACCGGAGACCAAGAAGACCATGGAAATGGATATGGCTTCCTTAAAACGTACTGCAAAAATAACCAAGAATATCGGTACTGTTGAAAAAATGAGGCTTAATGCCAAAAGTGAACTCAACGAATTAAAAGCTATGTCTGACAGAAACAGAAATAAATTGGGACATGAATTAAACCCAGAACTGTCCAGACGGCTTGAAACAATTGGTCAGGCATCTAATCCAGAAGATTTCTTTGCACCCTGCATGGATATCGCAAGATCCTGTAAGCAGTCTGATCTTATGTTTGCATATATCTATATGATAGCAGGTATGTTTAAAGACGGATGGACGGACAGCCAGAAGAAACAGGTTCTTTCTTATGCCAGACAGCATTTTACTCCATATGCATCTGCCATCAAACAGAATTATTACGTATTAAGAAGAGCATTGGAAGTAATCGGTCTGTTCGATGATAATTTTGCTGACTTTTGTACAGAATACATGGGCAGGGTATATGGTGACAGCACACAGTTTAAGAATGTTATTCTTCAGCTCGTAATTCGATATGAAAAAGATGACAAAAAAGTAGCGGATTTCCTAAATAAGTTTTTCCATTTATCCGATTTTAATAAATGGATTGCCGCTCTTATGGCAAACCGTTTTGGCATGGAAACTACCAGAGAGAATCAAAAATATCTGGTTAAATTTGTCAAAACAATTACTCCTGGATTGGCTATCTCAGACGAAAATGATACTTCCCAGTATGTGGCAGTTCTCATTTCTGAACTCTGTGCAAACCAAAATGATAATCCAATCTGTGCCGACAGTTATACCATGAAACATACCTGGTCCGCTCTTGGAAAATATCTTTCCACGCAACAGGATTCACTATTTGTTTCTGCTGTAACAAATTTGTGGAACGGAACCGATCTGAGCATTGAAGAATCAGCACTTATTCATACCATTCTTTCAGCTTAAAATTTATTTTTCCTTCTGTGGGGAGCCTGAGTAATCAGGTTCCCTTTTTGAAAACTTTCTTATAAAAATTCGCCAGCAAATGCCATAGATGCCATATTACAAATAAACCAATATTTTATATGAAATGGAGGCATTTACATGGCATCTACTATTATTCCAACAAACCAGATTGCAAAAATACAAACTAATAAAAAACTAATTGCATTTTATGACAAACTTCATATTGCTCCGATTGAACATTATGCGCAGATTCATGCAAAGGGAGAATCTGATCAAACAAATACAAAGGTCAGTTCCCTTATTGGCATTTCCATTCAGGATTATTCCAATGGCACTGGGCAGAACAACATTATCACACAGTTCAATCTTGCACCAGAACAGGTACAGTTTCTTCTGACACGTATTGAAGCTGGATTTCAGGACTTTGGATGGAGTTCTGACAAAATTTTCGGTACTCCTGATACAAATGGGTATTCCATTGCACAAAAGTTTGTCATTACCAGGCATTCTTTTAAGCAGGATGGTACTGTTTTAAATAATCCATGGTATATCTCTATTTCTAATGGACATGGTATCCGGGTTCAGAACCACACAGGTGGCTACTACATGAAAGGTGGTTCCTATCAGCAAGAAAAATCTGTTTTCATTAATCTGAATGACATGGATTTGTATGGATTGTTGAAAAGAACAGATGCTTATATCCGTAACTGGGAAATGGTCAATGCCTACCAGACTATCTTACAGGGGCAGCAGACATATGCACAGTATTTAAGCAACGTCAGACAGCAAAACCAACAAAGACAGGCTCCGGGTTATTCTCAAGAAAACCCTGCATATACTGGTGACCAATATGAGCAACGACCAAGTGATAATTATGGTCAAAGTCAGTATCAGTACTCAGAACCACAATATCAGTATAATAATCCTAATTATTAGAGGTACACATCATGAGTAATACAAATCCCTGCCGGGCTGTATTTCGGTATCCCGGCAGTAAGTGGAGAATTTCATCACAGCTTTGCGAATATATTCCCGAACATCATTCTTATCTGGAACCGTATTTTGGAAGTGGAGCCGTATTCTTTACAAAGTCACTGTCTGCTATTGAGACTATTAATGATTTAGATCTGGATGTTGTAAACCTATTTTCCTTTCTCAAAAATGACCCAAATAAGTTAGCATCTATGATTTATGCAACCCCATATGCCAGATATATCTATGATCAGCAATTTGTTGGACAAACTTACGACGATCCATACGAAAAGGCACTTAGTTTTCTTATTAAGTACTGGATGGGACATGGCTACCGTACGAACGGTTATAAAGTCGGATGGAAAAACGATGTACAGGAAAGAGAACATGCTTATTCCCTGCTAAACTAGCAGAAACTGCCTGCATGGGTATTGCAGGCAGCAGAAAGGCTGAAGCAGGCACAGATCGAATGTATGCCGGCAACGGATCTTATCAGACGCTTTGATTATGAGAACGTATTCATGTACATTGATCCTCCTTATGTGCTTAGCACAAGAACCGGAAAACAGTATAAACATGAGATGACTGATAAAGATCACATGAAGCTTCTTGACACATTGCTGAATTCCAAAGCAAAAATCATGTTAAGTGGATATGCCCATCCTTCATATGATGAAAAGCTAAAGGACCGGAAGAGAGTAGAACTAAAAAATCAGTCTACATCTGGAAAAATAACTACCGAAATTATCTGGATGAACTACCATATTGGAAGTTATGTTCAGAGAACGCTATTTTAGTTGAAAGGAATACATTATGACAAAAAAAGATATTTTTTTATAAAAAAGATTATTGGTAACTCAGAATATACTCCCATTATGCGAATTGTGTCATGTTATGTAAATATAGACCATAACGACATCCGTTTTCAGGAACCACAGACATTTTTACGCCTTGATGAGTCTGAAGTCGTACAGTACTGTCAGTTTTTCAAAAAAGGAGTTTCTGGTAAATTAGGTTTGACAGCTGTTGAATTGGACGTCAAAGAAAATCTAGTAGAATCTCTTAGAGATGCAAGTCTTTCGGATTTAGAAGAAATCAAAAGTGTGGCAATGACCATCAGGGATAATTACGCAGCAGAAGGAAATGATAGCGAAGAAGTATATCCTTTTCTTTTGATTCTTATTCAGCCATGCTGCTTGAGTAAACCTGGTATAAAATATGATTCTCCAAAGAATGAATTTACCAACCGTATGGTAGAGCCAATGTTGAATCCTCCAGTATATACATTTTTGTATCCTGCACTTGATGCGTTACATACAGATGTAAGCAAAGCAGTATTTTACAGCAAGAATGAAAAAGTTTCTGGAAAAGCAGGACAGATTGTATCAACATTGTTTGGAACAGAAATCCCACTAAGTCCAAACAGCCAAAAGGAAGGTTTCCATGATCTTTTACAGAATGCTTATGATGAAAATGTTCCTTATGAATCTGTCTGTGGAATTTATGAACACCTGCAGGAAACTCTGATTGACATGCAGCTGTCTGGAAAAGATGTGAAACTTTCCAATGCAGAACTGGTTAATGCCATCGTTGACTACCTTTAATATGTAATAAAAAACATTTTTTGTCAAAAATAGAAAAAGACCGGAACATCCCCCGGTCCTTTCCAAATCACAGCTTTAAATATGAAATAACATCATTTACTTCTTTTTCCAGTGAGCCATTTCCAACAGAAACAATATGGTCTGCAAGAACCTTGTTTTTTTCTTCAAATTCAAATGAAACAATTCTGTCTGCAACCTGTTCTCGTCTCAAGGCAGGTTTTTGGATAATGGACATAATACAATCCCGTTTATCACGGTCTGTATAAATAATTTCACATTGTCCAGGATACGCATTGTAAACACTCAAACCTTTTCTTTTACCCATAACAATATGATCCAAAGGGAATTCCGGAAACAGCGTCTGAATTCTCCGGATACGTTCACCCATAAATTCCGGATATACTGCAGTTGCTATAAATACATCTGCTTTTTCCATTAAAGAAATCAGAAATTCCCTTGCCCCCGGAAGAGTAGGCTGATTCTCATAAAACTCCGCATATTCAAGAAACTGCATTCTTTCATCCAATTCATTTCCCATAGAACCCCATGTTGAAACACCAGATATGTCAAAACGATGCCTGATAGTTCCTCCTGTTATATTTGAAGAACTGAAAATCCGTAAAAAAGAAAATGAGTGCATAATTGCCAAAACCGGCAACCGCAAATTTGAAGACTATGTCTGCCTTGGAATATATGGGAATGTTAAAAGTGATTCAACGCTTAATGCAGGTATTAAATCCATTACAAAGGCCTGCAACCTTCCATCCATTTCCATGCATACCTTACGCCATATGTGTGCAACTGCACTAATAGAACTGAACACACCCCTGGAAAAAATTTCTGAAGTGCTTGGACACAAAAATGTCAATACGACATTCGATATTTATTGTGGCATCATGGATGGTCATGAACAAATCAAAACAACTGTATCCGGCACTATGGATCCAGCCATTGCATTTACCAATCATCTGACTGGAGGTGCTCATCTATGCATATAAAAGAAATTATCCGGCCGGAAGTCAGGGAAACTCTTTTCTATGGGAAAATTCTGTCCTGAAAATTTAACGACAGCATTGTTCATATAAAATCCCGAAATAAATACTGCTACCGCGTAACTCTTGTTTTTGAATCTGGAAATCAGGCAGATTATCAAAAAGGCGGTTTTAATACCAAAGCAGAGGCTGTTAAAGCAAAAGAAACGGCAATCGCACAACTTCATAACGGTGAATTTTCTCCTTATGATTATATAGCAAGAGAATTTTTCGATTACTGGATGTATTACTATATGGTTGATGTGAAAGATATTTCATACAATACCTTTGTTTCTTACAGAAACATCATTTATAACTATTTTCTTAAGGTAATTGGAAAGAAATATCTTCAAGATCTGAAAAGTGAAGACTTTGTAAAAGCTCTTGACACTACTAAACGACGTGGCAGCAGAAAAGATTATGCAAAGGAGCAGAAAAAGGCATTTCGCAAAAAGGTTAATGAACTTACCAACGTCTATTCTGTAGAACAAATATCAACTCTTTTGTACATCTGCAAAAATGAAGAACCCACTATTTTCATGGCTATACTGCTTACAGTGACCACCGGACTTCGTATATCAGAGACAATTGCGATTAAATATCAGAATATTGATTTTTTAAATAACAAAATATATATTGAAAGCCAGCTTGGACGTACCATTACCAATGACGGAGTACCAGGACAATCGTTATTAACTCAGGAAAAACGTACTAAAACACACAACAGCGTAAGAGAAGTCAAATGCGGATTCAAATTTGTACAATGGCGTAAGTTAACTCGTTGTGCTAGATAAAATAAATATAAAGAAACTTCAACAAAATGTGCTATCCTATTTGTAGGGAATACAACGAAAGGAGGCATCATTATGTTGAAGTTCCAAGATAATAATACCACTGTTATTGCAACTTTTGAAGACTTTATTTTAACTACTTACGTTATTATTGACGAATTGTATCATCAGTTTGCACCTCCAGAAGTTACCAGCCGACGGCATATCCTGGATGCAAAATTGTCTGACTCAGAAATCATTACTATCA
>NZ_QUDO01000056.1 GCF_003477525.1 Ruminococcus sp. AF41-9
AAATCAAGAAATTGATATTTTAAAAATTTTATTCTTTCAATAACTACAGGGATTCTTTGCGGTTTCACAGGTTTTCACATAATTTATTTGAAGTAGCACAATAGGTTAAGTTAAGAACAACGTACGCTACTGTACTTGCTCAGTATAATGTAAGCATGAAGCCATTTCATCCAGTCTTGGCCATTACAGCACAGATTTTACAAAAGAAGTTTATGTGAAATCAAAAAGAAAAGTGATCGATCTGACTTCTATGATTAAACCTTTCGCTGATGAAATTTTATATGCAAGTGAGGATTCGAAATCCATGGAAATGCCTGACGTAACGAATTATTACAGAATATAATATTCTTGAAATTATAGACTCATATGTATATAATATCAGAAGATATGTCAATTTTTCGCTATGAATGACGTTTAGTGCCGACAGCTTCTATGTTATGGTACGCACAGATATCTTATGTTTCAGATGCTGTTAAGACCATTAATAATGCTGGCAATTTACAATACCTGACAAATAGTGTTAAGTATTCGTGAAAAAGTTATTTTTTGACCAAACGGCCTGAAAAGTCACATTTTTTTCTGTGTTTTCGACCGAAAAATGACGTATTATCAAATCAAGACTTCATACTGTATGACTTTTAAGATTTTCCATATTGTTGTGCAGTGTGTATAATTTAGAAAGGAAAACTATGAGAAAACTAGCATTAAGTGATGAAATATTGCTAAAAGTAGACAAAGCAGCCCGCTATATTGGTGGCGAAGTCAATTCCGTAGTAAAGGATCTGCCAAAAATTGACATCAGATTTGCCATGTGCTTCCCGGATGTATACGAGATTGGTATGTCAAACCTTGGCATGATGATCCTCTATAATATGTTCAATGAACGTGAGGACGTCTGGTGTGAGCGTGTCTTTTCTCCGTGGCTGGATCTGGATAAGATCATGCGTGAGAAGCATATTCCGCTGTTTGCCCTGGAATCCCAGGAACCGGTAAAGGATTTCGATTTCCTTGGTATCACTCTTGGATATGAGATGTGCTATACCAACGTACTTCAGGTACTTGACCTGAGTAATATTTCTCTCCTTGCAAAGGACCGTGAGGAGAATGATCCGATTGTGATTGGTGGCGGTGCATGTGCATACAATCCGGAACCGATTGCAGAATTTTTTGATATGTTTTATATCGGTGAGGGAGAGACTGTCTATGATGCTCTGTTTGATGCATATAAGGCAAACAAGGCAGCAGGCGGCTCCAGAACAGATTTCCTGTATGCAGCTTCCCGGATTCCTGGAATTTACGTTCCGTCTTTATACAATGTAACATACAAAGAAGACGGTACCGTTGCTTCCTTTACCCCGGCGAAAGAGGGCGTGCCGGAGAAAGTCTGTAAACAGTTGATCACAGATGTTACCAAAGACTACCGTGCGATCAAGGCTCCTGTGTACCTTTTATCAAAGCAACTCAGGACCGTGTTACTCTGGAGATTCAGCGAGGCTGTATCCGCGGATGCCGTTTCTGTCAGGCAGGTATGATTTACCGACCGACCAGAGAGCGTAATGTAGAAGTATTGAAGGAAAGTGCCAGAGAAATGCTTCAGAATACCGGACATGAGGAGATCTCTTTAAGTTCCTTAAGCTCCAGTGACTATTCCGAGCTGAAAGAGCTGGTAAACTTCTTAATCGAGGAATTCCACGGAAACGCAGTCAATATCTCCCTGCCGTCCCTGCGTATCGATGCATTTGCCCTGGATGTTATGAGCAAAGTACAGGATGTAAAGAAAAGCAGCCTTACTTTCGCGCCGGAAGCCGGTTCCCAGCGTCTTCGTAATGTTATCAATAAGGGTCTGACAGAAGAAGATATCCTTCATGGTGCAGGCGAAGCATTCAAGGGTGGCTGGAATCAGGTTAAACTTTACTTCATGCTTGGTCTTCCGACAGAAACAGAAGAAGATATGAAAGGCATCGCCCATCTTGCACAGAAGATTGCAGAAACCTATTACGAAGAAGTGCCGAAGGAAAAACGTAACGGCAAAGTTCAGGTCAATGTAAGTACCTCTTTCTTTGTACCGAAACCATTTACCCCATTCCAGTGGGCCGGCATGTACAGAGAAGAAGATTTTGTAGAAAAAGCCAAAGTTGTAAAAAGCGAAATACGCGCACAGGTAAATCAGAGAAGTATCCGCTATAGCTGGCATGAGCCGGATGTCACGATTCTTGAGGGATTTCTTGCCAGAGGTGACCGCCGCTGCTCAAAGGTAATTCTCAGAGCATATGAGAAAGGTGCGATCTATGATGCCTGGTCAGAGAGCTTTGACTATAATATATGGAAAGAATCTTTCGCAGAGACTAATACAGACATTGATTTCTACACACTCCGCGAACGTTCTACAGACGAAATCCTTCCATGGGATTTCATTGATGCAGGAGTGACCAAGAAGTTCCTGATCCACGAATGGGAGCAGGCAAAGAAAGAAACCGTAACACCAAACTGCCGTCAGAAATGTTCCGGCTGCGGTGCTATGCGTTATGGCGGAGGTGTATGTTATGAAGGTAAGAATTAAATTCAGCAAAGAGGGTCCTGTTAAATTTGTCGGACATCTGGATACCATGCGTTATTTCCAGAAAGCGATCCGACGGGCAAATCTCCCGGTGGCTTTTTCCGGCGGTTACAGTCCGCATATGATCATGTCTTTCGCAGCACCGCTTGGTGTCGGTACGGAAAGTCTTGGCGAGTATTTCGATCTGGAACTTGCAGAAACAGTTCCTACTTCCGAGATCACCAGACGTCTGGATGCAGTCATGGTTGAGGGTGTCCACGTACTCAGCACACGTCAGGTTGAGGACGGGAAAGCAGGCAAGGCAATGTCACTGGTGGCAGCAGCCGATTATTATGTGGAATTTCGTCCGGGAAAAGAACCTGAAATTTCCTGGAAAGATAAGATCACTGAGTTTCTGGCGCAGCCGGAGATCAAAGTAATGAAGAAGACCAAACGAAGCGAAAAAGAAATTGATATCCGCCCGTTTATCTATAAAATGGAGTTGCAGGGAGATAAAATCTTTATGATGCTGGCTTCCGCAAGTGCCAATTATACAAAACCGGAACTTGTAACAGATACTTTCTTTTCATGGCTTGGCGTGGAACTTCCGGAGTTTGCTTACTCCATTAAGCGTCTGGAAGTATACGCAGATAAAGGAACGGAAGAAGAACATAAATTTGTAACTCTGGAATCGTTAGGTGAAGAAGTTGAGTAAACTGATCATTACACAGATGGAAATCCGTCAGACTCTCTGCCACATATGTGCATACGAAGAAGACGGTAAAATTATGGAACTGCGTTTCGAGCCTGTCGGCGGCAAATCCTCTCTGGGTAACATTTATGTGGGTCAGATAGAGAATATCGCTGCCAACATCGGGGCCGCCTTTGTGCAGATTTCCGCCGGCGAGAGGTGCTACCTTCAGCTTTCCGATGCTTCAAATGCAATCTATACTTCTGTACGAAAAGGTGACCGTCCATTAAAGCCGGGGGATGAGATTCTGGTTCAGATCAGCCGGGATGCAATGAAAGGGAAACTTCCGGCAGTAACTACCAATCTAAATTTTACCGGAAAATATCTCGTACTTACAACAGGGGATAAAAAGTTTGGATTATCCTCCAAACTTTCCAATGATGAGAGGAGCCGTCTCAGTAAGTGGATGGAAGAGGAGGTTTCCCGGCCGGACAAGGAATTTGGGATTATCGTCCGCACAAATGCGGCGGATGCTTCCAGGGAGGAGATTCTGAAGGAGCTGGAGTATCTGAAGGGGGTGTACCGGAAGGCAGCAGTAGACGGCAGGTCACGCACCTGTTTCAGTTGTGTGTACAAAACAGAACCTTTTTATATCTCCGCAGTCCGTGATGCCAACAGCCGCAATCTGGAAGAAATCGTAACTGACAGTCCGGAGATATCCAGGCAGATTTCCGATTACCTGGACACGAACAGTCCGGAGGAAAAAGAGAAGCTGCGTTTTTATGAGGACAAACTTCTGCCTCTGTATAAGCTCCACCGTCTGGAAACAGCCTTGGAAGAAATTCAGCATGAAAAAGTCTGGTTAAACAGTGGTGGCTTTCTGGTGATCCAGCAGACAGAAGCATTTGTGTCCATCGATGTAAACAGTGGAAAGTTCACAGGCAAAAAGAAAATGCAGGAAACGTACCGTAAGATCAATCTGGAGGCAGCCAGGGAGATTGCCAGACAGTTACGTCTCAGAAACCTGTCCGGAATTATTCTGATTGACTTTATCAACATGGAGAATCCGGATCATCAGGATGAGCTGTTCCATGTGCTTCAGAAATATCTGCGGAAAGATCCGGTTAAATCCAGAGCAGTAGATATTACTCCGCTGCATATCCTGGAACTCACCAGAAAAAAAGTCCGTAAGCCTGTAATAGAAGAAATAAGAGAATTATAAGTTTATGGTTTAACCAAACAATTGCTTTTGTTTGCAATAATAAAATTATGTAAATCAGACAAGGGATTTTCGATTACTTAACCGAATCAGGCAGGCAGCGAAGCGGATGATTTTATCCGTTTGACATGTAATTCATTCATTTTACAGTAATAAAATTTTAAAAAAATCAAAAAAACATATTGACAAATCGAATTTTGTCCGTTATTATAAACGAGATGCCGCACAGAGAGGTTCAAGCACCGAAAGGTCACCATATCTGGCGAGTAAAGATTATAGGAGGTGCCACAGATGTACGCAATTATTGCAACAGGTGGTAAACAGTACAAAGTTGCTGAAGGCGACGTAATCAGAGTTGAGAAACTCGGTGTTGAAGCTGGTGAAACCGTTACTTTTGATAATGTTATTGCAGTAAGCAATGACGGATTAAAAGCTGGTGAAGATGTGAAAGATGCCAGTGTTACCGCTACTGTAGTTGAGAACGGTAAAGCAAAGAAAGTTATCGTTTACAAATACAAGAGAAAAACTGGATATCACAAGAAAAACGGTCACAGACAGCAGTACACTAAAGTAAAAATCGAAAAGATTAACGGTTAATCTGGTGTCATTATGATTACAATTACAGTTAAGAAGAGAAATGGAAATTATCTGGAATTTGTTTCGAAAGGTCACGCCGGATATGCAGAGGAAGGACAGGATATTGTCTGCGCTGCTGTTTCTGTACTGGTGATCAATACTGTAAATTCTCTTGAGGCATTTACAGAAGATCAGTTTGAAGTACAAGAAGATGACGGTTATGTATCTTTTCATTTCACGGCTCCGGTTACTGAGAGGGGAACCCTTCTCATGGATTCGCTGATTCTCGGATTAACAGAAATTGAGCATAGTTATAACAATCGATATTTGACAGTAAAAGTCAAGGAGGTGTAACAACATGATGAAAATGAACCTTCAGTTATTCGCACATAAAAAAGGAGTTGGTTCTACAAAGAACGGTCGTGATTCCGAATCTAAGAGATTAGGTGCGAAGAGAGCAGACGGACAGTTTGTTAAAGCTGGAAATATTCTTTACAGACAGCGCGGAACTAAGATCCATGCTGGTGAAAACGTAGGTTGCGGTAAAGATTATACTTTATTTGCACTGAAAGATGGTGTAGTAAGATTTACCAGAAAAGGACGCGATAAGAAACAGGTTTCTATCGTTCCAGTAGAAGCAGAATAATCTGGTTAAGCGGAAGGCTTCAAATCTAATAAGGGTTTGGAGCCTTTCTTTTAGATTAGAGATGATAAAAAATCAAAAGACCTATAGAACCTGTAGATCAGATAATCATTAAAGTTACTTGCAATGAATCATTAATAAAGGACAGAGGTGTGTCATATGTTTGCAGACAGAGCGAAAATTTTTATCCGCTCCGGTAAAGGCGGCGACGGCCATGTAAGTTTCCGCAGGGAATTATATGTTCCGAATGGTGGACCTGACGGTGGCGACGGCGGCCGTGGAGGAGACGTGATATTTGAGGTAGATGAAGGCCAGAACACCCTTGGCGACTACCGACACAGAAGAAAATATAAAGCAGAAGACGGTCAGGAAGGTGGCAAGAAACGCTGCCACGGTGCTGACGGAAATGATGTTGTATTAAAAGTTCCGGAAGGAACCGTCATCATGGATGCTGCATCCGGTAAAGTAATCGCTGATATGTCCGGCGAAAACAAACGCCAGATCGTATTAAAGGGCGGCAGAGGCGGAAAAGGGAACCAGCACTATGCGACAGCAACCATGCAGGTTCCGAAATATGCACAGCCAGGTCAGCCGGCACAGGAACTTGAGGTTCTCCTTGAACTGAAAGTGATCGCGGATGTCGGACTGGTTGGTTTCCCGAATGTTGGTAAATCCACGTTTCTTTCCCGTGTTACCAACGCACAGCCAAAGATTGCCAATTATCATTTTACAACTTTAAGCCCGAATCTTGGTGTCGTTGATACTGAGAATGGCGGTTTTGTGATTGCAGATATTCCGGGGCTGATTGAAGGTGCTTCCGAAGGTGTGGGACTCGGACATGAATTTCTCCGCCATATTGAGCGTACCAGAGTCATTATCCATATCGTAGATGCAGCATCTACAGAAGGACGTGACCCGATTGATGATATTTATAAGATCAATAAAGAACTGGAAGCCTATAATCCGGAGATTGCTGCCAGACCACAGGTGATCGCAGCCAACAAAATTGACTGTATTTATACAGAAGACGGCGAAGAAAGCCCGATTGACAAACTGAAAGCGGAATTTGAACCAAAAGGGATTCAGGTATATCCAATCTCTGCTGTCAGTGGTCAGGGTGTCAGAGAACTTTTATTTCATGTAAAAGAACTTCTTGACAACTGTAAGCAGGAACCAATCGTTTTTGAACAGGAATTCTTCCCTGAGGATATGCTGATGGGTGAGAACCTTCCTTATACAGTAGAGCAGGATGCAGATGATCCGACCATCTTTATTGTAGAAGGTCCAAAGATTGACAAAATGCTTGGATATACAAATCTGGATTCTGAAAAAGGATTTGCTTTCTTCCAGAAATTCCTGAAAGAGGGCGGTATTCTGGAAGAACTTGAGAAAGCCGGTATTCAGGAAGGCGATACTGTCCGTATGTACGGATTTGATTTTGACTACTATAAATAATCTGACCGGAAAAGACATCTGTTCTGCAGCCTGTCTTTTCCGCTTCACATGATAAAAATAACAGAGGAAAAAGAAATGACAAGTAAACAGAGAGCTTATTTAAAAGGTCTTGCAATGACAATGGACCCAATCCTTCAGCTTGGAAAAGGCGGTCTTACTCCTGAAAATACTGCTGCCGTAGAAGAGGCACTTGCAGCAAGAGAGTTAATTAAGATCAGTGTTCTTCAGAATTGTCTGGAAGATCCACGCCAGATGGCTGAAGTTCTGGCAGAACGTACTCATTCCCAGATTGTTCAGGTTATCGGTAAAAAGATCGTTTTATACCGTGAAGGTAAGGATGATAAAAAGAAAATCGTATTACCAAAGAAATAATCAATACAGATCAGAAATTTGATATCGTTTGATCCACGGAGAGTTTTTTCATGAATAACAGAAAAAAACGAATCGGAATCATGGGCGGTACTTTTGATCCTATTCATATGGGTCACCTGATTCTGGGTGAAAAAGCCTATGAACAGTTTCAGCTGGACAAGGTTCTTTTTATGCCTTCAGGAAATCCGCCTCATAAAAGAAACCGTCAGGGACGTGCCACAGATGAACAGCGGGTGGAAATGGTTCGCAGAGCGATTTCCGGAAATTCTCATTTTGAGCTGTCTCTGGCAGAAATGCATGAGAATGGCTATACTTACACATATCACACGCTCGAAATGCTAAAACAGCAACATCCGGACACCGATTATTATTTTATCATTGGTGCAGATTCCCTGTATAATTTTGATACATGGATGGAGCCGGGACGAATCTGTCAGAACTGTATTCTGGTTACTGCAGTGAGAAATCATTCTACAATTGCAGAACTGGAAAAGGAAATGCATCGTCTTTCCGTCAAATACAACGGTACATTTCTGGCATTAAATACAACGAATCTGGATGTTTCAAGTGAAATGCTCAGAAACTGGGTGAAAGAAGAGAAGAGTGTACGGTATTACATCCCGGATCAAGTGATCACATATATCAAAGAAAATCAGATATACAGTCTGACACAAAAGAAAGGATGAGTTCCCAATGGCAGAATACGACTTTATAAAAATGCAGAAAAAACTTGCCAAATATCTGGATGAGGATCGTTATGCCCATACACTGGGTGTCATGTACACCTGTGCAGCCCTTGCCATGGTTCATGACTGCGATCTGATCGTTGCGCAGACAGCCGGATTACTTCATGACTGTGCCAAGTGTATTCCAAATAAGAAGAAACTGAAAATGTGCAGCCAGCATAATATCCCTGTTTCAGAATTTGAGCAGACACATCCTTTCCTGCTTCATGCCAAACTTGGTGCCTATGTGGCAAAAGAAAAATACAATGTTACAGACGAAAATATCCTCTCAGCAATTACCTGGCATACAACAGGAAAGCCGGAGATGACATTGCTGGAAAAAATTGTTTATATCGCTGATTATATCGAGCCAAAGCGTGATAAAGCTCCAAATCTTGCAGTTGTCCGTAAACTGGCATTTGAAGATCTGGATGAATGTATGTATAAAATTCTGGCAGATACTCTGGCTTATCTGGAGGGAGATTCAGAAGACGATATAGACACTGCTACCAAAGATGCCTTTTTATATTATAAAAATCTTCATATAAAAAGACAGTCTTAACTGTTTTGTATTTTTACAGTTTCTGACAGCGAAACAGTTACAGGCAATCATAATTTTTGACAGACAGAAAGGAGTCTTTTCATGAGCAAAGAACTGGAAATGGCAAAACTTGCCTGCCGCGCACTTGATGATAAAAAAGGAAAAGATATTAAAGTTATTGATATCCATGAAGTATCTGTAATTGCAGATTATTTTGTAATTGCAAGTGCTTCCAACCAGAACCAGGTTCAGGCCATGGTCGACAATGTAGATGAAACTCTCGGCAGAGCCGGATTTGAAGCAAAACAGATTGAAGGAACCAGAAATTCAAGCTGGGTTCTTATGGATTACGGCGATATGATCGTACACGTATTTGATGAAGAAAACCGTCTTTTCTATGACCTTGAAAGAATCTGGAGAGATGGAAAAGTTCTGGATATCAGTGAATTTCTTGAAAAATAACAGAAATCATTCAGATCGTTTATATGACTGACCTTTCTCCTGCCTGCTATAAAAAGGCAACAGACAGAGCTATAAAAAGGACAGCGACAAAAAAAGAAAAAGCAGAAAATACAGCAGTTTTCATTTGATTCTGCCATATTTTCTGCTTTTGTTTTACTGATACAGACGGAAAATTCCAAAAACCTTACCAAGAATCTGCAGATCTCCGTGAATGATGATCGGATCCATGGTATCATTTTCTGGCTGAAGACGATAGTAGCCTTTTTCCTTATAAAAAGTTTTTACTGTAGCTCCGTCATCTACCAGAGCCACTACAATATCTCCGTCAGATGCGGTAGACTGTTTCTTTACCAGAACCTGATCTCCGTCAAAAATTCCGGCATTGACCATGCTTTCTCCCTTTACTTTCAGCATAAAGCTCTGTTCATTCGGCATAAATTCTGCCGGAATCGGAAAATATCCTTCGATATTCTCAACCGCAAGAACAGGCTGTCCTGCTGCAACAGTACCAACAATGGGAACATTGACAACTTCTCTGCGTACCAGATTAAAATTGTCATCAATAATCTCAATCGCACGCGGCTTGGTGGCATCTCTGCGGATATATCCGTTTTTCTCAAGTGCTTCCAGATGAGAGTGTACGGAAGAAGTAGATTTCAGATTGACTGCCTCACAGATTTCACGAACTGCCGGAGGAAAGCCTCTGTTCAGGATCTCATTTTTTATGTAATCGAGGATTTCCTGCTGTTTTGGGGTGATTTTTCCATATGCCATAAGGTTATACCTCCTAAATTAATATTTTTATTCTACCACATTTTTTACAAAAGTGCAAACTGATATTCGGAAAATACGTTCTTTTTTCTTAAAATTCTGTTGAAACTCCATGAAATCTTTTTGTTTTTTCTTGTTTTTAACTTTATAAAATGGTACAATACGGTAGATGTTAAGTTAACAGACAGGAAAAAACCGGTCTGACCAAAAGCAAACAAACAGGAATCAAAGGAGGCATACTCTTGCCTGATAACAAAAAAAGAACTCCGGCAACACCTGGACTTCTAGCAAGACTGCGTAAGATTGTCGGACTGAATATCGGAACCATTATGTTTGGAGTGCTGTTCCTATATATGGCATTCAGTGCGATCCTTTATATGACAACCACTCATATTGAATCTTATCAGGTTACATCCGGACCTTTATCCAGAAATGAAACTTATACGGGACTTGCAATCCGTGAGGAATCTGTCTATACAGCGGATTCTTCCGGCTATATTACCTACTATGCCAGAGAAGGCAGTAAGATCAATGCATCCGGGGCTGTGTATGGTCTGAACAGCACGAAGGCAGCACAGAGTTCTTCTCAGTTAAGCCAGGAACAGCTTTCCAAAATCCGCAATGATATGATGAGCTTTTCCAAGGGATTTAATTCCAGTAAATTTAATAATACCTACAGTTTTAAATACGAACTGAAGGGTAATATTCTTCAATATGCAGAATCCGGACTTGGTTCTTCTGCACCTCTGACTTCAGACGAAGAGGAGAGCAGCGATTCATCTGCCGCCTCTGATATCAGCTATGGAATGCAGAACATCAGTAAAGCCCAGTCAGACGGAATTGTTCTTTATTCCACCGATAATTATGAGGGAAAAACCATTGACACGGTAACCGCAGAAGATTTTGATCAAAATTCTTATCATGAAACCGATCTGAAAACATCAGATTCCGTAAAAGCCGGTGATGAGGTTTATACCCTGATCACGGATGAACGCTGGAGCCTTTTGATCCCTCTGAGTGAAAAACAGGCTGAGAAGCTGAAAGACCGTTCGGTCATACGAGTAAAATTTCTGAAAGATGATATGACCCAGAACGGTGATTTTTCCATTATAACAATTGACGGTGAGAAATATGGACAGATTGATTTTAACAAAGGTCTGATCCGATATGCCTCTGACCGTTTTCTCGATATTGAACTTGTTACCAATACAGTCATAGGGCTGAAAATCCCTTTGTCTTCTATTGTGACAAAAGAGTTTTATACGATTCCGTCAAGAATGGTTACCACTGATTCAGAGACAAATCAGACAGGGTTTCTGATGGAAGAAAAAACAAAATCAGGAAAAAATGGCACTGTTTTCAAAAATGTGAGTATTTATGCAAAAATTGAAGATACTTCTGCATCCGCAGTCACCGCCGCTACCACTTCAGATTCTTCCGAAGAAAAACCGTCTATCTATTATGTAGATAAAAATTCCTTCAAAGAGGGCGATACGATCGTAAATTCTGATACAGGTGAGAAATATACCATAGGCGATACCGATACTCTGGAGGGTGTTTACTGTATTAACAAGGGCTATGCTGTATTTCGCAGGGTTGAACTTCTGGATCAGAATGAAGAATATGCCATTGTATCAAAAAATACAGCCTATGGTCTTTCCAGATATGACCATATTGTAAAAAATGCAGATAAAGTGAAAGAACAGGATATCTTATATTAATTAATCAAAAGAATCCTTTATCTATAGCGATCCTCTAAAATAACGCATCTTAATCCAGTCCATCAGAGGGTGAAATCCTGCGTCAGATATCTTTGCCGTGCGTCAGCACGCCTGCAGATATCTTCCTTGTCTTTCACCCTCTGCTGAACTGTCTTAAATGCATTATTTACGAGGATTGCTATAATGAAAACAAATGAGAAGTCATAACTAAGGAGGCTTAAAAATGTTAGCTGATAAACTTGCTTTCGTACAAAAAAATATTGAGGAAGCCTGCAAAAATGCTGATTGTTCTGCAGAAGAGGTGACACTGATTGCAGTCAGCAAGACGAAACCCGTTGAAATGCTCCGGGAAGCATATGACGCCGGTGCCCGTGTATTTGGTGAAAACAAGGTACAGGAGATTGCAGACAAATATGATCAGATGCCATCTGACGTAAAATGGCACATGATCGGACATCTCCAGCGAAACAAAGTAAAATATATCATTGATAAAGTAGCTATGATTCACTCTGTGGATTCTCTGCGTCTCGCTGAGACCATCGAGAAAGAAGCAGCCAAAAAAGACATCTGTATGCCCATTCTGATCGAGGTAAATGTTGCAGAAGAGGAAAGTAAATTTGGTCTGAAAGTGGAGGAAGTTCTTCCACTGATCGAAGAAATCTCATCTTATTCTCATATTCAGGTAAAAGGACTTATGACAATTGCTCCTTTTGTTGCAAATCCGGAAGAAAACAGGGATGTTTTTCGCAAATTAAAGAAATTAAGTGTTGACATTGCAGCCAAAAACATTAATAATATTAATATGAGTGTCCTGAGTATGGGTATGACCAATGACTATCAGGTCGCAGTGGAAGAGGGCTCTACCATGGTACGTGTGGGTACAGGTATCTTTGGGGAAAGAGACTACTCTGTAAAAGAAGATTAAAAGAAGATTGGAGATTAAAATGGGCGTTTTAGATAAATTTTTAGATGCCATTAAATTAAATGACGATTACGATGAGGATGACGGGTTTCTGGATGACGAGCTGTTAGACGAAGAGGATGATGCGGACTTCCTCGATGATGATTTCGATGAGAAACCTAAGAAGAAATTTTTCGATAAGTTCTCAAAGAAAAAAGAAATTCCTGAAGAGGAAGATATGACAGAGGAACCGGCAGAGGAAGAACATCCTGTAAAATCCGCTTCCAAACAGACTTCTGCTGCCAAACAGTCATCTCCGGCACCAGCGTCTTCCAAGACACCGGTGAAGCAGGAACGTCCAGAACGCCAGGCACGTCCTGCTGCATCTTCCAAGATCACTCCTATGCGAAGCAGCCGTAAAGCTTCTCAGGGACTGAACATGGAAGTCTGCGTCATTAAACCATCTTCTATGGAAGATACCCGTGAAATTGCAGATACACTGTTAGAGAACTCTACTGTAATTTTAAATCTGGAAGGAATCGATGTGGAACTGGCACAGAGAATCATTGATTTCACCTCCGGTGCATGCTATTCTTTAGGCGGAACCCTTCAGAAAGTATCCAGCTATATCTTCGTACTTGGACCATACAACGTAGATATCACCGGTGATCTTCAGAATATTCTGGGAGGATCTGCTCCGTCTGTGAGAGCAGGATATTAATCCCGGATGGAAAAAGAAGAATTTTTTCTTAAGAGAATCCGGGAATTGGCAAATCTCTCCTATCAGAGAGATATTGTTACATTTTCGGATTTCCTTAATTTAAACGAACAGAATATGGTAAATAGCCTGAAACAGCAGTTTCCACAGGTAATCATGGAAAATTTTGGCGGCTATGAGAATGCAGAGCGTCAGATGGTGGCATTTCATCCTGATGCTCTTGCTTTTACATGGGAATATCCTGTGGTCTGCCTTAAAATCGAGCCAAAATCCCTGAAATTTGCAGAGACTCTTACTCACAGAGATTATCTGGGTGCACTTCTGAGTCTTGGAGTTGACAGAAGTGTTGTCGGAGATATCCTTGTTCAGGAAAATACAGCCTGGTTCTTCTGTATTAATAAAATGACGGATTTCTTTCTTGAGAATCTGTGCCGTGTCCGTCATACCAATATTCTGATCACAAGAGTAAATGACCCCGACGAATTTCCGCAGCCAAAGCTGGAAAGTATGAGTGGTACCTGCGCTTCTGTAAGACTGGATGCGCTGATCGCACTTGCCTTTAAAACATCCAGAAGCAGCATGGTTTCCTTTATCGAAAACGGGCATGTTTTTGTAAATGGCAAGCTGATTACATCCAACGGTTATGAGCCAAAAGAAGGGGATATTATTTCCGTTCGCGGAAAAGGACGTTTTATTTATGACGGCGTTTCCCATCAGACCAAAAAGGGCCGCTGCAGTGTCCACATTTCCCATTATATCTGATCAGGGCGTACAGGGCGATCCGTCTGATCAGAGGACTTTCAAAAGAAACACAGTAGTTCTAATAAACAGTAATTCCAATAAAAAGGAGAACAAAAAATGGCAGAACAGAAATTACTTGTAAAACGTGAAGGAGATTTCCATTATCCTATTTATTTCGAAAATGATTTTTCGGCTCTTGCTCAGGCTGTCAGAGAAGAAGGCTTCAGCGGGCGCAAAATCTGTATCGTAACAGACAGTCATGTAGCTCCTCTTTATTATGAAGCAGTAGAAAATGCATTAAAAGAGGTATCTTCTGAAGTATTTTCTTTTATATTTGAAGCCGGAGAAAAGAATAAAAATCTGAATACTGTACAGGGACTTTACCAGACACTGATCGAACATGAAATGGACCGCAAGGGTCTTCTGGTTGCTCTGGGCGGTGGTGTCGTCGGTGATCTCACCGGTTTTGGCGCAGCTACTTATTTACGTGGAATTGATTTTATACAGGTCCCGACAACCCTTCTTGCTCAGGTAGACAGTAGCGTAGGCGGAAAAACAGGCGTAGACTTTTTACAGTACAAAAATATGGTAGGTGCTTTCCATCAG
Organism: Ruminococcus sp. AF41-9; assembly: GCF_003477525.1. GTDB lineage: Bacteria > Bacillota > Clostridia > Lachnospirales > Lachnospiraceae > Blautia_A. Next base: position 14,679 of record NZ_QUDO01000056.1, read on the forward strand.
CCACGCCTTGTCTATATGAACATGAGCACCCTGCACACTCTTCCTGAACGTGAATTTGCCTGCGGAATGGGCGAAATTCTGAAAACAGGTCTGATCTGTGATGGAGAGTTTTTCCGCTTTGTATGCCGGAATGAGACTCCAATCCATGCACAGGATCTGGAAATCCTTTCCCGTATGATTCGCAGATGCTGTGAGATCAAAGCCGGAGTTGTGGAACGCGATCCGAAAGAGCAGGGGGAACGTGCTCTTCTGAATCTCGGTCACACAGTCGGTCATGCTGTAGAGAAATTGAAGGATTTTCAGCTTCTGCATGGACAGTGTGTGGGCGTTGGTCTGATCGCAGCCGCTTTTCTTTCCATGAGCCGTGAACTTCTCACAGCAGAAGAATACGAAGAAATCCGAAAAGGCTGTGATTCTTTCCATCTTCCTCTGACTGTTGACAGCCTTCACGCAGAAGATGTCCTCGCAGCTACCAAAAAGGATAAAAAAATGGAAGCCGGGCATATTAAATTTATTCTTATGGATGGCATCGGCAAAAGTTTTATCGACAAAACAATTACAGATGAGGAATTGCTCCGTGCGATTCAGGAGATTCTGGTATGACCAGCGAGGCTTCAAAGCCTTCCTGGTTTTACTGGCTGACAGGAGGTATCGTGATCTTTCTGCTCACTTTGCTGGATCAGGGAAGCAAACTTCTGGCTGTCACTTATTTAAAAAATAAAGATGATATCATCCTGCTTCCTGGTGTCTTACAGTTGAAATATCTGGAAAACCGTGGTATGGCATTTGGAATGTTTGAGGGAAAAATTCCTGTTTTTGTAATCCTGTGTTTTGTATTTCTGGGAGTATTTATCTATGTATACAGACGGATTCCAAAAACTTCTTATTATCTGCCGCTGACTGTCACCTCGCTGTTTATGGTATCCGGCGCGGTGGGGAACTGTATCGACAGAGTTTTTCGCGGATATGTAGTCGATTTTGTTTATTTTTCCCTTATTAACTTTCCGGTTTTCAATGTGGCGGATATTTTTGTCGTATGCAGTGGGATTTCTCTGGTTTTACTCGTATGTTTCAAATACAAAGACGACAACGATTACCAGTTTCTTCGCCGCTGATTTCCACAGTAACACTATACTAAATACATTGAGGAATACTAATAAATATGGAAATTCTTAATTATATGGTTTCTGACGGTCAGTCCGGTATCCGGATTGACCGCTATCTTTCTGAAAAAAACGAAGAGCTGTCCCGTTCTTATATTCAAAAGCTGTTGAAAGAACAGAAGATTACCGTAAATGGCTCCATGGTAAAGGCAAATTATAAAGTACAGTCTGAAGATGAAATATCTGTAGCGCTTCCGGATATGGAAGAGCCGGATATTCTTCCGGAAGATATTCCTCTGGATATCCTTTATGAGGATAATGACGTACTGGTTGTCAACAAGCCCAAGGGAATGGTCGTACATCCCAGTGCCGGACATACTTCCGGAACACTGGTCAATGCGATCATGTTCCACTGCAAAGATAATCTGTCCGGGATCAATGGTGTTCTGCGTCCGGGCATTGTACACCGCATCGACAAAGATACCACCGGAGCACTTCTTGTATGTAAAAATGACAACGCACACAGAGATCTGGCAGAGCAGTTAAAGGAGCATTCCATCAAGCGAAGATATCGTGCCATCGTTGCAGGTGTCCTGAAAGAAGACGAAGGCACGATCGAGGGACCGATCGGACGCCATCCCGTTGACAGAAAAAAAATGGCGATCAACTATAAAAATGGAAAAGATGCAGTCACCCATTATCATGTGATCGAACGTTTCAAAAATGCAACCTATGTAGAGTGCCGCCTGGAGACAGGCCGTACCCACCAGATCCGTGTACACATGACAAGCATCGGGCATCCGCTTCTTGGAGATGAAGTTTACGGTTCAGGAAAGAATCCTTATCATCTTCAGGGTCAGACTCTTCACGCTATGATTCTTGGGTTTGTGCATCCTTCCACAGGAGAATATATGGAGTTTACCGCACCTTTACCTGAATACTTTGTTAAATTATTAGAAAAATTGCGAAAATAGTTTGCATTTTCCCTGAAATATTGTATAATATCACTATCAACAAATACGTGACAGAAGGGAGTGTAGATTATGAACAGTACAAGTTCAATCATTACAATCGGACGTGAATATGGAAGCGGCGGCAGACAGATCGGACAGGAAGTCGCCAAATATTTTGGAATTAAATGCTATGACAAAGAGCTTTTGGAACACGCAGCAAACGAAAGCGGTATCTGTAAAGAACTTTTTGAAAACCACGATGAGAAACCAACCAACAGTTTTCTGTATTCTCTGGTAATGGATACTTATTCTTTCGGATATTCTTCTTCCGGATTTACAGATATGCCAATGAATCATAAGGTTTTCCTCGCACAGTTCGATGCGATCAAAAAACTGGCCTCTGAAGGTCCGTGTGTTATGGTAGGCAGATGTGCAGATTACGCTCTTGCAGAGTACAAGGACTGCTTCAGTGTCTTTGTACATGCAGATACAGACTGGAGGATTCAGCGTCTTTCCCGGAAACATAACAAAACTGCAAAAGAAGCCAAAGATATGATCACCAAAACAGACAAGAGCCGTTCCAGTTATTACAATTACTATACAAACAAAAAATGGGGCTCTGCTGCAAGCTATAACCTTTGCGTAGACAGCAGCAAGCTTGGAATTGAAGGTGCTGCAAAGGCGATCATTCAGGCTATTGAAATTTTTGATTCCATGAAAAAATAATCCGTAGATTTTATCTGTCGGTTACTCTGTCATGAGATCTGAAAACAAAAATAAATTTCAGAAACTTCTCCCAGTCTTTGGGAGAAGTTTTTTATGTTACAGGAGTTTACTTCATAATATCCTATATAGAAAAGTCTTCCGGACAGATTTCTTTCTTATCAGACGGATATTCGCAATTGAATCAGGAGACTTACCTGATTCGGTTAATTTTATAAAATGTATGAAATTTCCATTAAATACCGAGACATTTAAGAAAAAAAATGTTATAATCGTACCATGTTAAAAAAGGAGGGTATTATGAAATTTCGTTGGGACAATCGTTACTTACACTGGGGCGTTACTGCATTTCTGGTAATTGCTGCCAGTATGTTGTTTTATTATGGGATTTTCCATATGAAAACTCTGGTCACAGGTATCAAAACCTTTCTGGGCATTATGGCACCTATCATTTACGGAGTCATTCTTGCCTATATTTTGAGTCCTCTGATCAATTTATTTGAGCAAAAGCTCATTTATCCCCAGTTAGCCAAACGGGAAATTCATTTACAGAAAAAAGGACAGAAAGCAATTCGATGGATCTGCGTTCTTTTTTCCATGTTTCTTTTCTGGATCATCATTTATGGATTGATCATGATGGTTCTTCCGCAGTTGATCCGGAGCATTATGAGCATTATTTACAGCTTCCCTTATTATGTAAAAGTTGTAGAGAAATGGCTGAACTCATTTATTGAACATGGCTGGAATCTTAATTCTGAAACGATCGATATGATCAACCAGTATTCTTCACAAGCACAGGAATATCTTACAACCAATATTCTTCCTCAGATGCAGAATATCCTGAAGAACATATCCGCAGGAATCTTTGACATTCTGATCTTTATGAAGAACTTTCTGATCGGAACGATCGTTGCTCTTTATGTTCTCGCTGACAAAGAGAAATTTGTTGCCAAAAGCAAAATGGTAGTATATGCGATCTTTCCTTCCAAATGGGCAAACCTTATGATTCATTCCATGCGTTTTACCCACAAAACTTTTGGCGGATTTATCTATGGAAAACTTCTGGATTCTGCAATTATCGGTGTGTTATGTTATGTTGGTACATTGATACTGAATATGCCTTTTGCACTTCTGGTAAGTGTGATCATCGGTGTGACAAATGTAATCCCGTTTTTCGGACCGTACATCGGAGCAATTCCCTGTATTCTGCTGATTCTGGTCGTAAACCCTCTGAAGGGTCTTTATTTTGCCATCTTCATCCTGCTGCTCCAGCAGTTTGACGGAAATATCCTTGGTCCCAAGATTCTCGGAGAGACAACAGGACTTTCAAGCTTTATGGTTATTGTTGCCATTCTTATCGGTGGAGGATTGTTTGGAGTCCCCGGCATGATCGCAGGTGTTCCTGTTTTTGCGGTTATCTATGCGATGCTGTGGCGTCTGATCGACCATTCCCTTCAGAACAGAGAAATGCCTCAGCAGGAGGAGAAATATGTCAACATTGACTGTCTGGATGCAAAGACCAAACAGGTCATCCCTCTGAAGGAAGAACCAAGAAAGATTTCTTCTGAAAAACTGGCTGAGAATCGAAACCGTATTTTTATGAAAATCTGGACTCCATTCTCCAATCTGGTTCTTCTGGTATGGAAATATATAAAGAAATGCCTGCATATCGTCTGGACATACCTGAAAAAAGGATATTGCATTTTAAAAGAAAAATATCATCACTGGAAAGAGAAGAGGAGTGAGAGTAAATGAAATTATTAATACAGCGTGTCAACCACGCAGAGGTCACCGTTGACAGTCAGATTGTCGGAAAAATAGGCAAAGGTTTTCTGGTTTTTGTCGGTGTAGGACATGATGATACCAGAGAAATCGCAGACAAATATCTGAAGAAGCTTCTGGGACTTCGTATTTTTGAAGACGAAAACGGAAAAACAAATCGTTCTCTGGCTGATGTAAACGGAGAACTCCTTATGGTATCTCAGTTTACTTTATATGCGGACTGTAAACACGGAAACCGTCCTGGTTTTACCAACGCCGGAGCTCCGGACATGGCGAATGAACTTTATGAATACATGCTCAGTGAAGCTCAGAAACAGGTGCCTGTTGTACAGCACGGTATCTTCGGAGCGGATATGAAAGTGACACTGGAAAATGATGGACCATTTACCATTATCCTTGATGAATCTATTCTTTAAGCAAATCAGAAAAGCACCCTGATACAATCAATCAGTCACAGGCTGAAGTTTCACTCCGGTATCAGTGGAATTTTATACAGGAATAAATACCAACCAACAGGATACACCAGATTATATAAAAAGAATCATTATGAAAAGAATCATTATGAATATGAAGAGGATGAAAAAGAATATGAGAAGGAAAAAGTATTGTCTGCTCGCATTTTTTATTCTTGTAACGATTGTATTATCCGGAGGATCATTCATGGTTCTGAAGTATCCGTCGATGCCGCCACCACACAGACCGGTTTTGTCAGGAAAAATGGAAGCTGGTATTACTATGACAAAAATGGAAAACTTGCAAAAGGATGGTATCAGACAAAATCCGGGACCAGATATTACTTCGGAAAAACAGGTGCAGCAAAGTCCGGAATCCTTACAGTAAACGGAAAAAAGTACTGCTTTACTGCAAAGGGAAAAATGTTGACCGCATGGCAGACCATCGACAATAAAACTTATTTTTTTGACCTCACCAATGGATATATGCATACCGGCTGGCTGACTACCCCAGCCGGAAATAAATATTATTTCTGGAACGATGGTGTGATTCGTTCAGGATTTCACAGGGTTAAAAATGTTTTCTATTGTTTTAATAAAAAAGGAAAAATGCTGAAAAACTGCTTTCAGAAAAATGGTCCCTCTACTTACTATTTAAAATCAGACGGTACTCTGGCAAAAGGACGGATGAAAATAAAGAATACCTGGTATTCCTTTAATCGAAATACCGGTCGTCTTGTAAAAAACGGATGGTATAAAGAGACCGATGGTTCTTATTATTACGCTGCCTCAAATGGAAAACTGGTCAAAGGCTTCTATAAACCGGATTCCTATTATCGTTATTTCAGAAAGTCTGACTGTAAACTTCTCACCGGATGGCAGACAATTAATGGTTCCCGGTATTATTTTAAAGCAACAAACGGTATCCGTTACGATCACTGTATTTTGAAAGACTCCTCCGGCCACAGATATTATTTTGCCTCCGATGGAAAACTCAGTGTCAGCAAATGGATCACAAAAAACGGTGCACATTACTATGCGAAATCTAATGGAATACTCGCTTCCGGCTGGCTGACTCTGAACGGAAAAAAATATTACATGAATCCTTCCACCTGTGCCCGCGAAAGCGGCTGGGTCACGATAGACAGTGAGAAATATTATTTCAATCCTTCCACAGGAGTACTGGCGACAAATCAGTGGATTGACAAAGATAACTATGTAGGACAGACTGGAGCTCTGATTCCGGACTATCAGAAGGTTTCTTTCCGATGGCCCTTAAAATCAGGTTATTCTTATATCAGCAGTTATTTTGGTAACCGCGAATCTCCGGGAGGTATTGGTTCCAGCAATCATAAAGGAATTGATATCCCTGCTCCAACCGGAACTCCGATTTATGCCGCAGCTTCCGGAACAATTGTTGCCATGCTCAGTCCGGCAGCTTCCGGAGGAGCAGGATATTATATCAAGATCAATCATGGAAAAGGTCTCATCACAGAATATATGCATCAATCCAAATTTTATCCGAATCTTAAAACGGGTGATAAAGTTGTAAAAGGAGAAATCATCGGTTATGTAGGAAGTACCGGAAACAGTACCGGTCCTCACCTTCATTTCGGAGTGATCGTAAATGGCGTAAACAGAGATCCTTTAAATTATGTGAAACAGCCTTCCTGATCAATTCAGCACAGATGACCTGAAAACAGTAGATTACAGTGAACATTTATAAATTTATATATTAGTCAGAATATCAGAAAAGGACGCAGAAGAGATGGGAGAGAAAACATATACTTATTTTCGCAGAGCACAATATCATGAGACAGACAGATGGGAATCATCCATCATTCCAACTATGTCAAATGGATGGAAGAGGCCAGGATCAACTGTATGGATGAGATGGGATTCAGTTACAGGAAAGTAGAAGAACTCGGAATTATTTCTCCTGTAGTAGATATTTCCGTTTCCTATAAAAAACAGGTTTCTTTTGATGATGAAATTGAGATTCGTGTCAGTGTAAAAAAATATAACGGCGTCAGTCTTGAATTTGATTACACATTTTTCAACCGGACAAAAAATGAAATCTGTACAACCGCTTTTTCCAGACATTGTTTCCTGAAAGATGGAAGATTAATCTCCGTCAAAAAGGAACTTCCTGCACTGGATGAACGGATCAGGGAATTTGCCCAACAGGTAAAAACCACATAAAAGATTTTTTTATCTACATATTCTCTGTATAATAGAGATAGATATATAAATAGATGGATATCAATAAATACTGGTTTTTCTTTCAAAAATCAGAATCTGTAATTAGCAGAGAAATTACAGATTAACATAATATTATTTACAATATTTTTCTGATGTCTTGTATTTTGTCTGTTTTTGGCGTAAACTTATTCTTATATTATAAAACTTATATAGAAAAAGCAAATAATACAAAGGAGAATTTCAATCATGGATACCTGTATCAAAAACTATGTAGAAGAAAAGACCAAAGAGCTTATCGCAGCACCTTCCTGTTATCAGGGATTAAGAGATTTAGCTGAGAAATGGTTAAATTCGAAAGATACTCCGGAGGAAGCTGCCGTAACAAAAGAATACCTTGCAGCACTTGAGGCAGATGTTTTATCTATCGATGCATTGATCGCATTTGCCGGATCAGAAAAGGGAATTCAGATTTTTGGAAATGAACAGGCAAAAACTATGGTTTCACAGGCGCAGGCAGCTAAAGCAAATGGCGCTAAATATTGTATCTGTCCGGCGTGTACAGCAGGCGGTGCAATATTAGATAAGAAAGATGAAATTTTAAAATAATATCCGAAAAAAGCAGTATGTCGAATTAACTTTACATAATTATTTTATATACAACTGCAAAATCCACCTTAATTGAATTGTAAATTTATTAAGGTGGATTTTTTAAGATTTATATGGTATAATAAGAGCGTTATATATCTATACGACAAACGCGAGTTTTTTATATAGATTGCTGTTTGCACTGGCTGCCGTAGCGGTTCCTTTTTCACGGCTGTAAGTCAGTTTCAGGTCATCTTTACCAACCAGACTTCCCTGTGTAATCTTGGAAGTATATTCCGGTTCTGCATCGCCGTATGTGATGCTCTTGTCATTTATACTTAAACCAAAGGAGTTTTTTCTATGAATAATTACACTGATTATAATGATAATAAAAAAATCACCTATCATGAACAAACTGATATCCAAAATATTTTAAAGCTTCGTGCTATTTTAAAAACACTTCCGGATTTCTGTAAAGATTATTTTCGTGCTATGGATCCACTTACTACAACAAAAACACGAATTTCCTATGCTTATGATATCCGTATTTTTTTTCAGTTTTTATTGGATGAAAACCCTGCTTTTAAGAACCATTCTATGAAAGATTTCACAGTTGATGTTCTGGATCAGCTCAAAGCAGTCGACATTGAAGAATACCAGGAATATCTGAAAGTATATAAAAATGGTGATAAAACCGAGACAAATGGTGAACGTGGATTAAAGCGTAAAATTTCTGCATTGAGAAGTTTTTATGCATATTACTATAAACATGAATTTATTCAGACTAATCCGACGGTTCTTATTGACGTTCCAAAAACGCATGAAAAAAGCATCATTCGTCTGGACGCTGATGAGGTGGCTATGCTGCTGGATTATATTGAACATTGCGGCGATGAACTCACTGGCCAGAAACGTGTTTATTATGAGAAAACCAAGGAACGTGATCTGGCAATCGTTACTCTTCTGCTTGGTACAGGAATTCGTGTTTCTGAGTGTGTTGGACTTGATATTGAAGATGTAGATTTTAAAAACAATGGAATAAAGGTAACACGTAAAGGCGGAAATGAAATGGTTGTTTATTTTGGTCCTGAAGTAGAAAAAGCTTTGAAGAAATATGTTACTGTGCGTGAAAACATAACAGCTCTTGCTGGTCATGAACATGCTCTCTTCTATTCTACCCAGCGTAAACGAATCGGTGTTCAGGCAGTCGAAAATCTTGTCAAAAAATATTCGCGGGCTATTACAACCACAAAAAAAATTACTCCTCATAAACTTCGGAGTACTTATGGTACTGCTTTATATCAGGAAACTGGTGATATTTATCTTGTAGCAGACGTTCTTGGACACAGAGATGTAAATACAACGAAGAAGCATTATGCTGCCATGGATGATGCAAGAAGGCGGAAAGCTGCTACTGCCGTTCATTTACGTGAAGATTAATTGTCGTTTTTCGTAATATTTAACTGAATAAAGTAAGTATCGAATCGGATGGCGGGAATATCTATTTGACTAATATATTGATAAGCAATCAGTTTATGGTATATAAATATTTATTTATGTCTATATTCTGTTTGCTTATTTTTTGTGGTCTTTTTGTGTTTTTTATATTCCTTTTCTGTTTGCTTATTTTTTGTGGTCTTTTTGTGTTTTTTATATTCCTTTTCAGTCTGGTTGTCTATAAAT
>NZ_QUDO01000057.1 GCF_003477525.1 Ruminococcus sp. AF41-9
TATCTTGGAACTTCAACATAATGATGCCTCCTTTCGTTGTATTCCCTACAAATAGGATAGCACATTTTGTTGAAGTTTCTTTATATTTATTTTATCTAGCACAACGAGTTAATTTATAATTTGTAAATCCATGTCTCTCCAGAATCACATGTACCGGATCAGAAGTAGAAATCAGATCCCGGTAAATAAATGAAAGTCTGTATTCATTCTGATATTCCAGAAATGTAACTCCCATTCTCTTTTTGAAAAAACGACAGAAATATCCTGACTGCAGGTAAGCAATTTCTGAAATCTCTGTCAGAGAGATCGGACGCTGATAATTATCCGCAATATATTTCAGAACCAAATTCAGCCTGTCCAGGTCTTTTTTCTTCTGACTAAGGTCGCTTTGAAATACTTTTACACTGAAGTTATGATAAAGCTGAAAAAGCAGCTCAAAGATGAGACTGTTAAAACGCATGATAAAACCATCTGGTCGGATATCGTCAATAATCTGCATTTGTTCCAGTGTTGTGCGCAGCATATCAATTTTTGTTCTTTTAATAGGATCTGTGGTGGTGTGATCCCATACAAACAGAAGCTGCTGAATGTTCGGAATGTATTTTTCCATGAAATCAAGAGGAATCTGGAGTACGATTGCTTTATTTGGAGAAACACATTTTGTAGAGTGAGGCACATTGGCATTAATAAGGATACAGTCTTCCGGATAAATAGTAAAGTTTTTGGATTCTATAGTAACATCCAGAGAGCCCTCCTGCATATAAATAATTTCTACGGCTCTGTGCCAGTGAGTAGGAATATAACTTCCCGGATCAACAGAAGTATAGAATTTAACATTTGTTACAGCAGATACATCTATAATTTCATAAGAGATATCATTTCTTTTCATAGCTGGTTCCTCTTTTATTTCCTGAAATCGGATAATGTATTTTTCATTGGTGTGCAGTCAGGTGGATATTCGCGATTGAAACAGGGACTTACCTGACTCGGTTAAATAATGGAATAATTTATCATAACATATTGAGCAAAAAAACTGCAACAGGAGAATATTGACCTATATATTGGAAGTTATCAGACCTATGCTGTACAGATGATCTGTGCTAATATAATGGCATAAAGAAAAGACACCGTGGCCATGGGGGAACAGATAACGAAAAATCAGAAAAAGGAAGAGGTATCTGAAAAATGAATCAAAAGAGTAAATTGACCTTTGGAAAAATCTTTGAGCGTTTTTCCTATGGATGTGGTGATTTCGGATGTAACATTATTTATACTGCAATGTCTGCATTTCTGTTATTTTACTATACAGATTATGCGAATGTAAGTGCAATGGCAGTAGGAACGATTATGATGGTTTCCCGAATCTTTGATGGTGTCAGTGATATCATTATGGGTGTGATCGTAGACAGGACCAAGTCAAAATATGGGAAAGCGCGACCATGGATTCTGCGTATGTGCATCCCATTTGCGGTGTCAGGAATCCTGTTATTCTCTGTTCCGACCTCATGGGCAGCAACACCGAAGCTGGTATATGTATTTATTACATACAATCTTGTATCTACAGTAATTTATACGGCAATCAATGTTCCATATTCTGCATTGAACGCGCTGATGACACAGGACCCATATGAAAGATCTGTACTCAGCATTTTCAGAAATCTTCTGGCAACAGCCGGAACACTGACTATTAACACATTTACATTACCACTGGTAGAATACTTCGGAAATAATGCCTCTGCATGGACCAAAACATTCGTAGTATTTGGCTTCGTCGCAATCGCAGCATTTCTTTTCACATTCTTTGGAACCAGAGAGCGTGTAAGAGCAGTAGAGAACGAAAGTACAGAAAACCAGGAAGATGTTCCTTTTGTTACAGGCATCAAAGCTTTGTTTAAGAATAAATACTGGATTATGATGACTTGTATGCTCGCACTTTTCTTCCTGATGTATTCCGTAAATGGCGGCGCAACTGTATATTATGCAAAAGATATCCTGGGCGATAAGAATCTGGTAAGTACGATTAACGGTATTTTTAATATTGTACAGATTTGTGGTATGTTCTTTATTGCAATGCTGGTAAAGAAATATGGAAAAAGAAATGTATTTGCATTAGGTCTTGTACTTGATATCATCGGAATGCTGGTGCTGAATTTTTCCGGCGGGTCCATGGCGATTATCGTAGTTTCCAGTGTAATCCGTGGAGTTGGTAATGCATGCGGCGGTGCAACAATGTGGGCAATGGTTTCTGACACGATTGATTACGGTGAATGGAAGACCGGATACCGTACAGAGGGACTTGTAAACAGTGCCTGCAGCTTCGGCTACAAGATTGGCAATGGAATCGGTTCTGCACTTTTAGGCCTTATTCTTGAGATAGGCGGATATGTAGGAACAGCAGCAGTTCAGACAGAATCTGCACTGATGTCCATTAAAGTATGCTTTGTATGGATTCCGATCATAGTTTATGTCTGCGGTCTTGTTATTATGAAATTCTATAACCTTGATAATGAATTTGACGGCATCATTGCTGATTTGAAAGAACGTGCGAAACACTAAAATGAGTGTATACTGCACTCCTCCTGATACAGGCAAGTTCCCACCTGCTGCTGATTGCTTTTCGCAATTGAAGCAGGGGACTTACTTGATTCAGTTAAATATGTAAACGTTAAAAGAGAAGATGAAAGGAGTGAATTTAAATGATCCAGAATCCAATACTTCCAGGTTTTAACCCTGATCCGTGCATCTGCAGAAAAGGGGATGACTATTACCTTGCAGTTTCCACTTTTGAGTGGTTCCCGGGAATCCCGGTTTATCATTCCAGAGACTTAAAGAACTGGGAATTATATACCCATGTACTTACCGATGATGAAAAAGTAGACCTCAAGAAACTTCCAAGTGCAAAAGGAATCTGGGCACCGTGTCTGACCTATTGTAAGGAAGAGGATATGTTTTATGTAGTTTATGGTCAGATGAATTCCATGAATGCCAGATATTTCGACGTAGATAATTATGTAATCTGTGCAAAAGACATTAGGGGACCATGGAGTGAATCGGTATATCTGCATTCCGCAGGTTTTGATGCATCACTGTTCCATGACACAGACGGAAAGAAATATGTCGTATCTCTTGAGTGGGAAACAAGAGAGGGTTATGAGAAACCAGGCTATATCTGTATGGCAGAATATGACCCTGTCAGAAAAGAAATCGTAGGATATCCGAAGATTATATGGAGAGGTGGCACGGACAGAGGATGTATGGAAGCACCGCATCTGACAAAACGTGGCGAATATTATTACATCATGTGTGCAGAAGGCGGCACAGGTTATAATCACTGTGTAACAATGGGACGTTCCAAAAACGTCTGGGGACCATACGAGAAAGATCCTAAGAATCCGATCGTTACCAGCGTACCGGGAGAATCTTATGAGAGACAGGATCCGGATCATCTGAAGCCGAAATATTATAACCCGGAATCCATTTTACAGAAATCCGGACATGGAAGCTATGTAGAACTTCCGACAGGTGAGGTATATCTGGTACATCTCTGCTCCAGACCATTTGTACCGGAACTTCGCTGTACACTGGGACGTGAGACTGCTATCCAGAAGATGATGTGGACAGAAGATAACTGGCTGCGTATGGCAGATGGCAGCAATCTGGCAAAACTTGAAGTGCCGGAAAGTTCCCTCCCGGAATATCCGGTAGAAAAAACTCCGGATTTCGATGATTTCGACGGAGACGAACTTGGAAACTTCTACTATTCACCAAGAATCATGCCGCAGAGATTTGCAGATGTAAAAGCTCGAAAAGGTTATGTAAGACTTCGCGGTCAGGAATCCCGTACCTCTCTGAATAAAGTAAGTATCCTTGCCCGTAAACTCACCAGTGTTTATGCAAGAATCACTACAAAGATGGAATTTGTGCCTGAAGTTCATCAGCACAGCGCGGGTCTGATCCTGTATTATGACAATATGAACTACATTAATCTCCGTAAATATTACAGTGAAACTCTGGGACAGAGCGCCCTGTCTATTATTCATCTGGAGAATGGTGAAAAAACAGAATTCCTTAATACAAGAATTCCGGTAGAAGACAAACCAATCTATTTGAGACTCTATATCGAGGACGTAAATCCTGGTTCGAGTGGAGCTATGACGGCGAAAACTATGAGAAGATCGGTCGGATTTTTGATACAACGAAATTCTCCGATGAATACTGCAAATATGGTGAATTCACAGGAACTATGGTAGGCATCACATGTGCAGACCGTGTACTTCATAAGAAATGTGCAGATTTTGACTTCTTTGAATATAAAGCAGATGAGAGCCGCCAGGTTGAGTAATTTTTTTACCAGATTAGTTATTGGGATATAGGCAGATGGTGAACGTTCACCTGACTGAATAAAAATGAAATCAGAGAAAGACCATGCTCAGTTTTGGACATGGTCTTTCTAAGTGTATAAAGCATTTTGCTGAAACTCTCAGAAGGTTATGTAACTATACTTATAAAATCAGGAAGTATCTGATTGAAATTTATATATAGAAGTCAAAATAATATAAAAATGAGTCAAAATTTTGGTAGAGATTCCTGAATAATTGAGATACAATCAAATTACTAAAAGAAAGTTGCTGCAAAATATCATATTTTTTGCTTATATCAGAATTTTTTGCTGTATGACCAGTTGCGCGGCATACAAAGAAAACAAAACATGAAAAGAAAAACTAAGATTTAAGGGAGGATTTTTACAATGGGAATGCCATCATGGTTAGAGAACATCGTATTTTATGAAATTTATCCACAGACTTTTCTGGATACAGACGGAGACGGAATCGGAAATATCCAGGGAATTATCCGTAAACTGGATTACATCAAGAATTTAGGATGTGACGGAATCTGGTTAAATCCGTGTTTTGAATCACCATTCTATGATGCAGGATACGATGTTGCTGACTATAAGAAAGTAGCACCACGTTACGGAACAAACGAAGATTTAAAAGAACTCTTCCAGAAAGCCCACGAAAAAGGAATGAAAGTTCTGCTTGACCTCGTACCGGGACATACGTCCACAGATCATGAGTGGTTCAGAGAGTCCTGCAAAGCTGAGAAAAATGAATATACAGACCGTTATGTATGGACCAATGACGTATGGGACGATTTTCAGGATGTGGGCAGTATCAGAGGAAGCATTCGTGGATTTTCTGAGCGAAACGGATGCTGTGCCGTCAACTTCTTCTCTGTGCAGCCAGCACTGAACTTTGGTTTTGCAAGATGTGACAAAGACTGGCAGCAGCCGATGGATGCACCTGGACCAATGGCAACCAGAGAAGCAATGAAAGACGTTATGCGTTTCTGGATGTCCATGGGATGCGATGGATTCCGTGTAGACATGGCAGGTTCTCTGGTAAAGAACGATGATGATCAGGAAGGAACCATTGCATTATGGCAGGACTTCCGCAAATTTATGGATGAAGAATTTCCGGAATGTGCACTTCTTTCTGAGTGGGGCGAGCCGGGCCGATCATTAAGAGGCGGATTCCATATGGATTTCCTTCTTCACTTCGGACCATCTCATTATCTTGACCTGTTCCGTGTAGAAGAGCCATATTTCTCCAGAAGGGGAAAAGGAGATATCTCTGAATTTGTTAAAACTTATGAAGAAAACTATGCGGCAACAAACAGAGAGGGGCTGATCTGTATTCCATCCGGAAACCACGATATGATCCGTATCAAAGAAACTCTGGATGATGAAGAGATTAAGATTGCATTTGCATTCCTGTTATCCGTACCTGGAGCTCCATTCATTTACTATGGCGATGAAATCGGTATGAAATATCTCTCAGGCATCAAATCCGTAGAAGGCGGTTTCCACCGTACAGGTTCAAGAAGCCCGATGCAGTGGGATCACAGTGCTAACGCAGGATTTTCAAGCTGCAAACCGGAAGAACTTTACATCCGGATCGATCCTGACGAAGACCGTCCGACAGCAGAAGATGCACTTGCAGGAAAGAACGGACTGTATGATGAAGTGAAGAAGCTGATCGCAGTGAGAAAAGAGCATCAGGCATTACAGAATACAGCACCGATGGAATTTGTATATGTAAAAGAATCTGCATACCCGCTGGTATACAAGAGAACCGGAAAAGACGAGACAATCTATATCGTACTCAACCCATCCGGACAGGACGTAGAATGCGACGCACAGATTCCACAGAATGCACAGCCAATCTACTCCAATCACGGAGAAGCAGTTTACGCAGACGGAAAATGGAAAGTACCTGCAGCTTCTGCAACTTTCTTAAAAGTGGAAAAATGATCAGGGGATAAAACAATAATATAATAAAGACAACAAAAAATAAGAAAATCCGGCAAAGACGAGGAATTACTGGTAACAGAAATACCATATTTTCCAGAGTGTTCTGCCGGATTTTTGTATTGCCCGATATGTAAAATATGTCAAAATATGCATGGGAAAGAGAGCAGTATGCTTATTGTCACAAAATGGTAATTATGATAAGATTTTTTCAATCGTGTAGATCAGGGAAAAGAATCGGAGGTTTATGATTCGGGAAAAAAGGAGGAAGTGAACTGCCTGATCATGCAAAATTAAAACAAAATAAAGAAGGAAAATACAGATTAAGAATGGTTACGATCAAAGATATGGCTGAGATTCTTGGAATCAGCACAACTACAGTGTCCAATGTAATACATGGAAAAACCAACCAGGTATCTCAGAAAACAGTAGAACGGGTAGAAAAACTTCTGGAAGAATATGAATATGTTCCCAATATCAGTGCAAGAAATCTGGCAAATAACAGTTCAGGAATTATCGGTATGGCAATTAAGGGAAGAAAAGACAGATGCGACAATCTGATCGCAAATTCTTTTTTTGGAAATCTGG
This sequence comes from Ruminococcus sp. AF41-9, assembly GCF_003477525.1. Classification (GTDB taxonomy): domain Bacteria; phylum Bacillota; class Clostridia; order Lachnospirales; family Lachnospiraceae; genus Blautia_A. The sequence continues at coordinate 6,899 of NZ_QUDO01000057.1, forward strand.
TGAGCGCGATTGAAGCGGAAATACGTGCAAGAGGATATTTTCTCATGCTCTATATTTCGGATGATGTCAATGAACTGATGCGCTATGTTTCCACCTGGAATGTGGATGGGCTGATCCTCCTTGGAATGCTCCATGATGATTTTGCCAGGATTAAGAGTAAATATAAGAAACCGGCAGTTCTGATCGACAGTTATGCACCGAGAAATGTGGCAGATTATGTGAATGTAGGGCTGGATGATGAGCAGGCATGCTATGACATGGCAAAATATCTTCTGGAGAACGGACACAGAAAGATAGCATTTCTTGCTGACAATATGGAAGGCGTGGATTATCAGCGCTATATGGGATTTCTGCGGGCGATGCATGATCATGGACTGGAGACGAATGAGGATAATCTGATCATGATCCATCCGGGGATTCTGGAGCGAAGGTCAAATATGCAGGAAATTTATGAGAAATCCAAAAACTATACGGCATTTATGTGCTGTTCTGATTATTATGCGGTGATGCTGATGAGTGACTTTCTGGATCGTGGAGTCAGAATACCGGAAGATATTTCTTTCACGGGATTTGATGATGACTATACGGCAAGGATCGTAAGACCGAAGCTGACCACGATCAGACAGGACATCAGGGAAAAAGGCCGGATCGCTGTGGATTCTCTGGAAAAACTGATCCGTGGAGAAAAGCCGGAAAATAAAAACTACTGTCTGCCTGTAGAGCTGGTTTTCAGAGACAGTGTAAAAAAGATTACAGAGTAAGAAAGACTGCACAATAAGAAAATCATAAGGATAAGAAAATCATAAAATAAAGCAAAAATAACTTTCCCTGCCTGAGCTGTAAAAAGTACAGGCAGGGTTTTATCTGTCTGTGAAAGGAATAACTTAAGAGAAAGAGTGCATATCCATGGAAAAATGAGTATGAAGAAATGTCGCATATCCAAAGGATATGCATTTTTTTATCTCAAAGTAGCACTTTTTTGGACATAGTGTAATAAGATAGAAAAAAGAAATTGTGCATATTTAACAAATGACGAAAAAGAAAGATAAAAAAATTAAAACTTATGCGAAAAAGGTCTTGCTATTTCAGAAACAAAGTGGTATTATACAACTATCAAAAAACCTTATGCGCAAAAGGTAAAAAGAAACAGTTAAAAAAATGACGAGGTGACGAAAATGAAGAAAAAAGTATTTGCAACACTTTTAGCAGTATCTATGATCGCATCAATGGTTCCGGCAGCAGTATCCGTACAGGCAGCAGACGGTGACAGTATTCGTCTTGTAAACGGTAAGATCGAAGTTGACGCTCAGTTAAAGAAATTAGCTGAGATGTATGAGAAAGAAACAGGAACTAAAGTAGAAATCGAATCCATGGGCGGCGGAATCGATATCCAGGGTACTCTGAAAGGATACTATCAGTCAGATAACATGCCTGATATCTTCGTAAATGGTAGTGGAGCAGACTTTGCTAACTGGACAGATATGTTAGTAGATATGAGCGATCAGGAATGGGCTTCTGATACAGATGCAGCTTATGTTGATGAGAGCCAGGGTACAATCGGTTTCCCATATACAACAGAAGCAATCGGTCTTGCATATAACAAAGACATCCTTGACAAAGCAGGAATTGATCCTTCCACATTAACAAGTCCGGATGCAATCAAAGAAGCATTTGAGACAATCGATTCCAAGAAAGATGAACTTGGTCTGACAGCAGTTGTCGGATATGGCGCAGAACCGGTTAATCTTTACTGGTCAACCGGTAACCATTTATTTGGTACATATCTGGATGAAGGTCTTGACAGAGATGACACTACTTACATTGACATGCTCAATGATGGCGGTAAACTTGACGAAGACCGTTTCACAGATTTCGCTAACTTTGTAGGTCTTCTGAACCAGTATTCAGATCCTGCGCTCCTTGTTTCCGGTACATATGATCAGCAGATTCTGAACTTCTCATCCGGTAAATATGCATTTGTTACACAGGGATCTTGGATCGGTGCAACAATGGTTGGTGATGACGCTGACGCTTACAAAGAAGCTGGTAACTTCGAAGTTGGTATGATCCCGTACGCATTCGAAGATGGACAGGATACAATCCTTACAAGCTCCCCATCCTGGTGGTCCGTATACAAAGATGGTAATGTAGAAGCAGCAGAAGCATTCCTTCAGTGGCTGACAACAGACGAAGCTCAGGAAGTCCTCGTAAAAGAAGCTGGATTCGTAAGCCCATTCAAATCCTGCACAATCGTAGGCGAAGATCCGTTTGCTCAGACAATTACTGATTATCAGAAAGCAGGAAAGACATCCGCATGGCACTGGTCAATTCCAGGTTTCAAAGAAGGTATCGCACAGAACTATACAGGTCAGGTATTTGCTGACTATGCATCTGGAAGCCTTGATGAAGCTGGATTTGTAAAGACAATGCAGCAGGTTCTTGAAAGTGCATATGCAAACTAATAATTGATATCTGATGGGCGGCGCTTATGTTGCCGCCCACTTTTATTTGCGCTGCATACCTGAGTAAAGGTCCGACAGACCTTTACCCAGGTACGCAAAAAAGTCTAAGACGCATTGATTTTTGCTTTGAAATAAGAAATAGGAAGGATGAAGGCAAAATGAATACAAACAGTGCTAGTAAAAAAGCAATTTCCATGGTATGCCTGATCGCCGGTATTATTTTACTGGCAGTAGCATTGATTCAGGATATTTCCGGAAGCGGAGCTGGCTGGAGAGGTCCGGCGCTGATCATCGGTGCAATTGGCATCTTACTGGGAATGTATTTATTCCCAACATTAAAACATCACAGAAGCATCGTTAACTTTATATTTGTATTTCCGTTGTTATTTACATTTGTAGTAACAGTTATTATTCCATTATGCCTTGGTGTATTCTATTCCTTTACAGACTGGAATGGAATCAAGATGACAGGATTTATAGGATTTGCAAACTATAAGGCAATGTTCAGTGAACCAAGTTTCCTCTGGTCACTGATCATCACAATTCTGTTTGTAGTTCTGAATATGGTTCTGGTAAATGTAGTAGCGTTTATGCTTGCATTACTCTGTACCTCTAAGATTAAGGGACTCTCATTCTTCAGAGCTTCCTATTTCCTGCCAAACCTGATCGGCGGTATCGTACTTGGTTATGTATGGCAGTTCGTATTTAACAACGTACTGATCAAGATGACAAATAATATTTCACTTCTGTCAAAGACAAACACAGCTATGATGGCTATCATCGTTGTTTATATCTGGCAGTATGCAGGTTATATCATGCTGATCTATATAACAGGTCTGACACAGGTACCTAAAGATGTACTGGAAGCATCTCAGATCGATGGCGCAAATGCAGTTACAACATTATTTAAGATTAAGATTCCGATGATTGCAGCTACAATTACAATCTGTACATTCCTTACCTTAACATCAGCATTCAAACAGTTCGATGTTAACATGGCTTTGACAAATGGTACAGGTTCTGTTGCAAGTTTCTTCGGAAACTATCTGACAAACGGTACTCAGATGCTGGCTCTGAATATTTATAATACAGCGATCTCCAAGAACAATTATGCACTTGGTCAGGCGAAAGCTATTCTGTTCTTCATTATCCTGGCTGCTGTATCTATTATTCAGGTTAGAATTTCCAATAAGAAGGAGGTTGAAATGTAATGGTTACGAAGAAAACTCCAAAGGTAGTGCTTACAGCTGTTGCGATTGTTATCGCAGCGTACATATTATCTCCTTTCTATCTGGTACTTATTAATACATTTAAGAATGCAAACGGTATTGTTGCAAACCCTGTAAGCTTTGCAGGTGCAAGCTTTGCACAGTTTAAGACAAATATTTCAAACGTTGTCAACAACTCTAACTTCAGTTTCTGGAGTGCATTCGGAACATCTGCGACCATTACAGTTGTTTCCCTTGTATTACTTGCTTTATTCGGCGGTATGGCTGCATGGGTTATCTGCCGTAACAAGACAAAATGGTCTACCGTTATTTACATGACATTCATCGCATCCATGACAATTCCTTTCCAGGTAGTTATGCTTCCTCTGGTTTCTACATTCCGTGATGTAGGTAAATTCCTCGGAATCAACATGCTTCAGTCTATTCCTGGTATTGTATTTGCATACTGTGGATTCGGTGGTGCTATGACAGTATTTATCTTAACTGGTTTTATTAAAGGTATTCCGTATGAACTGGAAGAAGCAGCAGCGATTGACGGATGTTCTCCTGAGGGAACTTTCTTCCGCATTATCCTTCCGCTTCTGAAACCGGTTATTGTTACTGTTACTATTCTGAATGGTATGTGGATCTGGAACGATTACCTTCTTCCTTCTCTGATGTTAGGACAGAATGGTAAGGTTAAGACTCTTCCGGTTGCTGTACAGGCGTTTGTTGGTTCTTATGTTAAGCAGTGGGATCTGATCCTTACTGCAGCACTCCTGGCAATGATTCCGATGATCATCGTATTCCTGCTTGCTCAGAAGCAGATTATGAATGGTATGGTTGAGGGTGCTATTAAATAGGCTTGCAAATACTTTTTGAAAAGCTGTCGTTTTCCTCATTTATTGGGGACGGCAGCTTTTTTATGGCTTCAAAGGGAACGCGAAGAAAAATAAATTTACAGATATGGGCTTGAAATGTTGGGGCTTTTATAGTAATGTAGGTGATACAACGCTTAAGGCGAAGGCTGTCTCCGGACAGTCTGTTTTTATGAAGAAGGATGAGGAAAAGTTTTATGGAGAGGACGAAAGAAAGGTCATCGTTTCGTAAGAAGTTTATCGGTGACAGGAAGTTTTATATGATGGTTCTGGCTGTGGCTGTTCCGATTATGATTCAGAATGGAATCACGAATTTTGTAAGTCTGCTGGATAATATTATGATCGGGCGGATCGGTACGGAGCAGATGTCGGGGGCTTCCATTGTGAATCAGTTGATTTTTGTCTATAATCTGTGTATTTTCGGAGGGGTATCCGGAGCGGGTATTTTTACGGCGCAGTACTTTGGACAGAAGGATCATGAGGGTGTGAGACAGACATTCAGGTATAAGTTCTGGATGGCTGTGATGCTGACGATTGGGACGATTTTGCTGTTTCTGACTGTTGGAGAGGATCTGATCAGTATGTATCTCCAGGGAGAAGGTACTGCACAGCAGATCGCAGATACGCTTAAGTATGGAAAGCAGTATCTGGATATTATGCTGTTGGGACTGCCGCCGTTTATGATGGTGCAGATTTATTCCAGTACTCTGAGAGAGTGCGGAGAGACTGTTCTGCCAATGAAAGCAGGAGTTGTGGCAATCTGTGTGAATCTGTTGTTTAATTACCTGTTGATCTATGGTGTGTTTTTCTTCCCAAGACTTGGTGTGAGAGGTGCGGCAATCGCAACTGTGCTGTCCCGTTATGTGGAGGCTGCAATTGTAATAGGCTGGACACACAGGCATACGGAGAAGAATGCATTTGCAAAGGGGTTGTACAATACGCTTAAGGTTCCTGCGAATCTGACAAAGAAGATTCTGGTTAAGGGTACACCGCTGTTGTTTAATGAGACTTTATGGGCTTCTGCCATGGCAATGCTGACACAGTGTTATTCGATTCGAGGGCTGAATGTGGTTGCTTCGCTGAATATTTCCAATACCATCAACAATGTGTTTAATATTGTGTTTATTGCGCTGGGAGATTCTGTTGCGATTATTGTGGGACAGCTTCTGGGTGCGGGAGATATGAAGAAAGCGAGAGATACAGATAACAAGATGATCGCGTTCTCAGTGATGTGCTGTACCTGTGTGGCAATGGTGATGTTTGTTATGGCGCCGCTGTTTCCAATGCTTTACAATACCAATGATGAGGCAAGGGAGTTGGCGAAGTATCTGATTATGATCACAGCATTCTTTATGCCCCAGAACGCTTTTTTGCATGCAACCTATTTTACTCTGCGTTCCGGTGGAAAGACGATTATTACGTTCCTGTTTGACAGTGTGTTTATCTGGTGCGTCAGTGTGCCGATCGCGTTTGTGCTGAGTCGTTATACAGGGATTCATGTGCTTGTGATTTATGTCTGTGTGCAGCTGGCGGATCTGATCAAGTGTGTGATTGGATTTGTTCTGGTTAAGAAGGGTGTCTGGTTACAGAATATTGTTTCGTAAAGGAAGATACCAATATAAATGAAAAAAAGTATCAATAACAATGACATTTGGCTTGACTAACCGATATGCTATAGTGTATCATCAGTAAATGTCAGATAAAGACAGTAATTATTATTCTCTTTGCACTGCATTACATTCAATAACAGAATGCGAGATCAACAGTACAAACTGAGCAGGCGATGCCCGAGAAAATCGAGGGCGTGGGGCCGGGCCGTGTAAGCGGCAGCAGATATGAAATTTACAGACATATCTGTGGGACAGTGTATGTTCCGCAGGTGTGTCTTTTTGTTTTCTGGAAAGAGGGTTTCGGAAAGTTTTTCTGAAGGATAAAGAGATTTTTGGAAAAAATTTTCTGAGACATGCGCGCGTCCGAGATACAAAAAGACCCCGGGAAGACCGCACTTTGAGGAGACATGATCTGAAAATGAACTGAGAGAGCAGAGGTGTTCTGGAATTAGTATAATTCAGAGTGTAAATGTTCATGGATCATGAGGCAATGTATGTGACATAAGAAGAACCTGTAAATTCAAAGGTAAGTAGAAAAAAAGTGAAATGAAGAAGACTTAAGAGTACTTATTGTTTGAAATGAGATTAAGGAGGTCCTGGTTATGGAACAGACAAGAAAGATTAGTATGGCGGCAATGCCGACACAGACAGACAGTAACACGATAACAAATCATATGACAACAAAGAAAGAGGAGCCGGCGTGGGAACACAAGGTGGCGATGAAGGTATCCGGCGTGAGTATCGCTGTGAATCTGCTGCTTTCCCTATTTAAATTACTTGCCGGAATTCTGGCACATTCAGGGGCTATGATTTCGGATGCAATTCATTCTGCATCAGATGTGGGAAGTACCTTTGTGGTAATTGTTGGTGTGAATTTATCCAGTAAGAAGTCGGATAAGGAGCATCAGTATGGACATGAACGAATGGAATGTGTATCTTCTATTATCCTGTCCGGACTGCTTTTAGCTACAGGTATTGGAATCGGTATGAGTGGAATTGAGAACATTATCAAGAGTACTTCCGGTGAGAGTATTGCAATTCCGGGTACATTGGCATTGGTTGCAGCAGTTGTTTCTGTTGTGGCGAAAGAGTGGATGTTCTGGTATACCAGAGGCGCAGCGAAGAAGATTAATTCCGGTGCATTAATGGCGGATGCATGGCATCACCGTTCCGATGCAATGTCATCAGTTGGTGCTTTTATCGGTATTCTGGGAGCAAGACTTGGATTCCCGATTCTTGATCCGCTTGCCAGTGTGGCAATCTGTGTTCTGATCGTGAAGGCATCCGTGGAGATTTTCAAGGATGCAGTAGATAAGATGGTTGATCATTCCTGCGATGAGGCAACAGAGGAGAGCATGAAGGAAGTGATTTCCAAAGTCAAAGGTGTAAAAGGAATTGACCTTCTTCAGACAAGACTTTTTGGCTCAAAGATATATGTAGATATTGAAATTTCAGCAGAAGGAGATATTTCCCTGACGGAAGCTCATGATATTGCTGAGGCTGTTCATCATACGATTGAGAACAGTTTTAAAGATGTGAAACACTGCATGGTGCATGTGAATCCGGTAAAGGCATAATTGTATGCAGGATTATTATCCTGAAAAATAAAAAAGTTAATGAGAAATCCCCATCAGTATTCTGGATATCAGGTAGAGTAGATGTGCAGAGTCTGGTGGGGATTTTAAATATAGCGAAGCGGATTGCGAATATCCGCTTGACATGACGTCAGACTGAATTCTCAGGAAATGTTTTTTGCCATGGCTTACAGCAATGCGGAAAAAGCCCAGAAAAAAGAAAAGACAGAAAAATAAAACAGGAAAATAAAGCAGGAGGATAAGGTTATTTTCCTGCTTTATTTTCAGATTATAGAAAGAGGGTGTTGCTCGATTATTAAGTTTTTGATAGTTGAGTGGCACTCTTTTTGAGTTCAGAAGGTTTACAGGGAACAGTGGAAGAGAAAATGAATGAAACCGGCTGAAAATGTGATGTTACTATGCATGAAGTGAACAGTGATAATGTGACATTTGTCATGGCAGATTAGTGACATTCTGCACTTGGATGCAAGTGAGATTTTATATATAATAAAAGCATCAGAACAGATCATAAAAAATGTTATGAGAATGTAAAAGCGGCAGAAAAGCCGACCGCTGTAAGGAGGAGAGAGAAATGTCACAGAATATTGTTCATATAGAGAATCTGGTAAAGCGATACGGAGATCTGGCAGCGTTAAATCATCTGAATCTGGACATCAGAGAGGGAGAAGTTTTCGGACTGCTGGGACCGAACGGATCGGGAAAGACAACGGCGATCAACTGTATGCTGTCCCTGCTGAAATACGACAAGGGAACGATTGAGATTTTCGGAGAGCCGATGAGTCCTGATAACTACCAGGTAAAAAAGCAGATTGGGATCGTGCTCCAGAATGTAGCGGTTTTTGAGGAACTGACCGTACAGGAAAACATTGATTATTTCTGCGGCCTGTACATAAGTGATAAGAAAAAAAGAAAACAGCTTGTAGAAGAAGCCATTCAGTTTGTCGGGCTGGAAGATTTTCGGAAAATGCGTCCGAAGAAGCTTTCCGGAGGTCTTCTGCGCCGTCTGAATATTGCCTGCGGAATTGCGCATAAGCCGAGGCTGATCATTCTGGATGAGCCAACGGTAGCAGTAGACCCGCAGAGCAGAAATAAGATTCTGGAAGGGATTCAGCAGTTAAATCAGCAGGGTTCCACGATTATTTATACCTCCCATTATATGGAAGAAGTAGAGCAGATCTGTACCCGGATTGCCATTATGGATCATGGCAGGACGATCGCATCCGGGACAAAAGAAGAACTGAAACAGATGATCAAGACCGGTGAGACGATCACCATAGAAGCAGTCATTCTTGAGGGAAAAAATCTCAGAGAGATTCAGGCACTGGAGCATGTTTTTGATGTGAAGTATGCAAACCAGATCCTCACGGTCCGCTGTACAGGAGCCAAACACAATCTGATCCGAATCCTGAATTATTTGCAGGGTCAGGATATTACATTCGGCAGAGTATTTTCGGAGATGCCGACACTGAACGATGTATTTCTGGAAATCACAGGCAAACAACTGAGAGATTAAGGGGGGAAGGTCAGATGCTTCATTTATTAAAATATAATCTGGAAGTAAAGCTGAAAAACTTCGGCGCAACCTTCTGGCCGCTGGCATTTCCACTGATTCTGGGAACATTGTTTTTCTTTGCTTTTGGAAATATCAATGATGCGGATTTTGAGACAGTGCCGGTGGCAGTGGTAAAAGAGGAACATGCGGACTATGTATTTCTTACTTTTCTGGATCAGATCAAAAACGGGGAAGACCAGCTTCTGGCACCGGAAGAAATGACAGAAGAACAGGCCAGGACACAACTGGAAGAGAAAAAAGTTTCCGGTATTTATTATGTAGGCTCAGAACCGACACTGACAGTTGCCTCCAGTGGAATTGAAGAGAGCATTTTACAGTCTGTCCTGCAAAGCTATGAGAACACCAGAAGTACTGTACGAAATATGCTCTATACCCATCCGGAAGGGATGCTTAACGGACTGAAGGCGATGATGCAGCAGCAGAATGGGGTACAGGAACTCTCTCTGGGAGGCAGAACGATTGACGGAAATGTGCAGTTTTTCTATGCGCTGATCGCAATGGGATGCCTGTACGGAGGTTTCATCGGCTTCGGCGCAGCCATCAGTCTTCAGGCAAACCTGACAGCACTGGCTGCACGAAGATGTGTCACACCAACCCATAAACTCAAACTGATCCTTTCCGAGCAGATTGCCTCCTTTTTACTGGGATATGTAGATGTGATCATTTTGCTTTTGTATCTGAGATATGGACTGAAACTGGATTTTCAGGGGCAGATGGGAAGGATGCTGCTGATCTGTTTTCTGGGTTCCCTGATCGGAGTTTCCATGGGAATCTTTGTGGGAAGTCTGGGAAAAATGAAAGAGGGTGTGAAGATCGGAATGATCCTTGCAATCTCTATGATATGCAGTTTTCTGGCGGGACTGATGAACAATACCATGAAAGACATCGTGGAGAAACATGCGCCGTTTATCAACCGCATCAATCCGGCGGCCCTGATTTCCGATGCGTTTTACTGCATCAATGTCTATGACGATACTGCACGTTATCACAGAAATCTGATCACACTTGCAGTTATGAGTCTGGTGCTGGTGACAGCTTCATTTTTACTGATCCGGAGGGAACGCTATGACAGTATTTAAAGGATATATGAAAATATTAAAGAAGAATTTCGGGCTGGTAATTATGTATCTGGTGATTTTTTTCTCCGTAGCACTTGCATTGCAGGCGGCAGCAGGAAAAGAAGGCGGTGACAGTTATCAGAGTAAGAGTATCAATATCGGGATTGTGGATGAGGATGGTGGAACTCTGGCACAGGGACTGAAAGATTATCTGGGAAAAATCCACCACATTATGATACTGAAAAATGACCGGGAGGTGCTGCAGGAGAACCTTTTTTACCGGAATGTGGAGTATATTATTCAGATTCCGGAGAATTTTGAACAGTCCTGTATCCGGGACGGTGAGAGCCTTAAAGTGACAAAGGTTCCGGGATCTTATACTTCTTATTATGTGGACCAGCAGATCAACAGTTATCTCAATATGGCGAGAACTTATGTGGCAGCAGGCTTTTCTCAGGAAGAGACAGTAAAAGCGATTGAGACAGAGAAACATTCGGAAGTACAGACACTTGCAGGAAACGCTGAGAATGTTCAGAAACCGGGATATCTTTATTATTTCCGCTATCTGCCTTATCTGTTTCTGGGTGTCTTCTGCTATGTGATCGGTTACATCCTGATGGCATTCCGGCAGGAGGATGTTCAGAGAAGAATGGAAGCCTCTGCGGTATCTGTCAGACGGCAGAGTATGGAAGGACTGCTGGCGATGGGCGTCATGGGAACTGCACTCTGGGGAATCGGAATTGCAGGTGCCGGGATCATGTACGGCAAAACTTTCTGGCATTCCCGGACGCTGGGATATTATTTCCTGAACAGCCTGCTCATGATGGCAGTGGCATTATCCCTTTCCTATCTGGTCGGAATGTTCACCAAAAACAGTAACATGCTCAGTGGACTCGCCAATGTGGTCTCCCTGGGGATGTGTTTCCTCTGCGGTGTCTTCGTACCCATGAATGTCATGGATAAAAAAGTTCTCACAGTATCCCGCTTCCTGCCTGTATACTGGTACGAACAGGTCAATGAACTCCTGGGAGAATACACCACCCTCACAGAGAAAACAGCATCGCAGATTCACATGGCAATGGGAATTGAGGCACTGTTTGCAGTGGCATTTGTGTGCCTGACACTGACGGTGGTGAAGTACAAAAGGCAGAAATAGCAGAGATATTATAAAGAAAGACTTGCAAATATGCTTCCATCGGTGCATAATGATAAAAAGACTTTCGAAATCGGTAAGTTCAGTAAAAAACAGAAGCAGGGAATGTTCTGGCTGATGTGTCATAAAATCCTGCTTTGGTTTTGGGAGTGACAGAACCTTACTGAGGGAGGAGAGGTTAAAATGACAAGATGGAAAAAAAGACTTGCGGGATTTCTGATCGCAGTATCTGCTCTTTGTATTGGAACAGGTCTGGGAACAGTACAGCAGTAAAGAAAATTAATAAGTCCTTAAAATCTTATTACACCAGTGATCTCAAACTGAAAGAAGAACTGTTCAGACAATTTGCAGATTATAAAAAGACCGGATTTCTGGATGCAAATACGGAGAATCTTTTTGTAAAGACCAAATGCACGGAGAACTATAATAAAAATGGATATATAAGATTTGTGTACAGTTTTTCCTGGCATGGATGCGGTTCTGCCGAAAGTAATCAAACCACATTGATCTATCGCCTGAAAGATGGAAAGAAAGTTACGAAAGTTCCGATTTCCAGTGCAGATGCCAAAGCATTAAATCTGATCAAAGGCACATGGTATACACCAGAAGCAGATGAGTATCCTCAGAAAGTTACGGTTTCAGGCAAAACGATCAGGTATTATTTTTCTGATTCATCAGAACCGGCATGGTCCGGCGAAATTGATGAGATTACGCAGACGAATTATGGATATTATTTCAAAATAGACTTTGGCTATAACTGTTATCTGGGTTATCAGCTCCGTCTTACTGATCAGAATACTCTGGTGAGTGTGGGAAAAGGAGACCCGTACAGCTCCGAGGGACTGGACAAAAATTCCAGCCTGTCCAGACAGAAATAAATAAAATATTGTAAAAAGGCATGCTCCGGATGGAAGAAAATTCTGTCCGGAGCATTTTATGTGCTGAAAAAAATTTTTTCGAAAAAAATAGAAAAATTTCAAAAAATATAAAACCTTTTTCAAGTTTCACTTGTCAGTATAGTGAAAGGAATAAAAAAACTATTAAAAACAGCAAAAGGAGAGATGCAAAATGAAGAAAAAAAGATACTGGACAATTTTTAAGGTGTGGTTCTATCATCCGATCAGGACTTTCATAATGGGAATGGAAATGGGATTATTACTGTTGCTGATCACTCCTGATATTGCAGGAAACCCGGACTATATGGAACAGTTCCTAGTTGTATCAATGATTCTTGGAACATTTGTGCAGAGGAATATCTATGAATCACGTTATCAGAAAAAAGGTGAGGCCTGGCTGCAAAGAGACAAGAAGAAATCAGAAAAACGCAGAAAATTTGCATATGATATTTTCTGTGGAAGTAAATCACCGGTAAATATGTCACGCTATGAGCCACAGCTCTACAGAAGCCTTTACAACTGGTTCCAGGGCGGTTCCCCGGAAGAACTTGCAGCCAGACAAAAACGATACGAACAGTATAAGAAAGATGAGAAAGAAGCAATTTTCAGAGAAAATTATGCAGATAAACTCAATCACAAAGATTACAATTCCTATGATGCCTACACCGCAAGATATCAGGCACAGGCAGCGAGAAATAAGGCAAATAAATCAAGATATTACTGGTAAAATTCTTCATGGCTATATATATGGAAAATTTTTCTCAGAAAAAAATAAAAAAAATTTCCAAAAATATAAAACCTTTTTTCAGTTTCACTTGTCAGTATAGTGAAAGGGGAAAAATACCTTAAAAATATAGGACATTTTTCCTCTGTACAGTCTTGATTATAGATAAGTTAAAATCTATAATAGAAGTAAAAAAATATGTCTGCAAAGGAGCTTTGGGAAAAAAAAGAACAGAAAAAATAATCGAAAAATTTTAAAAATCTTAAAACTTTTTCGAAACTCACATTGTCTATATAGTGAAAACAATAAAAAACACATAAAGGAGAAGAAAGATTATGAAAAAACAGAAAGTATTATCACTCATTTTAGCAGCGGCATTATGTGTCAGCACACCGGGATCTGCTATGGCAGCAGATTTTACCAGCGGACCAGAAGACAGCGCAGTACAGGTAACAACAGAAGCTACTACAGAGGATGTGTTTACAGACAGTGTAGACACCACAGAAAAAATTACAGAAAATGCAGAAGTAACAGAATTTGCTCCAGAAGTTGAAGATGGGGAAGAAGATGCAACACGGAATGCAGAGGCTGGAAGTGATATTGAGAGTGCAACAGAGATTTCCTTAAATACACGTTATACAGGAGCGATTTCTGATAATAATGTGGCAGATTTTTATGAAATCAAATTGAATTCCGCTGGTTTATTGAGCGTCAGTGGAACTATTAAAGGAACTTCAATAGTATGGACTCTTTATGATGATATGGGAGTTGAAATAATTAATGAGGGAACTTATGGACCAGACACAACAGGAATTGGTTCTTTTGCGCCAGATGTAAATTTAACAAAAGGAACATATTATCTTTCAGTTAGTCGATACCGTTATTGGCAGAGTTCTTATGAGGGGAAATCATCTGGTACTTATGCTTTTAAAGTAGGTTTGAAAAGCGCAAATGAAACAATTCCAGAGGAACAGGGTGGATCAAATGATACCATAGATGATGCCGATGATATTTCTTTAAATAAAACTTATAAAGGTCAGATTGCTTATAATGAAGATAATGACTATTATAAATTTACAGTTCCAAAAGATGAGAAAGTTAAGGCAATATGGAAGGGAAATGACCATAATGCTGACAGATACGTTTACTATTTGTATGATTCATTAGGAAATTGTATGGATTGGGCATATATGTCTAATACAACAAGAGAATGGACATTGGAAGCAGGAGATTATTATATTAGAGTAAATGGTAGTGGTTATACTGGAAATTATCAATTCACACTCCAGACACACTCTCACAAATGGAAAAACGAAATCACTAAAGCCACACTCACACAAAACGGTACAATCATTCAAAAATGTGCCTGCGGTGAAACTGGAAGAATTACAACAATCTACAGACCAAAAACAGTCCGTTTATCCAAAACAAGATATAAATACAATGGATACGCACAGAAACCAACCGTAAAAGTAATCGGCAGTGACGGCAAAGTGATCAGTCCTTCCTATTATAAAGTAACTTACAGCAGAGGTTTAACAGCAAAAGGTAAATACACAGTAAAAATTACTTTCAAAGGCAGATATTCCGGCAGCGTCAAGAAATACTTCAAAATCGTATAAATAAATTTTTCTCCCGTCCCCACAGATTGATTTTTCTGTGGTCTGTGGGGACGGTAATAATTTTTTTGAATTTATATAAATGCTATAACGACTATAAAATAATCACAAAACAACGATAAATCACAACCAGACAAAAACATCATGTATAAAACAAAAAAATAAAACACAGACAGGGGAGAAAAGCTATGAAGAAAAAGACATGGAAAAGAGTAATTGCTTTATGTACAGTATTTGTGATGTTGCTCACAGCAGCTCCAGTATATGCGAAAAAACAGGAGGGATATTCGGCAGAATTTTTCAAAAAGCTGACAGTGGCATTTCGCGCACCCTATGAGAAGAATGATCTGATGGCAGTAGGCAGTATTACCGGAATGGGTCAGGATAAAGTAAAAGTTAAATCCAGTAATCCGTCCGTTGCACGTGTGGTAAGAGATAATAAAACCGGAAACTATGCAAGTTTTTCAGCAAAACCAGTGAAACCCGGAAAAGCAACTTTTTATATAACGCCAGAAGGTAAAAAAACGTATGTTATTAAAATTACAGTTATCAAGTATCAGAATCCAGTGGAATATGTTAAGGTTGGTGACACTGTAATTAAGGGAAGCGATCTGGACAGAACAGGAAATGTTAATCTCAGCTATGATAAATTTGCAGGTAAAAATATAAAATTTGTCATGAAAGCGATAAATAAAGATGGATGGAATATCAAGAAAAGTGATGTTATTGCACGCAGTGGCAGCGGACAGAAACCATATATGAAAGAGCTGGGGAAAAATGGCACTTTTAGATTATCCGGAAAGAAAGGAACGTTCCAAATTACCATGTATTTAAAAAATCCTCAGCAGATTCAATATCTTTATTTTACAATAACCTTTAAATAATATCATAGGACAAAGATTTTTAGTCCTGATTATTCAATAAAAGAAACAACAAAAGAAATAAAAAAAGAAACCAAAAACAAAGCCGGGAGGTGAGAAACATGGATAAGCCTTATCAGAGAGATATTGAACTGCTGCGAAAAGAGCTGGAATGCTATAAATATGTGGCAGATAACTGTAAAAAAGAGCACAGTGAACAGTTCCAGAGATATCTGACCACAACCTGCCTGGAACTCCGCTATGCGATTGAAACGATGGAAGAACGCCAGAAAACAGCGGTAAAAGAGCTGGAGGTACTTTCGCTGAGAGAACGTGAAAGAATGCTGGAACCACTCTTTCAGGCAGCAGAGGAAATTTCAGACAATGCAAAAGGAAAATCCTGTCAGGAACTTTCCGGCTATATTCAGCAGTTTATTACGGGATTTCTCATGGATCTGGTAGATTACAGATACCAGCCGGGATAAAAAGCAGATAACAGATGTATGTGAAAAAGAAAAAGTAAAAAGATTCGAAAAAGATATAAGAAAAAGAAAATAAAAAAGTCATATAAAATGAAAAGGAGTGCAGAAAATGAAGAAGATAAAAAAAGCAGGCAAATATTTCATGACAGTTTTACTGGTAGCTACTTTACTGTTTACATGGTGTGCACAGAGCACAGTTACCGTATCCGCAGCTTCCAAAGCTACCTACACGATTAAGAAAATAACACAGAAGAAAAGTTATAAGAAAGTAAGTGCCAGCTATTTATATGAACTTCCACAGTTAAAGGGAAGCAGTGCAGCGGTGAAAAAAATCAACAAATCACTGAAAAAAGACTATCAGAAAGATCAGGAAAACAGAGAGAGTTTGTTTGACTGGTTTGAGAGCAGCAAAAATTATGGCTATGAACGTGCATTTGTCAGTCATACAACATGCAGTGCATCTTATAATCAGAACGGATATATCAGTTTCCGCTATGGAGTAAACTGGTATGTTGGAACTGCCGTCTATGCCTATGAATATGGAAAAACTTACAGACTGAGAGACGGAAAAGAACTGGGAATCCAGGATGTAGTGGCAGGAAAGGCAAGCAATGTCAAGAAAACAATCGCAACCAAATACGCGAAAGAAGTTGCTGAAAGAGGATATTCCTACATTATGAAAATGAACCTGTCAGATTTTCAGTTCTTTCTTATGCCAGGGAAGCAGGTAGTTGTATATTTTGGACCAATACAGCCAATGGGAGGACATGGTCCGGCACAGATTACACTGAAATCAAAAATGTAAAAATCAGATTACAGACAGTTACATAAAAAGAAATTCCACAATTTTAAGAAGGAGAACCGTCTGTCAACTACCCATCACCTAAAGGTAATGGGCTTGTAACTGCCCAGTCGTAGTAACGGCTTACGCCTCCGACCTTTTATCCCCAATAGGCATTGCTGCCTAAAGTGGCGTTACATCACGGGGTGGTTGACAGCACCCTTTACAGACAAGATATACTCATCTGTAACTGTATCAGGTACTAAACTTCCCATGCTATACAGTAGGAATTTTATTACGGGTAAGATTTTAC
>NZ_QUDO01000058.1 GCF_003477525.1 Ruminococcus sp. AF41-9
AGTGGCTGATAAATTCGTCCAGACACTCTACGATATAGTCGGGAAGTTCCTCTATCATTTCATACATCTCATTGAGTTCTTCAATGGAAACATACTCGCCAATCGCAATCGGGAAGTTGTCGGTATCATGAATTGCGTATTCCTCATACTGTTCATTCAAGCCGATTTTTTCTTTCACATCTTCTTCGTCAATGGGGAACGTGAACCAAGCACCGACTAAATAACCCTCATTGTATTTACCAAGATTAGCAATATAAACCGCCATATCATCAATCATAAGCACCACCTCATTTCCTACTCTGGCAGTTCAAAGATACCGTGTTCCGTCACTAAAAATTTCCCGTGTTCCTGCAAGTGAGAAGCGTAGGCTTCAAAGTCAAAGTAGTATTCTTGACAGTCCTCGGATAAATGCTTGAATGTCGGGTCGTTCATCAGCTTTTGCCTTGCAACATCTATCATGCTTTTGCAGTCGGGATAAACCGTAATCACGTTCCTGCAAATATAAAGTGCTTCTAAATTTTCATACACCGTAAGTAGTGATACATATTCTTCCTGCATATCGCTTGAAAGCTGTCGGTACATAAACTCTAATTCGTTGAGCTGATACACGCTGGTATGTTCGTGGACTTCATCAGCATAAGGCAACACCTTTTCGATAATACGGTAATCCCCACTTTCTGCACCGACACCTAACTTTTCTTCAAACTCTGCAACATCTATCGGCAGGTCGAACCAGTATGATGTTGTTTCTTCGCCAGTTGTTCCTCTCGTTTCCACCAGCACCCTTGTTTCCTGCATTGTTCCTCACGTCCTTTCTGTTGTTTCATCACATCTTTTATGGTCTGGTACGACATACCAAACACATACTTTGAAAAACCTTCTAACTGCCTTTCTTCATAGTCGGCAGGGTTCAGTCGTTTCATTTCCTGCCACACCTTACGCTTGTAAGAGGGCAGGTCGGAAATGTATTCACAGCCGACTTTTGCCTGTATATCCTTAAAAATATCGCTCATTTCATCACTCCAATCTGAAATTTTGGTAAGAAAAAAGCAGTCAATCATAAGACTAACTGCTTTGTGTGTATGGATATGAAATTGTATTTTATTCTTCTATGTCTTTCTGATATTCCAATATATCCCCTGGTTGACAATCCAGTGCTTTGCAAATAGCATTTAGCGTAGAGAAGCGAATAGCACTTACTTTACCTGTTTTGATTTTGGATAAATTGACATTTGCAATGCCAACCTTTTCTGATAGTTCATTTAAGCTTATTTTTCTATCAGCCATCATTCTATCAAGTCTTAAAATTATTGCCATATCTTATCTCCTTTATAGTGTTTCATCTATCTCTTGTTGTAACTCACACCCATAATCAAAAATGAGAGAAATACAGTACAAGATAAGGGCAAACAAGGCACACATAAAGAATGATGAAAACACCATCTTAAATACAGAGAGTACGGAAAATACAGCAAATAATAGAACATACAGTGCTATTTTGCGTATCTGAATAGCTGTTGTGTTTGTAAAAGGAGAATGTCCTTTGCTGATACACCCAAATATTCTTTTGGCGTTATATAAGGCTAAAAAGATACAAATAAACTCTCCAAGAACGCAAATGAAAAAGAATATACATTGTCCAAAACTAAGAGTTTGACCTGCTTTAATAGCAGTTTCCCACGCTTCTAGGAATATCTCCGAGAAAAAAAGTTTGGCACAAACGAAAACCATAATTCCTGCAAATAATAATACACTCATTATACCGAAAATAATACAGCCAATGCTAAGAAGTATGGAGATAAAACGAGCAGATTTTCTCAATGGTTTTTCTTTCATAAGTAAAAGCTCCTTTCATTTCTTAACACACAGTATATCATTCTTTTTATTTTTGTCAATCATTTCTTAATGATAAACATTAAATATTTTATCATCAACATTATTATCGGTATAAAAAGCAGTCAATCCTTAGATTAACTGCTTTGGGCGTATAGATATGAAATTGTGAAAGTAGTATTTATCGAACTTCATCGTGCGGAATTTTTTTAATATCGCTAACCCCTAATAATGCAAATATTAGTGATATAACAAAAATAGATATATCTTCTGCTGAAATAGTTTGCATACAATAATCTGTAATTCTCAATCCCCAAAAAGTTGCAAATGTGTCTAAGATTAAATAGAGTGCCATTGCTGTATAAATAGATACTTTGTCTAAAGATAACAAAGCCTTTGGAAATGCACCAGCAATCAAGCCTAAAGGATAAGAAATAATTGTTGCAATAATAAAAAACAAAATAATACTTCCGATAGAACGATATTCAAACCCAAACACTTTCATTATTGCACCACTTATTAGAGCTAAAACAGATAGTACGATAATAAATAAAACTCCACATAATAAAAGTGTTATTATCTTTTCTTTATGCTTTTCAAAAAATTCTTTCAATGTTTCACACTCCATAACTTCTAAATTCTCGCTTTTTTCATATCCACATTATAACATTCTCATATCAGCACTACAATAAAATTTTATGCACCGATAATCTTGTTGAACAGCTCTAACAGTACATCTTTCACACCACCAGCATTGAATACCAAGCCGACAGCAATTAAGGCAACTACTAAGAAACCGATAAGTTTGGAAAACTCACGTTTAAACCCTAAGTAGATACCGATAACCACGATCGCCATAAGCACTAAGCTCTGTGCGTTTGATAAAAACCATTGATATAAATTTTGTCCGAAATTCATTTAATTGTCCTCGCTTTCTTTTAATTGTTTCATTTCATAGTCAGCTTCTTTGCCGACATTCAAAATACACATCAAGACTACGCCGATACCCATTCCCATAGATACCAGCAGGAAGTCTTTTAATAATACCCACATTTTTTATCACTCCTAACTTTCCACCAAATCTTTTGCAGGGGTCGTCTGCTGTTTGATTATCATTTCATGCTTTTCTGTGAGCTTTGCCTGCTGTTCGATTGTTTCCATGTAGTCTGTACCGTTTCCCTTATCAATCTTTCTCAGCATTTTCAAGGTCGGTGCTACCTGCCTTTGTACCCACCGCAATGTACGGTCTAAGGTGTAAGGCTCTGGCTTTGTCGTCAGCTTCAAGCTCTGTCTGTTATCTCCGATAAACCAAGCCCAGCGGTCATTGAGTTTCCAGTCATTTTTTCGCTTGTCGGGTTCTTCATCAACAAACCGCACATACTGGTTGATGATAGAAAATGCGGTCTGCTCTGCGTCATAATACGTCAGCAAATCTCGTACTGCATAATAGGCTCGTTCATTGCGAAGCCGTATCTCAAAACGGTTGATAATGTCAGCTTCTTCCAGAGGTGTCCCCAGCTTGACGTACTGCTCATAGTCCTTTTCATAGATACAGAAATACACATCTGATTTCAGCGAACCAAGATAAAGGGTACGTCCCATATATTCTCTGTCGTCCTCTCTGTGCTTGATAAGCTCGCCCGACTGGTAAAACTTATAGCTTCTGGACTTTCCGATATATTCCCGTTTCCTGCATTTTTCCGCAAGCTCTGGAATATCCAAAATGCCCGTATGGTCGTTGATAGCAAGGTCGATACGCTTCATCACACCACCGTCTATAAGTGCGTCCATGAGGAAGTCATACCAGCTTCTTTGCTGTGCCAGCAGGTAACTTTCAAACTGCCTGCAACCACGCCCCTTTAATTCTAAAAGGACACCTTTTTCTTCGTCAGCCGACGTATAGATAAAGATGTCCCCTAAAGAGTAATGCTCCGTATAGCTGTAACGCCCGTAATCTTCATGGAGCATATAGTTGATATTCAGTTTTAATATATCTTTGATGATGTGCTGTATATCCAGCGTGGGAAAACGAATTTTCACATAATCAAACAGCATGGTAAGCGGTGCTTCTGGATTGAACCTTGCCAGTTCTTTATGCAGAGTTTCCAGAAGTTCCTTTGACGGCTTCATTTTTCCGCTTTCTATCTTGTTGAGATATTCCCTTGTGATACCAGAAGCCACCGCCAGCCTGCCTTGTGAGATACCGTAAGCAATCCGTTTCTCCCGTAATTCTTTTATCCATTGTTCTTCATTCAGAACCATACCCCCAATCTGTCAAGTGTGAAGTTTTTTAAGGCGACTTCACAGCCGATTTTTACTGGGAAATCATGCCAGAAGCCTTATGTTTCCTATGTTTTTCGTCTATTGTCTATTTGCAAACGTACCCCTCTGTTAGATACCGAGGGGTTTTACCTGCTGGCGTGGCTTACGCCACACCAGCAACGGCTAGTCCGTGCCGTCGCCTTTCGCTTCGCACGTCGCCGTCCCGTCCTGCCTTGCTTGTGCAAGAGAGCCGATAGTCTGCAAAAAATCATGTCCTTTCGGGACTAAAGGCGTGTAAAACTCACTGATAACACTTGTTCCCACATCACAATAGCCACGCCCCTTGATACGCTTCTGGAAAAACTGCTTTTTCACATCTGAACCAAACAGCATACCGTAACCTAATTCGCTGATACGCCCAAGTCCCACACGGAAATTGAAGTTATCTCTGATACCGTCCGAGAAATACTTTGCGTCTGGACGCTGGCAGGCAACGATAAGGAAATAACCTGCTTGTCGCCCTAACATAACGATTTTCTTTAACTGGCTAAGTAGGCTCACGCTTTCTTTTGTCCCCAGCATTTCAAAAAATGCCACATATTCATCAAAGATAAGAAAGCAGGGTGGCAGTCCCAGATAGGCATAGTTTTCGCCCGTCTTATAGTTCGGGTGTCGCTTCATTTCCTCACTTCGCTGTACCATGCCCTCATAAAAGGCATTGACGCAATCTATCATTTCTTCTTTGGTGTGATACACATTTCCCATAACTGTCCCTAAGTCTGCAAGGTCAGCGTTCTTCGGGTCTAAGATATAAAGGACAGCGTTGGTATGCAGTAAGGCTTCAATGAGCGTCAGCAGAAAATAGGTTTTACCGCCACCAGTCCCACCAGCAATCAGAGCATGAGGGAGTGCGTCATATTCCCAGACAAGATTTTTC
Source organism: Ruminococcus sp. AF41-9 (assembly GCF_003477525.1). Lineage (GTDB taxonomy): Bacteria > Bacillota > Clostridia > Lachnospirales > Lachnospiraceae > Blautia_A. Next base: position 5,033 of record NZ_QUDO01000058.1, read on the forward strand.
ATCAGTCTAAGACAGCCGTTTTCTGCCCGTACTTCATCAATGGTAATGCGGTTCGCTATCATATCATAAAGCAGGGTATATTCGATATAGCCGTCATGCAGGGTCTTGTCGGTCAGCTCACAATACAAGCCACTTTCCAATTTATCCTCTAACCGTAAAAGCTGGTCTTGATATTTTCCTAATGTGATTTCACATCGGATATGAAGCAGTCCCTTTTCCATTTGATAATAAATCTTTGGAAACCAGACGATTTTTTCCCTTGATCTGCTTTGCAGGTCAGTAAAAAAAACGCTGTCTTGTATGGTATCGGCTTCATACCACTTATTTTCCAGTATCATTCTTGCCAGCTTTTGACGGTGCAGGAGCTTCTTGAAACTGTCGTAACAGAATCGGTAATACAGAAAAACGACCAATGCACAAACACCAGTCGCTATCAGTATGGTTATGAAGTTGTAAGGGGAGAGCGTCAAGCCGTTTTCTAACAAGCTGAAATGCTCCCAATCGGTACGCATGAGCTGTTTTATATTCAGTAGCAGAAGAACCGCCACGAATATAAACAGAAGCGTTCCTATGGAAAAATGGTAGACAAGGTGCTTGTCGCTGGCTCTGATACGGTGTCCTTTGTTCCAAATCTTACGCATAAATCAATCACTCCTTTCTGGGTAAGAAAAAAGCAGTCAATCCTAAGACTAACTGCTTATATCATTATTCGTGTTTTTTCCCAACAATATAGGTTGTTACTAACATTCCTATCAGCAAAATAATTATAGCTGGATATTTTACAGTATTCCATAATGAAATGCCACCAACTAAAAAACTGATATAGCAAATAATAGGATATAGAATAGCAGTTCCTAATGTAAATACTCTAAATACTGTTAATACATATCCCCAGTTTGCATTATTAAAAGATAGCCCTGCCATGTGTATTCTGAAAATTCCTTGTGATACAAAATTAACTTTATTTGTATCATAATATGTCGGTAATAATTCTTTCGCAAAAATGCAAAGCCAACTTGCAAACAAAAGCATTAACAAAGATATATACAAACTATCTCCCATTTGTTCTATGGAAATTCCAGAAACAGTTAATAATATTGCCTCTATAACTACCACACCGATTGAGATAAGAAATGCAAATATCCAGTTCTTTTTTCGTTGATGAATTGTATCACGCAACGACAAGTCTAACGAGTTTACAACAAGAGTTTCTACCACATCACTATTTAATGTCTTGTTCTCTTTTAATTTTTCTCCTTGTAAAAGTTCTGTTACTGTAATACCAAGTATATCAGCAATAGGGATAAGTAATGTAACATTTGGCATACTGTTTCCACGTTCCCATTTACTAACTGTTTTATCCGACACAAACAACTTATCTGCTAAGTCCTTTTGTGTCATTTGTTTTTCTTTTCGCACTTCGGCTAAAAATTGTCCAAATTTTTCATTGTTGATTTGATACATTTGTGCCACCTCCTATCGTTATTTTAACCATTTACGATAAGGTAGGCAATCTACTAACGGGAGAGTACCTCTATTTTTCTAACTTATGAGGAGAATTTTTATTTTTTCGGCTGTCCCTGCGGTGCATGGTTCTGTGGACTTCCTGCGTTCTGGTTTCCTTTATTCTTCAATACAATATCCTCTGCCTTTACATACCAGTCCACATCTGCACCCGTATAGGTCTTTCGTGATACCGTATCGGCTACGGGATTGACAAGTTCCACAACTGCATTGTACGGAAATTCTCTTAACGGTACTTCTGGCGGTACAGATACGGGGATAATTCCACCATGCAGACTGCACTTCAAATCATAGATACGCTTTTTAAGCTGGGTACTCGGTGTCCCGTCCTCATTCTGTAAGAACACATCACGCACTGCTGTAAATTTTAATTCTCCAAATGTTTTCTCTTTGTCAATAACAAATCCGTTTGATAATCTCATAACTTCTTCACTCCTTTACTTTTCTTCAACTGCTACAATATCATCAGCAACTAATACATAATCGGTATGTCCCATATCCCCGATTGCGTAACCTCTGCCGTATAACTTCGGATTGACAAGTTTTACTTTCTGCTCATACTTGAACTTCTTTTCGCCAGCCTGCACGGGAATTTCTACCACAACATTTTCGCCTTTCTGTACGTCGGAATAAAGGTTATAGCTTCGTCTGGCTAAGACCCTGCGATTATTTTTATCTCTTTCAAAGACTGGCTCGCTTTCGCCTGCAAATTCAAGAGTTCCAAAAGACTGTGCCATATCTGGCACGACATATTTCATTTCCATATTGTTTTACCTCGTTTCTTTCTATATTTGATAAGTTTTTTAATTGTGATTTCTTATTCTGGCGGTTTGGGAAGTACCAGCAATCCCCCAGATAGTAAAGGGTAAAATCAATGCTTACGCACCCTTGACTATCCGTGTTCTTGCAGGTTGTAGGCAGACAAGCCAGAATAAGCAAAAATCTGCCGTTTGACATCTTCGGCGGAGAGCGTGATTTTTCTTTCATCATACCGTTACCGCCTTATGATTTCTTCATTTTACGGCGTTTGTAAAGATATGTTCCAGCCAGTCCACCAGCAGACGCAAGCAACATCACAACAAATGCCATTACATTTGTACTGTCGCCCGTTTTGGGACTGTCGCTAGGTCTGTTAGGCTTTTCTGGTGTCGGTGGTGTTTCGGGTTTCTCTGGTTCTTCTGGCTTTTCCTTAAAGGTAATCGTCTGTCCCTTATCCTCAATATCCTTATGCTCGGTAACTTTCTTCGGCTCGTCTGGATTGCTTAAATCGTATAATTCCTCAAAAGTTACAAGCTGTTTGCCGTCAAGAGAAGTAGCGTCAAACGTAAAAGCAACTTCCACTTTCATAGTTTCGCTGTCAGCAATAAAAGTGTAATCACTTTCCACACTTTTTCCATTGATAAGAAGTTCTGCATTTTCTTCTTTCAACATCTGCCAGCCCACAAGTTTGTACTGTGTACCGACTTCTAAGCCCTCTAAGGTTACGGTATCAATGATTGTAACATCTTTTCCTGCTTTAAGCTCTTTGTTGCCGTCCTTATCGGTAGCGGTAGTATGTATCTTGATGATACGCTCTGTGATAAGTACCGTTTGCCCGTCGTCCTCAATGTCTTTGTGTTCTGCAACTTTTACGGGTTCGTCTGGATTGCTGAAATCATATAATTCTTCAAAGGTAACAAGGTTTTTGCCACCTAAAGCAGACGCATTGAATGTATAGGAAATTTCCACTTTCATTTCTTCATCATCAGCGACAAAGGTATAATCGTTTTCTACACGTTTCCCGTCAATGATAAGCTCGGCGTTTTCTTCCTTTAACATCTGCCAGCCTTTCAACTGATACTTTGTGCCTTTTGTAAGTCCGTCTAATTTGACAGTATCAACGATTGTAACCTCTTTTCCTGCAAGGATAGTCTTTTCGCCGTCTTTGCTGGTCGCTGTGGTATGAATAGAGATTTCTTTCTCGTATTCATCAGTCAAAGTCCCTAAATCAATTACAAGATTATTTCTTGATACCACGATTTCAAAAGGTGGGATAAGCTCAAAGCCTTTGTTGCTTTCAGAGCGTAATTCCTCGATGATGTAGGTATCATAAGGTAACGCACCCTTGCTGTCGTCTGGTTCAGAAGTTCCAAACCATACACCGTCCTCGCTGGTCTTGCCTGCGTTGGTATTGTGCTTATGTGAAGCCCAGTCAGAAGAAGTGGAGAATTGCCCGTTATTATCAGTTACCACTACATGATTTTCGCCCGTCGTCTTGCTTGTGATCCTAAAGGGAACATCAGCAAGACGCTTGTGTGTGCCTGCACCGATTTTTACACCCTCAATATCTCCACGCTTAATCTGATTATAGATAGAATGAGCTTTGTCGGTTAAGTCCACGATTTTTCCATTTTCTGTGATTGTAAAATCAATCGGTTTTGCACCGTCAGTTAAGTAACCGTCGGGAGCTTCACTTTCAACGATACGGAATTTTCCATAAGGTAAGAGGTCAGCAGAAGTAGAAGCGATACCCTCAATATCGGTACGAATTATCTTTACCACTTCATTTTTCTTGTATAACTTGCCCTCAACCAATACTACATTATCATTTAAGGAAATGATGTCAAAGGCAGTATCTTTCAAAGTGGCACTTCCTTGTGGTTTGGTATCGCCCGTTTCTAAATCTCGTTTCTGAATTTTGACACCGCCACGGATAACCTTGTCAGATACGGAAAACTGGTTATTTCCAGTTAATACGGCAAGGTCGCCGTCCTCGGTAATCTGTGTAAGGTATAAGCCTTTTATCTGTTCGAACTTATCGCCAGCCTGCATATATGCACCCTCTAACAAGTATCCGTTTGGAGCTTTTATTTCCTCAACGGTTAGTGTCCCAAGTGGAAGAAACGCTTTACCGTCCTGCATATAGAAACTGTCGCCAGATACTTGGTATGTGTCCGCTAATTTTGTGATGTAATGAGTTATCCCATTGCTATCAGTTTCAGCGATTGTCTTTGTAACCCATGTACGAGTAGCTTCGGCAGGGAGATTGTCTTTGTTATAGAAGCCTGCATAATACTTCCATGTAAATTCCGCACCTGCTAAAGAAGCATTCCCCTGCGGATTGTCTTTCTGTGTTTCCATATCTATCTTGAAAAGCTCAATCAAAGTGTCTGTTACTTTCGGTGTATCTGATACTTTCAAAGTCGCTGTTTTTCCAGCTTCAACCTTTAAGGAATATACAGTTTTATCTACTTTATATCCTGCTGGTGCGGATAATTCCTTGATATAGACTGTGCCTGCTTTTACCTCTACAACATCTGTATTTCCGTTTTCATCAGTCGTAAGGGTGGCAAGCTGTTTTGTGCAGTCCTTATCAGCAAAGACACCATAGGTTGCACCAGCGATTGAGTAATTCCCGTTACCGTCTGTAATGCTGGCATTACTGGAAGTCTTTTGCAGTTTTGCATTTCCAACATTCAGTTTCGCCCAGAATTGTCCCAATTCCTGCCCCTCGCCAGAGTAGATATAACCGCCACATTCATAGCGTCCTTTATTTTCTTTGACAAAGGTTTTTGCACCAGAGAAAACTTCGTCCTGCGTAGTCTTTGGAATTTCATCATAAGAAGCTCGCACGTTATCACATTGCCAGCCAAGATGTACGCTCAATTTCTGCCAGACAACACATTGTTCCAACAGATAGACTTGTTTATAGTTCAATTCCTTGTGAGCTTCGCCATACTGTTTGACATACTCTAAGGATAACGCCACATCTGAAATCTGGTCGGCACTCATGCGTGAGCTTGCGTCAGCTCTGGTCTTATAGCCGTTCTTAAAATCTGTATTGATGTCAATACAATAGGCAGTTTCGCCCTCGACTTTCATATAGCCCTCATTGAATGTCGAACCAATAGAACCGTCATTCATTACTTTTTCAATGATACCGACACGTTCTGCACTTTCCGTCCAGTATTGCTTGCTTTCTGCATGAACGGGTGTAGTCGGTAAAGCAGTAACGACAGTTGCAAGAGCTAAGAAGCCCGTACACAATCGTTTCCATGTCTTTTTCATAAATCTAATGCTCCTTTCATTTTGGGTATAAAAATAGACGCTCATTTCTGAACGTCTACATTATTGAAAGGCTTGTCCTCTCACACATATTTTATTTTAATAGGTACAACAGTTGCCTTTCTCCTTGTATTTTCGTTGTTTTCATTACTTGCGTTATCTACAACCCCCATGTCCGGCATCCAGCATGATCGAATATGCCATAATCTTATACGCCTTTTTTCACTCCTTCTGTATCAATATATGTTTTTTCAGAATTATTGTGAAGGCTTCTTGACTTTTAAGTGTTAAAGCGTTATACTTTAAACCACGAAAGTCAGAAGAATTGACTTCTTTCGTTCAAACATAATTTTTAGGAGGATATATATCATGAAAAGAAAAGCATTAACAATCACTCTTGCGGCAGTTATGGCAATGGGAACCTGCGCAGTGACAGCAAGTGCCGCTGACGGAGATACATATACCATCGGTATCTGCCAGCTTGTACAGCACGAAGCATTAGATGCTGCAACTCAGGGATTCAAAGACGAAATCGTAAAAGAACTCGGTGAAGATGCCGTTACTTTTGACGAACAGAACGCGCAGGGCGATTCCAATACCTGTTCCACCATCATCAACAGTTTCGTTTCCAACAACGTTGACCTGATCCTTGCAAATGCAACTCCTGCACTTCAGGCAGCAGCAGCCGGAACAAGTGATATTCCGATTCTTGGTACTTCTGTTACAGAATACGGTGTTGCTCTTGGACTTGATGACTTCGATGGAACTGTAGGCGGAAATATTTCCGGAACTGCAGACCTTGCACCACTTGATGAGCAGGCCGCCATGCTTCAGGAACTTTTCCCGGATGCTAAAAATGTAGGACTTCTCTACTGCTCCGCTGAAGCAAACTCCCAGTACCAGGTAGACACTGTAAAAGCAGCTCTTGAAGACCTTGGATATACCTGTGAATATTATGCATTCTCTGATTCCAACGACCTGTCTTCTGTTGTTACAACTGCCGCTGATGCCAGCGATGTAATCTATGTACCAACAGATAATACCGTTGCTTCTAATACAGAAATCATCAACAATATCTGCCTTCCGGCAAAAGTTCCGGTAATCACAGGTGAAGAAGGTATCTGCAGTGGATGTGGTGTTGCAACACTTTCCATCAGCTACTATGACCTCGGTGTTACAACCGGTAAAATGGCAGTCAAAGTCCTCAAAGACGGTGAAGACATCTCCACAATGCCAGTAGAATACGCACCAAACTTCACAAAAGAATATAACAAGGATATCTGCGAAGAACTCGGTGTCACAGTTCCTGATGATTATGTAGCAATCGGAGAGGCTGCTGAAGCTGATACAGAAGAAGCTGACGATGCTGAAGCAACAGATGACACAGCAGACGAAACTGCTGAAAACAGCGAAGCAGACGAAGAAGCTGCTGAATAAAGCTTCGGACAAAATGTAATTGAACATCTGCTTTTCAGTTATTCAATTATGAACAGATAAAACGGATGATGTTATCCGCTTAATATTATATGTGGTCAGCGGGAAAGGTCCAAAAGCCTCTCTCGCTTTTCACGTCTCAACAGGAGGAAAATACAAATGCAAATTATGACATTAATAGCAGCACTGCCAGGTGCCGTTGCGCAGGGTCTGATCTGGGGAATCATGGCAATTGGTGTTTACCTGACCTTCCGTATTCTGGACATCGCAGACCTTACCGTAGATGGTACCATGTGTACCGGTGGTGCTGTATGTATTATGATGATGCTCTCCGGACATAACGTCTGGATTTCCATGCTTGCAGCAACACTTGCCGGAATGCTTGCCGGACTTGTAACCGGAATCTTTCATACCTTTATGGGAATCCCGGCCATCCTCGCCGGAATCCTGACCCAGTTGTCCTTATATTCCGTGAACCTGAAGATCATGGGAAAAGCAAACCAGGCAATCAACGTAGATAAATATAATCTTCTTGTTTCTCTGCGTCATATCAAAAATACATCCCTTTCCAAAAACACCATTTTTATTGTGGTAGTTTTATGTATCATCCTGATTGCTATTCTGTACTGGTTCTTTGGAACAGAACTTGGATGTTCTCTTCGTGCAACCGGATGTAACCCAAATATGTCCCGCGCACAGGGTATCAATACAGATATGAACAAGGTTCTCGGTCTTATGATTTCCAACGGTCTGGTAGGACTTTCCAGTGCTCTTCTTGCACAGTATCAGGGCTTTGCTGATGTCAATATGGGACGTGGTTCCATCGTCATCGGTCTTGCCGCAGTTATCATCGGTGAAGCAATCTTCGGACGTATCTTCCGTAACTTTGCACTTCGCCTGACTGCTGTCATCCTTGGTTCTATTTTATACTATCTGGTACTTCAGGTTGTTATCTGGATGGGTATTGACACAGACCTTCTAAAAATGCTGTCTGCGATCGTAGTTGCCCTCTTCCTCGCTTTCCCGTACTGGAAAGGCAAATATTTCAATAAACCAGCCAAAAGGGGAGGAAAATAAAAATGCTTGAACTGAAAAACGTCTATAAAACCTTTAATCCGGGAACCATCAATGAAAAACGTGCTCTGAACGGTCTGAACCTCAAACTGAACGAAGGTGATTTCGTAACAGTCATCGGTGGAAACGGAGCCGGAAAATCTACTATGTTAAATGCAGTAGCCGGAACCTGGCCGATAGATGAAGGTCAGATTCTCATTGACAACATTGATGTCACGAAACTTTCAGAACATAAACGTGCAGCATATCTGGGACGTGTCTTCCAGGACCCTATGAACGGAACTGCCGGTACTATGGGAATCGAAGAAAACCTCGCACTTGCCAAACGCCGCGGTAAAGCCCGTCTTCTTCGTCCGGGTATCACCAAAGCTGAACGGGAAGAATACAGAGAACTCCTCAAAATCCTCGGACTTGGTCTGGAAGACAGACTTACTTCCAAAGTCGGCCTTCTTTCCGGTGGTCAGAGACAGGCTCTTACCCTTCTCATGGCAACCCTCCAGAAGCCGAAACTTCTGCTGCTGGATGAACACACCGCCGCCCTCGACCCGAAGACAGCAGCCAAAGTTCTCGAAATTACAGACATGATCGTCAACCGTGACCATCTCACGACCCTGATGATCACCCATAATATGAAAGATGCCATCGCACACGGCAACCGTCTGATCATGATGATGGAAGGAAAAATCATTCTGGATATTCAGGGTGAAGAAAAGAAAAAACTGACCGTCAAAAATCTTCTGGATCAGTTTGAACGTGCAAGCGGTGAAGAATTCAGTAATGATTCTGCTCTGCTCGGATAATCATTACTTTACCGGAATTATTATTTTTTGCATCTCAGCCAGAGAGAGTATTTCTTTTATGAATGCTCTCTCTGTTTTTATCTGTTTCTATTTGTTTCTATTTATTTTTATCTATTCCTTTTCTCCACTTTATCCACTTTTTTCCGGTTTTATTTCTTATCATTCCTCATCTGGTGGCGTTACACAGATAAATTTATGACTTTCTCTGTTGTACTGATAGATTCTGGAAGTCAGATAATCTTCCTTTGGTGTTGCCTCTTTTATCGTATCTGCCAGCACACACTGCAAATCTGCCGGTTCCACATTCCGGTCATTGTGGATCATTACTTCATGAACACTTGTAAACACCATATAAAAATCTGAATCCAGCAGATACGCAAGTCTCTGGGCCACTCCCGGAAGGAACACTGCAACTGCTCCATTCGTTTTCTTTGTTGTACTCAGACAATTTCCCATCGCCTCTTTTGTCAGTTTGGAATTATCCCCGACATTCATAAAGCTTTCCCCCTCATATTCCGGGTTAAAAATCATCTGCTCCCATCTGTAGATTCTTGGCGGACTCATAAAATACGTATTCAAAAGTGCCTCTTTAAACACTTCATCACTGTCTTTTTTCCATTGCTCCAGCATTCCCTGCCTGATTTTCGTACTGGTCACACATCCCTGATATTCTGTAACCTTCATATACAGAACCAGTGCAATATCTCCTAATGTTTTATATACAGCGTCTTTCAGATCCTCCGCATATTTATCCGCATTCAACAGACGAATAAACAGACGCTTCTTTGTTTTTTCATAATCCTTCAGCACTTTTGTTTTCTCATAAATCTTCGCTTTTCTGACTCTTTCAAGATCATCTGTAATCTCTTTCATGATCTCTTCCATAGGACTTCCTTCCTGATAGGCTTTAAAAAGTTCCTGCGTATACAATCCACAGACTTCCCATGCATCTTCATGCTCCGCAAATTTCACCAGAAGTCTGTCACCCACAGGCGCATATTTCCCGCCCTCTTTCTCAAAATGAATATTTTCCCGCGGAATCCCCGTAGCCTCATAAATACCAGCCTCAAGTTTCTCCACGAACACTTCATAATCTTTCTGCATATTTCGTTTCCTTTCCTGGCTTTTTAGTTTTCAGCTTTTTAATTTTCAGCTTCTTTTTTTAAGTTTGAAAAATTTCGGGCAGGACACCCTGATCTGAATATCGAATCCCTGTCGGGAAATAAAAAGAAGGGAGCGAAAAGCCCCCTTAAGAGTCGCTGTAGGCACAGTATAAAACAGCCACAGCCATTTGTAAAGTAAATATCATCGACAAAACTTTTATAGTTTTTTTATATTTTCCATATATTTCAGAAAAGCTTCACAACCTTCCACCACATCTGAATATGTGACATCAAAACCGCCCGTATACCACGGGTCTGCAATATCTCTTGGATTGTCACTGTAATCCAGAAGAAGTTTTACTTTTCCCTCCGGATCATTTTTCAAAATCCTCATCATATTCTTAAGATTCCAGTGATCCATCCCCAGAATATAATCATATTTCTCATAATCTGCTTTTGTTAGCTGCACAGCTCTCTTCCCCTTACAACTGATTCCATGCCGTGCCAGCTCCTCCCTCGCCGGAGGATACACCGGATTCCCGATTCCATTCCAGATTTCCTCTGTGCTTGTTGCCGCAGATGCAATATAAAATCTGTCTGCGAGGTTTCGTCCGGAAACCATGTCTTTAAAAATAAATTCCGCCATTGGGGAACGGCAGATGTTGCCGTGGCAGACAAATAGCACACTTATCATTGCTTAAAACTCCTTGAAATGCTGTATTTACGCTGTTTACAGGCATTTTCCGATAATCTTCAATCCTGTCATTTTCCTGTATATCACAGCATAAATTCGTATATTTTCTTATCCAAATTTAGTAACTTCTTAGTAATAACCAGCCTGGAAAACAGGCTTTCTAAGAACCTTATAATCAGATTATTTTTAATTCTTTTTTCTATTATTTTATCATACTATGCCAGTTTTGCAATCCTATTCATCTCTTCTTTTGCATCAATTAATCCCAGATGCGTATATACATTTAACGTAACCCCTATATCAGAATGTCCCATTAAATATTGGAGTGCTTTCGGATTCATTCCAGCTTTCGCCATATTGGAACAATATGTGTGCCTGCATACATGAGGCGTGATCTTTGGCATTTGTTTCTCATGAGTACGATTATACTTTCCTAACGCCCATTGAAAATGTTTTTCCCAATGGAGTGCTACCTCAGGCATATCTTTTTTATCCAGGAATAGAAATCGACTATATCCATCTATAATCGGCTCAACCCTTACTTTTTTACGGTTTTTCACAATCTGTTCAAAACATTCATAAACTTCATCTGTCATCGGTAACATTCGTGTTCCACTTGAAGTTTTGGTATCTTCAATGACGTACTGCATTCCTCTGGTTCTCTGAAGCTGATGATTCACATTGATTTTTCTCTCCTGAAAATCAATATCTTTCACTGTCAATCCACAAAACTCAGAAATACGAAGTCCAGTCTTAAACAAAATAAACATTCCATTATAGTATTTTGAGTAATGGTCATCATTTCGGATAAACTCCAGAAATAACTCTTCCTGTTCTTTTGTAATTGCCTGTCTTGTAACACTGTCATTTACGACAACTGTACATAATTGAAATTCAAAAGGATTCTTGCGCAGTAAATCATCTTCAACTGCCATCTGAAATGCAGGTCTTACAATTCCACGCACACTGTGAATGGAACTGTATCCTCTTCCATCTGCTTGCAGCTTAATAAACCATGCTTTTGCATCCGACAATTTTATTTTATCTATTCTTCTGGTTCCGAATTCTTCTTTTTTTATTATATTGATCACAAAATCATAGTTCGCCTGAGTATTATGACGAACCCCCTTTTTTTGTCCAATATATTTTTGAACCAAATCCAAAACTGTTAAATTTCCTCCGTAAGGTACTATACCATCATGTAAATCTCTTTGGATATTTTTTTCTTTTTCCCTTAGAGCTAAGCATGGTCTGCATCCAGTTGGCAGAGAATCTGTTGGCTCTAATTTCCAACTATACAAAAACTTCTGCTTTCCATAACAATCTGTATATACAAACGCATATCTTCCATCTTTTCTCTGACTTTCTCCGTTTCGTAAAATTCGACCTTTTTTATCTCGTCGTTTTTGGTCACGTTTTGTTTTACCCAAACGTCTTCGCCCCTTTCTACGAAGAAGCCCTAGCACGATATAGGTATTATATCATACCAGGGCTAACATTTCCACTTTAAAGTGCTAAATTGTTCGTATATTTTTTACAAAGACGTAGTCTGATCCAGAAAGGCCTCAAATTTCTTACGGTTAATCAATGACTTACACCCCACCTGGACTGTAAAGCAACATTCTGAATTTAGATGTTCCGAAATAAGCATCCTTATTTTCTTTTCACCTATTCCAAAATATTGCACTGCTTCATCCACCGTAAGCATATATTTTTCCCAAATTGGAATCTTACCTTTTTCAATTTTAATCGCCACTCTTCTCTCCTCCTTTTCTCTTTGGACAAAACATTTTTATCTGCCCATGACAATTTACAATTTTATACACTGTCATCGGCAGATAAAATTACAATACAGGTGGCAGTTCAGTACTCTGCCCACATCGGTTTTGCACCGTCATTAAATATGACCAGATTTTTTCTGGAAGTATCATTATCACAGATATGCTTCGTCGCCCTGTGCAGCTGCTACACATTTTGTCAAATTCTTCTCGCTCCATACCTTTACTTCAATGTTATATTTCAGCATTTCCTCGTATTTACTCCATTAACAGAGCAGATATATCATGGCGGATTTACCTAGTGGCTCTACATATCTTCACGTCCTGTATGTAAAACAATATACAATTTTCAAGGTACAAAAATTCCTGAAGGGGAAAAGGAATCTATATTAAATACTCCCTTTACTGATTACTTTTCCTTACATATGATTTCGTATCAAATCCCAAGGTCTTAGTAATCAGTTTTGCTTCCAGGCGTTGACGCAGAGTTTCATCTACACAGTAGTGCACCTGTCCAAATTCGTCAAACATTTTTCTGGTAGCCAAAACTGTTATGTACCCTTCATAATGCTTCAACACTGCCTGGATTGCCTCAGTATCACCAGTTGATGCTGCCTCAATAACATGGAATGGCAGCAAATCAAATGCGCATTTCTGTTTTTTACTTTTTTTCATTTGCAGATTCCTCCATATTTTTTCTCATCAGTTCCAGTGATCGTCTACGATGCTCATTAATTGTGCTGCGTACAAGATTCATTTCTCTGGCAATGTCTGCATCACTCATATCCATAAAATATGATAATAACACAACATTCCTTTTCTTTTCAGTAAGTGTCTGCAGTGCTTCAGCAATCAATGCATCTTTGACTTCTATGTCGTAACCCAGGACCTGAAAACGATGTGTTTCCATTTCATGCTCATCCATTATAAAAAGTCTGCTCAACTCCTTTTCTGATAATTCTGACAACATCACTTCATACTTCTGGCGATATGCCATATGCTTTTCATAATTAATAACTTCACTTTTCAATGCCAGCTTGCACAGAGAATCAAACTGATGTCTGACTGTCTGCTCATCTTGAAAAGAGGATTGCTCCATAAGAGTTCACCTCCTTCCCCGCCGGTAGGCAATAAGCAAAGTTCTTGCTTCCCCTTCACACATATCCCAAACGGATGAGTGCATTTGTCGGGGTGTGGGAAGAAATTTTTAAAAAATTTCTTAATAAATACGAGAAAATTGTTTTTCCTGTATTTTGAGGTATATAAAAAACGTCCTAATGGGTAGTTTTAGCCCATCGGACGCTATTTATATCAAAAGATAATATTTTGCCATCATTTTTTGTGGCATATAATTCACTTTTTGAGGTAAAGAAATTTATTTGCTTTTTTGAACTATTTATCTATTTCATCCGTCACGTAATGACGGATATGATACCAGACAATAAAATTCTTAATCTTTCCTATACCTCCGGATCTGTTTTACGGAAATTCAGAATTTTATATGTCTTTTAAAAAGTGAAATATCACCCTCTTTTTTAGTGAAATATTAGTTCATTTTCTTTCAATAAAGGGAACTATACACTAAACATGGAGGTGTATCATATGCCAAAACAAACAGATAAAGAACTGGGATTGTTTTTTAAGAACGCCCGACACGAGCAAAAATTGACTTATGAAGAATTAGCTGAAAAAGCAGAAATGTCCAGCCGATATTTAAAGGAAATTGAAAATGGGGGCCGAGTTCCCAGTTTTCATAAAATCAGAAAACTGGTACGCGCTTTAAATGTTCCTCCTGAACCATTGTTTTATCCAAACAATCATACAGATAATCTTGATTATCAACGCCTGCTCATGTACCTGTCAAAATGCAACGATGAGCAAATTACCGCTATCCTTGCCATCGTAGAAGCATACCTGCGCACATACAAAATTCCTACAGACCACGATAAACAAGATCCCTGAAATTCATTTGAATTCTATCTGAATTATTCTGAAGAAGCGGTATGGTTTCCCATACCGCCACTCTTAACGTGCATATTTTTCTATCATTCTCTTAACATTCGTGGATTTCTTTATTGCCCCTATATTAATAAGAAACTCAACTACATCCATCATTCCCTGGTAATAAGCCCGCTGCTCCTCTTCATAATGGAAATGTTCTAACTGATCCAGATATTTATTCCAGAAATTCTGCTCACGCTCTGGGATTTTTTCCAGATGTAGTGGCAGCTTCTTTTGTATTTGTTTCAAATTCTTCTCTGCTTCTTTCCATTCTTCCGGCTGTACTGTATATTCTCTTTCTCCGGAGTCACAGCGCAATTCCTCAAATAAATTCGATACTGCTTCATAAAATTCATTCATCTTCTTTCCACCTCTCATTAGAATTATTTCTCATTACAGGCAGCATTATCATTTTCTTATTTCAAAAATCAAATAAACTTTCCAAAAACTTCATCTTTAGAAGTATAGTAACAATATTTTTCCTTAAAATCAATAATAATACTTCATCTTTAGAAACTTTTGAGGATCAGAATGATTATTTATTGGGATAAAAAAACGAACAGTAAAAACAGAATAGGACAACGGGTAAAAGAATTACGAAAGGCTCATAATCTTACTCAGAAAACACTCGCTGCCAAATTACAACTTGCAGGATATGATTTTAATGATCTGGCAATCCTGCGAATTGAACAAGGCACACGTTTCGTTCCCGACTACGAAGTTGTCGCACTGGCCGAAGTATTTAATGTTTCCTGTGAATATCTTCTTGGTCTGACGGACGCTCCTGCAAAATAATTCAATTGTATTGCTGCCCATTCTATGCTAAACTATGGATAGATACTTCTGAACAACATACACTATTTATAAACCGTATGATTGGAGTGATTTCATGGAATTAACAAAAAAAGTCCCTACAACCGATAAAAACCAGGAAAACAATCATCTTCTCCGCATGTTAGACCGGGGAATTGATGATATGGAAGCTGGTCGTGAATTGCCACTGGAAGATGCTTTTCGCAAAATCACAGAATTAAGGGATGCACGAAGAAATGCAAGAATATAAAATTATTTTAACTTGGGAAGCAATTTACGATGTCACAGACATTGCAGATTATATTGAAGAAGAATTCGGCCAGCAACGTGCTGACCGTTTTCAATCTGATCTGAAAGAACAAATGCAGAATTTAGGCCAGTTCAGTACTGCCTTTCCCCGAACTCAAATTCTGTACAGAGGATATTCCATACATAAAAGATCTTTTCCGCCATCTATTATTTTTTATATTATAATGGAAGAAACAAAAGAGATTCATATTCTCCGAGTGTTGCGCCATGAACGAGATTGGGAAAATATCCTGTTGCAAAGATCAACTTATACATATCCAGAATGAATACCTGGGAGCCGATCAGAGATTTTTCTGAAAGGCTTCCTTTTTAATTTTAATTACTTCCCACTGTCAATTAAATCATAACTCATATCCAGAAAATCTAGCGTCTTAGCTCACTAACAGATTCATCCAAAAGAATCGTAATCCAGTGTTGCTTATTCATATGATACCCCGGTAAAAATCCATACGTTTGAATAATCATCCCAACCAGATCAGGGTCACATTTTACATCCAGGATGTCAATGTTTCCATCTTCTTCTAATCCCAGTATTTTCTTTTCCACTGCCATAATTATAGCATACCATTTTCCATTTTTATGTCGAAGCACCGCAGAATCAGGATCTTTTTTCCATAAATATTCCGGTTCCGTTCCATATTGCTCTTTCACATATTGAAAAATTTCCTCACGTTTCAAATTTATCCCTCACTTACGATTTCTTGCTCTGATTATACGCTATCAGGATTATATTCTCAACCACTTCTCACAGTTCCATTTATGTTTTATAGCTTTTGCATAGCCTGCTTTGCAGGCTACACCCCAAAAGAAGCAAGCACTGCCAGTGTCATGACAACTGGCTCATTTTGTCAAATTCCCTTTCCGGTTCATTCTACCAAAATGTATCAGGGAGTATCCCTGGCCCTCTCATATTTTATAATTTCTTAATTTGACGCTTTCACCCAGTCCTGTTAAAATAACTTACAGATACATCTGTCCAAACCAACAAAAAACCAAGTACCATAACTGTCATAGCCGAACTGGTTAGACAGTTTTTTTGTACTCTTTTTTATAGAAAAAACGAATTGGAGGATTTCAATGAGCAAACGTACCAGAATTCATCCCGTACAATTTT
The DNA here is from genome assembly GCF_003477525.1 of Ruminococcus sp. AF41-9. Taxonomy (GTDB): domain Bacteria; phylum Bacillota; class Clostridia; order Lachnospirales; family Lachnospiraceae; genus Blautia_A. Next base: position 21,721 of record NZ_QUDO01000058.1, read on the forward strand.
ATTTGAATGATGACGAACAATACATTTTAGAAGAAAAATATCGTCTTTCCAGGATGAAAAGCAAATCTGCCTTTCTACGGAAAATGATCTTATATGGATTTGTATATGAAGTAGACTACTCTCATATCCGAAAAATGAATACCCTGCTGGGCAATATCAGCAGCAATTTGAATCAGATCACCCATCGTATAAACAGTACCAATACAGTTTACCCAAAGGACCTGGACGATATAAAGGAGTTAATGGAAAAAATATGGCAGTTACAAAAATCCATGGTATCAAAACAACCGTTGATAAAGCAATAGAATACATCTGTAATCCAGATAAAACAGACCAGAATCTATATATTTCTTCCTTTGCCTGCTCTCCCGAAACAGCCGCTCTTGATTTTAAATACACTTTGGATCATACACATGATTGCAGAGATCCGCACAATACAAATAAGGCATTTCATCTGATTCAGGCATTTTCCCCTGATGAAGTTTCCTATGAGGAAGCCCATCAAATAGGCAAAGAACTTGCGGATCGCTTACTGGATGGAAAATACTCCTATGTCCTGACAACACATATTGATAAAGGTCATGTACATAACCATTTAATTTTCTGTTCTGCAGATAATATCACTTTTTCTCATTATCATGACTGTAAAAAGAATTACTGGAAAATACGAAATCTCAGCGACACTTTATGCCAGGAACATAACCTGTCCACAATTATGCCAGATGGTAAAAAAGGAATGAAATACA
>NZ_QUDO01000059.1 GCF_003477525.1 Ruminococcus sp. AF41-9
AATAATATAAAAAATTGTTTTACTATAGAAAAATATATAGTATAATACAACCATAAGAAGTGATAAAAAAATAACCAGTTGACCTAGCCAAACATAATAAGTTTTACTGTTGTGTTTGGCTTTTTTTATTTGATAGCCAGAGTGGGAAGTGAGGTGTCTACAATGATAATCTGTGTTATCTTTGATTTGGGAATGGCAGTGATTATGTTTTTATTTGGAATCAGTTTTGTAAAATCAAATGGAAAGGCCGCTGCATTTTTGTCTGGCTATAATATGAAATCTACGGAAGAACGAAAACAGTATGATGAAAAAGAAATGTGCAGAGTATATGGAAATCGGATGATGTGGATGGCACTGCCATTTGTAGCCGGGGCAGCCATAGATTTATTATACAGTGGAATCGGGTGTTTGGCAGCGTGTGTAATATGGACCGTTCAATTTGTTTTATTGATGAAAGAACGTATGAAACGAGAAAAAATAGAAAAGAACATTTAGGCAAGGGATATGAAAAAAGAATATAGAATATTTATTTCTATTTTGGCTTTGATATTCAGCATAGGGGCGACTTGCATAGGTTTTGGATTGATTGGGAGCTCTTCTATGAAATTTGGAATGAAATATGTGTGTGATTTCGTTTTTCTGATGCAAACAATAGCTACATGCTGGGTTGTTAAAGAATTGCTCAAAAAGTAAGCTTATTAGAGGGCTTTGAGTAAGTACCAGTATCTGACATATGAGAGGAAGGCACTGTTATGGATGGTATAAGCAGCAGGAAATTAACATGGGGAATTTGCATCGCTGGCATTGCGATTGCAATAATAAGCTTCTTTTTCTTACCGAAGATTATTCCCGTTCACTTTGCTGGGAATGGAGTCGCAGATGACTTTGGTAATAAGATAGAAATTTTTTTAATGCCGATACTCCTTCTGGCTGTTGCAATCTTGAGTGGTATAAAAAGTGTAAAGTATGTTCTGATGCATTCGAAGACCTGGCTAACGGATGGTCAATATAACCTGATGATTGATTGTGTTTTAGGAATTATTTTGATTGCAGAAATTTTTATGATTTATGCTTCGTTTATCTAAATGACTACTTGAGTATAGCGAAAACAAGGACTAAAAAGGGAACGCGCAAAATGTCGTAAAAAACAGTAGAACCTGTGTAAAAAGATGAAAGAGGAGCATTGTTACTGTAAATATCAGCCTTTGCGGTCAGAATACTTTAAAGGCTGATCTATAAATAAAGAAGCAGATATATGGCAGTTTCTGGTTCATTGGGCAGGCTGTTTTATATCAAAGTGTGAAGAGGAGCTGGTTCATGATGAAAAAAGTAATTCCAATTATTTTATTTACGGTATCAGCAATATTGCTTTCTGCATGTGGCAGAAAAGAAGAACTGTACGAGATTCCTGACCTGTCACAGTACAAGACAGATTATGTAGGAGATTCTTCGAATGTTATAAATATTGTAAGTGGGCAAGAGTATCCGGAAGGATATTCTTATGATAGCATACAGATACAGTCTGAAACGAAGCCTTATGGATTAACAGTATTTCTAAAAGTTGAGCCGTCTGCAGTTAAGATTGAAGATGAATTGCAAGCTAATGCGGATATGACATTTGATTTGATTGGTAATTTGGAAACGCTTGATTATAAAATAGCGGATAGTAAGGAAATCATTGCATCGTATGAACGGTAGATCATTCAGTGGTTAATATTTTGTCTGCTATTATATAGTAAGAAAAATAGGAAAGCGAAACATATATTTGGAGGACAGCAATGAGAAAATGTGAAAAGTGTGGAACAGTCATGAGAGCGGATTTAAGACTTAAAGTTAATGGCGGTGGCTATGGGATCGTTGTAGATGTAGATGAAAAACAAAAAACGACAACTATAGATGATGTTAAAGTTGCAGTCTGTCCAGAGTGTGGACATACAGAAATGTATTTAGAGGATTTAACTAAATTGAAGTAAAATTAGATATGATTGAAACAGGATAAAAAATTTTGATGGAATGCTTGTGGAGAAAATAAATATGAAAAAACTTAATTATACAGAAGATTTATTGAGAGTTATCTTCTTTTGGATAGGAATATTCTTTCTTGTTTCCGGTGTCTTAAGTTTTCTTGGGATATTAAAACCAGCAGTAAACTCAGGCATTCAGAATCCAGACATGTTGGGAACTGTGTTTTCTATAACGGGAGTGCTTATGTGTATAATAAGTGCTGCTCTTGGAATTTATACTGCAAAGCTTGATAAATTACATTTACAATTAATCGAAAATGGTACAAAAGTGAAGGGCTTGGTAGAAAAAGTATATTTGCAAAAATACACAAGATATAGAAGACAGATTCCATACAGGATTTTATATAGTTTTACATATCATGATAAAGTGTATTATCATAAAAGCCGTTTGGTATGGGAAAAGCCGGATCTTAAGAAAGGCGACTTGATTACCGTATATGTAAATAATCTTGGTAAATCAGCAGTTTATAATTGCAATGAAGCGGTCTGATATCTAGCCTCTATATTTCGGAAAAATACTGCACGATCTGTGGTTTACAGAAAAGCAGCTTCAAAGAATGCTGAGGATGAAAAATGCAAATCCATCAGATGTATGGAAATTCAGAGATTATTAATTGGACAAATTGAAAGCTGAAAGGAAAACGGCCTATCCGTTTTCAGCATTGGCGGATCCGTCTGCTAATAAATGGTTTACAAATCAAAAAACTTGGTAAGAGTATTTTCATAATTCTGTTCAATTTTGTCTATGTTTTCGAGAATCCTGTTCATGTACAAATGCAACTAAATTAGAGTATAATAAGGGAAACCATTGAAACTGGGTTTCCGTATTGGACATTCCTGTGATGGCAGGAATGTCCTTTACATATAGCGGTAAATTCTGAAGTAGTTGGCATAGAAGTTCATGAGGTAGTTGACGTATGCTTTAAATCTTTTCATTTCGTTTTCCTCCTTTCTTTATCTTACAAGCACATTATAATATCAGAAGACGTATATTACTTGCCAAATGGGAAGAAAAAGTAGACAAAACTTGCAGGAGATTAATTGGAATGTACTGGTAAGAGCATCACAGACATTTGCCTGGATGCAGGAGTTGAGAGCCAAAGGACATTTAACAGGGTATTTCGTGAAAGATATAAAGTAACGTCACGGGAATACCGGAATCTTTATCGTGAACAATATATAAGTCAGACCCAGGATGAAATATCTGGAATGGAGAAATAGGATGGCATTTATAATCTGTATAGCAGCACTCATAATCATGATGTTTGTATTTACCAAAATGTTGTTAAGTTTTGGCAATAACAGCAGTGCGGCAGTTGAATCTGTTGATGCGACTGTAGTTGAAAAGAAGCAAGGAATCTATGCCCATATGCAGTCTGAATCACATGTACCTTGGTTTCGCGTTGTATTTGAGATGACAGATGGAAGTTTGATGGAATTTCAAATGCAACAGGGAGATTTTGTGAATTGGAAAAAGGCGATCGAGGTATGCTGACTTATCAGGGAAATCGGTATATATGTTACCAAAAATATAAATTTAAAAGTGAAGCACAGGAGGAAGAAAAATGTTAAGTGAAAGCATTGCAAAACTGGTACAGTATGGGATTACGACAGGTCTGACACCAGAATGTGAAAGAAATTACACAACAAATCTTCTGCTGGACGTTTTTCATGAGGATGACTATGAGAAACCGGACAGCATTGAGGAACCTGTTAATCTTGAAGCAACATTGGGCGAATTGCTGGACGAAGCTGTAAAAAGAGGACTGATCGAAGACAGTATTGTATACCGGGATCTATTTGATACCAGATTAATGAACTGTCTGATGCCGCGTCCGGGCCAGGTGCAAAAAGAATTCTGGGATAAATATAAAGAAAGCCCAAAGGAAGCAACCGATTATTTTTATAAACTGAGTCAGGACAGCAATTATATCCGCAGATATCGCGTAGAGAAGGATCAAAAGTGGAAGGTAGACAGTCCATACGGTGAGATTGATATTACCATCAATTTGTCCAAACCGGAAAAAGATCCAAAAGCAATTGCCGCGGCAAGGAATGTAAAATCCGGAAGCTATCCGAAATGTCTTCTTTGCCCGGAAAATGAAGGATATGCGGGACGTGTTAATCATCCGGCAAGGCAGAACCACAGGATTATTCCGATCATGATCAATGATACTCCTTGGGGCTTCCAGTATTCTCCGTATGTGTATTACAATGAGCATTGCATTGTATTTAACTGCCAGCATACTCCAATGAAAATCGAGAGAAATGCATTCATTAAACTGTTTGATTTTGTAAAACTGTTTCCGCATTATTTCCTTGGATCTAATGCAGACCTGCCGATCGTAGGTGGTTCGATCCTAAGCCATGATCATTTCCAGGGTGGACATTATACATTTGCAATGGCAAAAGCACCAATTGAGCAGCATGTGGTACTTCCGGGATTTGAAGATGTAGAGGCTGGAATTGTAAAATGGCCATTATCTGTGCTTCGTATTCGACATAAAGATTCCAACCGTTTGGTAGATCTGGCAACACATGTGCTGGAAGTATGGAGAGGCTATACCGATGAAGAAGCATTTATTTATGCTGAGACCAATGGAGAACCACATAATACAATTACACCAATTGCACGTAAAGTAGGTGATACCTACGAACTGGATCTGACATTAAGGAACAACATCACAACAGAAGAACATCCGCTGGGAGTGTACCATCCGCATGCAGAATATCATCATATTAAGAAAGAAAATATCGGTCTGATCGAAGTTATGGGACTTGCAGTTCTTCCGGCCAGATTAAAAGGTGAGATGGAACTTTTGGAAGAGTATATTCTCGAAGGCAAAGATATTTCTTCAAATGAACAGATTGAGAAACATGCAGAGTGGGTTAAGAAGTTTCTTCCGAAATATCCGGAAATCACAAAAGAAAACATCCATGGCATTCTTCAGAAAGAGATTGGAATCGTATTTACCCATGTTCTGGAAGATGCAGGAGTATACAAATGTACGACCGAGGGAAGAGAAGCATTCATGCGTTTTCTTGAAACATTATAAAAACTGAAATAAAAGGATTTTTGGGAAAATGGGAGGTAAGTGAAGCCTCCCATTTTTTTAGGGCAGCTACTCTTAAGAATTTTGCTTGGCAGGAGTTCCTGAACGTTTCTCGGAAAAAGGGTTTGAAGTGTCCGAGACCATGGAAGTGAATAGAAAAGGGCATTCGGGTATGATGAAGCGATTTTGTATAGAAGAAAATAAGTGAGATCTGATTAGGTGCTGTCGTGAATCAGTCAAGAATAAAAAATCCCTGACCGGTCATGTCAGCCCCTTTTTTCCTGTTTTCAGGGTTCTGTTCACAGAGAAAAAGGAAAGTGTCTGAAAATACCCCAAAAGTGCTAAATATGAGATAAATGATGATGCGGTGTTTCTATCTGTAAAAGAACGGCGGAAAAAATGTTTTGTAGAAATCAGCTTACTGTTTGTAAAAGAAAATGTTTTTTCCAGCAGCCTTGGTTATTTTTTATTAAATCGGAGATATTAAAATCAGACGATTTAAAAAATTTGTCTGAATGCTGTTTATCGTTAAAAACAGGGGGCATGGATGGGAAAAAGAAAAGAGATAACCAGTAAGGATAATGGAAAGCAAAAAATGTGGATAATAATCACTGTCATCATAGTGTTCTTTGCTATGGCTGGCTATGCAGGAATGTCTTATTACTATTCAGACAGATTTTTTCGGGGAACAACGATCAATGGAATTAACTGTTCTGGAAAAACATCGGAAGAGGCAGAACAGGCGGTTGCAAAAAAAGCAGAGGATTATCTGCTGGAAGTAAAGGCAAGAAATCTGAAATCACAGAGTATCAATGGAAAATTGATCGGATATCGTTATGTTTCGGATGGCAGTATTTCCCAATATCTGGATGAACAAAAACCATATAAATGGGTTCAGGGATTTTGGAAAAAGCAAAATTATACAGCCAAGGAAAATATGACCTATGATAAAGTGAAGTTAAAAAAACAGCTGGAAAAACTGGAATGTGTAAAAAAAGAGAATCAGACATCACCAGAAGATGCTTATGTGGCTTATAAAGATTCGAAGTTTGAAATCGTACCGGAAACGGAAGGGAATACCCTGGATTTCAATGGAGCTTATCAGGCACTGTCAGAAGCGGTTACTGACAAAAAAAGAACCATTGATCTGAATAGTTGTCCGGCTGTTTATGTAAAAGCAGCAGTACTGAAAGATGATCCAGATCTTAAAAATTCATTGGAAGAATGCCAAAATCTGATCCGGACCAAAATCGTATATATATTTGGAGAAGAAACGGTAACATTGGGGGGAGACGAGATCAGAAACTGGCTTATTTTTGATGAAAGAGGAAAGCTGCAAAAAAATGAGGATGAACTGAGACAGTGCGTGGCAGAATATGTGGCACAGCTGGCTGCCACACATGATACCGTAAATACAGAGAGGAAATTTTGTACAACAAACGGACGTACTGTTCAGGTGTATAGTTCCGTTTATGGATGGAAGATCGATCAGGAAAAGGAAATAGAAACCATTATGCAGGAAATGATTGCAGGAGTACAGATAAACCGGGAACCGGTATACGCTATGCGGGCAAATGCACGGGGAATGAATGATATAGGCAGCACGTATATTGAAGTGGACCTGTCTGCACAGCATTTATATTACTATCAGGATGGTTCGATCATTTTGGAATCGGATATTGTGTCAGGAGATATGCAGTATGCAGAACGGCAGACACCATCGGGAATTTTTCAACTGTATTACAAGAAAAGTCCATCTGTGCTGAAAGGAAAAATGTTGGAAAATGGGAAATATGAATATGAAAGACCAGTAACTTACTGGATGCCTTTTAATGGGGGGATTGGATTTCATGATGCTTCATGGCAGCCATACTTTGGAGGAAATCGTTTCCGAGAAGGTGGTGGATCCCATGGATGCATTAATCTTCCGGCGGACAAAGCGGCAGAACTTTATAATAGGATAGACGAAAGTGTGCCGATTGTCTGTTTTTATTAAAAATGGGCAGGATATATAGCTTCATATAGAGATTTGTTTATAAAATGGAAGATCTTAAATGGTCTTCTGTTTTTTTATAATTATCAGCAATAATTTCATGGAAGAAAAGTGTGTATGTTCCGTCCAGATATGGAAAGAAGTCTTTGACCATTTTGACCGGTAAGCGAAAAAAATCGAGATAAATGAGATCTATTCGATTGATGAAGATGCAAAGGAACACTTGCAGGAGAAGATCAAGAGGATGCTGGTTACAGAAGCAAAACGAATGGCAGTGTATTAAAATTAGGTGGATGTAATTGAGGAAAAAATATGATATCATGTTAGTGACAAAACGAAAATTATGGAGGAATAGAGTGTGAAAAAATGCAAATATTGTGGCAAAAAACTCAATGATAATTTTGAATTTTGTAACAGTAAATGTGAAAATTGTTATGAAAAGATGATGGATAAAGACAGCCATAAAATCAAGTATTTTACATTAGGCATTATTTTGGGATTCTTAGTTATGTTTTATGGCATTATTTCTAACAATAATGTCTTTATAATAGGAATTGGGATTGTAGTAATGGGTATAGATGTTGTTTTATTGCCATTTACAACTCCTGAAACAATTAATTTTCTAGGATATCAAAAGTCAAAATTCGCAGGAAGAATATCAGGCATATTGCTTATAGCAGTTGGAGTATGGATGTGTTTTATTCAATGATAAATTCCAGCCTGCAAAATTGAAAATAAATTGAAAGTCACGAAATCGGAGGAGTTAATGATTATGTGGAATGAATTAGGCTTAAGCGGGGGAACCGCAATGATTATTTTGATTGCGCTGTATTTCGTCATCAAATGGGCAGTGAAAAATGGAATCAAAGAAGCCTACAGTGCCATTACTGGAAAGAAAACGGAAGAAGATGTCAGAAACGAAAAAGAATTGAAAGAACTCGGATTTGAGTTAGAAGATAAATAAAAGTTTGGAGAATTGAGAAAATCGGGATTTGGAGGAGATTCTTATTTATGAAAAAAGGGATAAACAAATCAATTTTATTTTACATTGCATCAGTTCTGTTTTTCATAGCGTCAGCTATTGGCTTTACGAGTGGAAATGAAAGTTCTATGGCTATAGTATGGTTATGTCTTGGTTCTTCATTTCTTTGCTTGGGTTCGACTCATAAGAAAAAGGAAAACAATACAGATGATAAATAATTTCCTGCTTGTATTGTTGGAAAATCGGGATTCATAGAGTTCTTTTGTGATTTGCAACTGCTGGTTGACAGATTTACAGCCCGGAATGATGGAATGCAAACAGCAAAACTGTTATATTGAGCTCATAAAATCTGCAAAAGGAGAAAAAAATGATTTTAGCTGATAAGATTACAGAGGAAAGAAAAAAGAATGGATGGTCACAGGAAGAACTAGCCAATCAGTTGGGCGTATCCAGACAGGCAGTATCTAAGTGGGAAAGTGCAGGAGCTGTTCCAGATTTGCAAAGAATTTTACAGATGTCGGAGCTATTTTGTGTTAGTACAGATTACCTATTAAAAGATGAAATGAAAGCAGAAAATATCACCTATCACGAAAGTACTGAAAGCTATGCAGAACCGTTGAAAAAAGTAACTATGGAGAATGCAAATGAATTTCTTGACATGAAAAGAAATGGATCCAAAGTAGTGGCAAACGCAACAAGTATGTGTATCTCAAGTCCAATATTATTGATTGTTCTTGTGACAATGGCAGAAGATGACGTATTTCATGTTTCGGAATCTCTGGCAACAGTATTTGGATGTGTTTTTCTGCTTGGAATGGTTGCGGCAGCCGTCTTTTTGTTTATTACATATGGAATGCGAGAATCACATATGGAACATTTTGAAAAAGAATGCTTTGAAACAGAGTATGGTGTATCTGGAATAGTACGAGAAAAAAAAGATTCCTATGAACCGATTTTTATCAGAGGAACAGCTGTTGGGGTAGTGCTTTGTATACTGGCAGTGATTCCGACAATTATTGCCGGAGCCATGGAAACGTCTGACTATTGTTGCGGCCTTTCCGTTGGATTGCTGCTGTTCATACTTGCAATAGGAGTGAATCTGTTGGTTCGTGTTGGGATGGTAAAAAGCAGTTACGATACCCTTCTTCAGGAAGGCGAATATACAAAAGAAGAAAAACTGTTTAAGAAAAAGACTGACACGTTTTCTGGTGTATATTGGTGCTTGACTACAGCGATTTACCTTGCATGGAGCTTCTGGACGATGAGCTGGGATATTACATGGATTGTATGGCCGGTTGCTGGTGTTTTGTTTGCAGCATTGCTTGGTGTGGTAAAAATGGTGTTAAAGAATGACAGTGAAACTCAGCACTATATTTAAGATGGAGTTAAGTTTTTTTTCGCATATTATACGCATCCAGAACTTCCAGTTTATCGAAATATCTTTGGGAGTATCCCAAAGCAGTCCATTTACTTAAATATATTCTTAATAAAGAATACCGCCCGTAAAATAGCTGACGCATAGAGCTACTATTTTATGGGCGGCTCTTTTGCGCCTTCATTTAACCATTCATTCAATAAGTACATTGGTAACTGTACTAGGTATAAAATACAGTTTGCCTCGTTAATGCAAGCCAGAGAAAGGTGGCAGATTCCTCGTTGGTCATGCCCTTTGCTTCTGGCACAATACTTTCAAAGACTGCGCCCCGGATGATAAGGCGGTGGCTGCGCGTTCTGCGTTCCTCTTTGAATAGCTTCTGACGCAACATCTTTTCCCGATTTTCAAACTGCCGGATTTTCTTCTTTTCCCCCCTCAATCTCGGCTTGCAGCTCCTCGCGGGTTTTCTCTCTTGGCTTTGTCATGGGTGGTCGCTCCTTTCTGCTCATAGGCATAGAAAAAGGACAGTCGATTTTCTCGACTGTCCTCTCGGATTGGTTATGTAATTGTAAAATGTTATTTTTCATTAAACTTTTGAATATCTCCGTAATCTTTAAGCTCACTATTTTCAAAAGCTTGTTGTAAATTATCGCTATCCAAAAACAACACATTTCCACTTGAGGTCAAGGGCAACATACAAGAATCAGCTTTCAGTATTTCTGCCGGATTGTCTATTAGCATAACCAGAGGATTTTTTGCTTCTATCGGCTTCGCTGATCCAAGAGTTACATTTACAGGAAATGCAAGCAGACCGCCACCTTCGTATTCGTATAACCCTGTTCCTTCTGGCAATACACTTCCGTCGTTTGTCAATATCGGCATTTGATTGTCTAAAAACTCTTGCATACTTTTTGATAAGCTGCTATATTTTATGGGTTTTAATTTGCCAGAATCGCCAAAGTTTTCAATCCATTTGGGATTTGTAAACACCAAATGGTCATAATCTCCCAGCTCGGCAGAAAGTTCAATAGCGCTATCTACTACATAGGAGAGGAGCAAATTGTCCTCTTGGTCAGATAGCAAATTGCTTCCAGCAGTTATCAGTTCTTCATCTTCGCATACTGTATCTATGTCAGTATATTCTATAAAGCTAATTCCGGTCATGTCATATTCGGAAAGCTTATTTGTATTTCCACACCCAGTTAAACTAATCACAAGTGCTAATGCAGACATGATTATAATGTTGTTATGTTTCATAGATTTCTCCATTTTCTGTTTGTTGCCCAGTTATTAAAGAAGTATAACACAAACTTATGAACAAATCCACATCATTTCAGCCTGTCGGCAGCATCGTGTTCTCTGGCATACTCCCACGCCGCCTCTCGGCGTTCTTCACTGTATGGGGCGGTCAGATGGAAAGAGAAACCGTCAAGATATAACTGGGCATATTCTAATGGCTCATCAATGGCAAGTGCGTTTAATGTGCACAATCCGATTCAGGAGTGGTCTTTAAGTTCTTCTCAGCTTCCTAACAGTCAATGCGAAGCGTATAACCAGCAGAAGTATAAACATCAATGCTGTTCCTGTGTGGATTGTATTCTGCAAATATTTTTATCATCGTATCGAATCTCCTTATCATTCAATCAATCATTCGTTATAAACATCAGAAGCATTTCAATCAGTTCACCAAGTCACTTTTATTTTGTGTTATACTGTTTTATAGATTTTTCTTTCCCTTGTATTGCCCTTATGAGAGTTCGTAAACACTGACGGGACGATATAACACAAGGGAAATAATAAGGGAAAGCTAACCGGTGATAAACTTAGTGTTTTCAAGGGCTTGAGAGGTATTTGATAATAAAATATAACAATTATTAAATTACTTGGAATAGATGAAATCTCAATTCCAGTTGACCGAGCTATTTAGAGCGAATGATGCTTCTTGTCCAAAGAGCAAGAAAAGGTAGATTAGAAAGTGTTTTTTACAGGCAGGTGATTAGATGAATGATCAATTCTTACAAGGAGTATTATTCGATTGGAATAGAATTGATAACGATAGTTATTTAAAGAGAATTAAGGCTTTTAAAGGGATTGAAAAACTTGTTTTCAATAAACCAATTACCTTTTTTGTCGGAGAAAATGACAGTGGTAAATCGACTTTATTGGAGGCACTTGCTGTAGCACATGGTTTTAATCCGGAGGGTGGAACAAAGAATTATGTTTTTTCTACGCATGATACACATTCAGAATTGTGTGATGCGATAAGAATTTCCAAAGGCTATCGGAAGGAAAAGTGGGGTTATTTTCTTAGGGCTGAAAGTTTTTATAATGTTGCAACGAAGGAAGAAGAATATGCGGATCTCACACATCCTTCCGCTAAATATCATGAAAAATTACATGGAGAGAGTTTTCTCGCATTGGCACAGAATAATCTGCGTCCAAATGGCTTGTATCTTTTTGACGAACCTGAAGCTGCATTATCCCCACAGAGACAGCTTACATTGTTGATGCAAATATATAGTTGTGCAAAAGAGGGAGCACAGTTTATTATAGTTACGCATTCGCCAATTTTGTTAGGAATACCTGATGCAGATATCTATTGTTTTGATGATGGACGAATACATTTATGCGAATATGAAGAAACAGAGAGCTATCGGATAACAGAAATGTTCATAAACAACAGGCAGATGCTGTTGGATAAATTGCTAACAGATTAGATAATAAAGGAATCGACGGATTCAAGTTTGTGAAATTAAGAAAATCTGGATTGTAGAGGAAAATATTACATGAAGAAATTAGTATTGGTATCATTAAAAACGTTTGCCTTTTTTGTAGGCTGGGCTATATGTGTTTCAATTTTGCCTATACCAGATACAAAAAGTGCGGCAGTCTGGAGATTTTGGGCAGAATTGATTCCATTATTGTCAGTTATTGGTTTTACAATTATTTTCTGGTTAATAGATAAAAGAAACATACGATTACATCTGACTGGAAAACCTGTTTATAATATCGTACTTGGGTGTATCACAGGAGCTATTTGGTTAGGAGTATCTGTTGTAATATTATCTTTAACAGGGGCCATACATATTGATGGCAGAAACCAAATTTCTATGCTTTGGTTATGGTTATTTTCAGCTTTTATCAATAGCGTTATGCAGGAAGTGTTAGTTCGTGGTTACTTATATCAGATGATAAAAAATAATTACAACATAGTTGTCGCTGTCCTTATATCTACCGGATTATTTACATTTGCACATGGTGGGGCTTTTGAGGCAGGAATACTTCCTGTACTAAACGTTATAACGATGAGTCTTTTCGTGACGGCAGTTTTGGAATACACGGAATCCTTAGTTGCTCCGATTGTAATCCATTTTTTATGGAATGGAGTTGGTGCAATTATTTTGGGTGGAGTATCATTAGCAGAAGATTATCCGCATTTGTTCAACATGATAATTAGTGGAAATTCAATTTTGTCGGGTGGCAGCTGTAAATTGAAGGTAGCATAGTTGTACTGTTTATGAACTTGATTTTAATGTTTGGATTCGTAATGGCAAAAAAGAAAAGGGACAAAAATCTATAATTTCAGTTTTATTGTACTTTTCTAATTCGAGACACACTGTGCCCTGAATTGAGCTGGTCACATTATCGTGCCCTGATGCGTATAAATGATGAGAAAACAAGAACAAATGCAATGTAGACTTGGGATATAAAAAACTATACTATAGAAAAGCGTTAGAGGTGGCAACGGGAATGAAAAATAAAATTTTGGTGATAGAAGATGACCGTGCAATTTCAGAATTGCTGTGCATGAACCTGGAGGCAGCAGGGTATGAGACTGTGGCAGCGTATGATGGGGAAGAAGCCCAGAGGCTGCTCTTATGGCAGGAGGACGCGGACCTGGCAGTAGTGGATATCATGCTGCCGGGAAAAGACGGGTTTGCATTGATGGAGGATTTTAAAAAGAAGGAGCTTCCGGTGCTCTACCTGACTGCAAAGGATGATGTGGCTTCCAAGGTGAAGGGATTAAAGCTGGGTGCGGAAGAGTATATGGTAAAACCTTTTGAGATGCTGGAACTTCTGGTACGCATTGAGAAGGTGCTGGAGAGGACGGGACGGGCCAAGAAAGTCTTAACGGTCCGGAACATCCTGGTGGACATGCAAAGCCATCAGGTCTACAAAGACGGGCTTCCGGTAAGCCTAAAGCCAATGGAATATGACCTCTTTGTGCTGCTCCTGCAAAATAAGAACATTGCGCTTGGAAGGGAAGAACTGTTAAAACGGGTCTGGGGAGAAAACTACCTGGGAGAAAGCAGGACGGTGGATGTCCATATCGGACAGCTCAGAAAAAAGCTGGAACTTTATGATGAGATCAGGACGATCCCGAAACTTGGATACCGTCTGGAGGAATAAGGATGAAGCTGTGGAAACGAACGGTACTTCTTATGCTGGTAACGCTATTATGTGCCCTGATCCCAGTGGGAACGCTAAGTCTTTATATCACAGGAAAACGAAGCCTCAATAATGCTGCAGAGACCTACGGAAGACAGCTGGGAAATGGCAAGATACTCCTGGAACAATTTTGGGATAACAGCAAATATGAGCAGATGTCCGAGACTGGAAAGCAGGCTTATATGGGCTTTCAGTTCCAGCGATGCTGTGGGGAAGGCATGGCCCTGATCGACCGAAAAAGCAATGCCGTCATTGAAAACCTGACAGATTATAAAGTGGTGGGGCTCGAAAACTTAGGCTTAAAAGATGAAGGAGATCCGTATGCCTACAAGATACAGAAACTGGGACAGAAATACCTCCTTCTCCAGCTGGAACCATTATCCAGACCGGAAGGATACGAAGTCCTCTCTGTCCGGGAAGTCACAGGGCTTTTTGCAGAGCTGAGACAGACCGCTGTCTGGTTTTTGGGAATTTATCTGGCTGTGTTCCTGATCGCCGGCCTTTTTATTTATATGATGATGCGAAGAACTGTGGAACAGATGGAGAAGCTACAGGAAGTGGCAGAGAAACAGGAGCTGCTCATGGGGGCACTTTCCCATGAAATGCGTACCCCGTTAACGTCCATTATCGGGTATTCGGATACCCTGCGCCATGTAAAGCTGAAAGATGAACAGAAAGACCGGGCACTGGAACATATCAACCGGGAGGGAAAACGCCTGGAGGCTCTTTCTGGGAAGATGCTGCAGATGCTGGGGCTTTATCAGAACCATGCCATACAGATGGAAATGACCATGGCAGGTGACCTTTTAAACCATGTCATAGACATGGAAAAAGAACAGGCAGAAAAGAAAGCGGTGCACCTCAAGATGGAATGTGAAGCCTTTTCCATGAAAATAGATCCGGCCTTGATGGAAAGCCTTCTGATAAACCTGATCGACAATGCCCTAAAGGCTACGGATGCCGGTGGAAGCATTTGGGTAAAGGCTTATGAGAAAGCTGGAAAAAGATCTTTGAGGTGTCGGATACCGGAATGGGGATCCCGGAGGAAGAACTGGGAAAGATCACAGATGCATTCTATATGGTGGACAAATCACGAAGCCGAAAAGAAGGCGGATCCGGACTTGGGCTGGCACTCTGTGTGAAGGTGGCTGAAATCCATGGCGGATGCTTGAAAATCGAAAGCAGACAGAGAGAGGGGACCACGGTAAGAGCCATCTTCTGATTTACAATTTGTTTACATCTTGATGAATACATCGGCAAAGCAATATGGTACTCTTTTCTCATAAGAAGAGGGTACCTTTTTTAATACCGAAAGGAAAGGATGGAAAAAGGATGAAGAAAATAAAAATGTTTATGGGAGCCGTTCTGTGTATGAATCTTTTGACATTATCCGGATGTGACCGTGTTGTCCAGTCTGCTGTTGTGGAAGAAAAGGATCAGACAGAACAGAAAAAAGAAGAGAAAAAGGAGACAGTTCAGAAAACCGTTGCCGAACAGGTACAGGCACCGGAAACATACCAGACAACGATCCAAGCAGATCTAAGATCAGCGGACCGGGAGGATAAAGAAACCCCGATGAATTTTACCCTGACAGCGGATGCACCGGTAAAAGTCCCGGATGTAGATGCAATCTGTTTAAAAAAAGTAAAAAGGGTGGCGATTCCTGAAGAAGAACAGAATAAAATAAAAGACACATTCGGAAAAGGACAGCCATGCAGGAAGAGAAGAATGAGAACGAACAGGCGGGGACATATAAAGTAGATGGACTGACCTATCGGTATTCTTATACACAGAGTGAGCAGGTATCGGATGTGGAGGAACTCGGATTTGGGATAGCGAAGTTTATCTTTGACGATTGTGGAGACATGACCCTGGAATCGAGTGAGAAAAAAGAAAGGGAAGAACGCTTTCAAAATTATATAAAGGCAGGAAGCGGGAAAGTATCTGAAAAGGAAGCAAAGGAGAAGGTTTCAGGTCTTGTGTCCGGAAACTGGGAGATATTTGAAAGTTCCTCAAAATCACTTACTGAAGGAAGCACTACCTTGGAAAAAGATGATTTCATTTTTGAACGGATGATAGACGGGGTTCCGGTTAATTATGTGAGGGAAACCTCTCTGCCTGTTAATGAGCAGGCTCTTGAATGGGAAAACGAAGATGGAACACTTCATGAAGGACAGTCTGAAGGATGGGAAAATGAAGTACTGACGATGGACTTTTGCAGTGGGACACTTCAGAGTTTTCTGCACCGAAATCCCATAGAAGCATCGAATGCTTCCGATGAAAGGTTGTTCCTACTTCCTTTTGATGAGGTCAAGGATATCTTTGAAAAAACGATCACTTTGCAGGTCATGACAGAAGACAAGAATCGTCTGATCTCTGTCGATGGAGGAAGCCACTACCGTTATCCGTCCATTGATGCACAGAGTGCGGAGATAACCATAACAAAGGTACAGCTAGGTTATATGTGCATGCCAGACAGTGAAGGCAGCGATACCGAAGCAGTCCTGATCCCGGTGTGGGATTTTTATGGAACCTGGACATCCAAAGAGCCAGAGTATGAGTACGGAAATGGGGATGATGGACCGGTCATAGGAGACGTGACGATGGATGATGCAGGTGTTCCACTCCTTACGATCGATGCACGGGATGGAAGCGTAATACAAAGGATTCAGGCTGGATGGGCGGCTTCTATGGGTTCCAAGGATATAAAATAGAGTGTGAATTTCAATTTCTAATCAATGATGACCGAAAGACCTGGATTTTCAGGTCTTTCTGCTTTACAGGAAAAAGAAAAATACGTTATACTTTTCCTATAGAAAAAGGTTGGAGGAATATGTATGGCAGAAAAAATGGCAGAACGGATCGCAGAGATTTTAAAAGAACCTAATTTTCAAACGGCAGAGAAAGCACTGACAGATTTCTGCGGACCGATGGATGGGGAATTCAGGAATCTTCTGGTGGATATTATTGTGGAACGATGGATTGATACGCCTAAAGACGTACCGTTTTCCTATGCCCGCAGCATTTGGAATCGGAAAGATATAAATAGAGAAGAGTATCAGGCATTGCTGGAGGAAATCCGAAGCTATCCCATCGCACCGATCAACAAGGCAAAGATATCGGATTTTTTATGGGTTGTGGAAAATGATTTTTCAAATGCTAAAATAGCAGAAACGGCTTATTACGAACACTTGAAGAACACCGGTGCATTTGCAGATCATATCATGGCTATAAACCGGATCTTGTTTATCTCTAAAAAAATCCGAAGCAAGGAAATCAATGAAGAGGTGCGAAAGAATCTGCTGATAAAAGTATTAGAAGAGTATGATAACAGCAGCCACGCAAAAATTGGATATTTGATAAAAACTGCCATGGAGGAAAAAGTGGATACAGGATATCTGATCCCTTATGTGGAAAATATCTTGAAAACTTACGATGATAATAGCTGTGATGCACCGCTCATTGGTAAGTTTTGTGATCTGTTGGAAGAACTCTATTGCAGAAAAAATAACTGGCAGAAGAAAAAGTGTATTACTGAACCTAAACTGATTGCGATACGAAGACGTAAGATTCAGGCTATCCGGATGGAGGCTGAATATGCCGGGGCCTCTTCCAAAGGAAATTTAATGAGAAAGATTCACTATTTGAAAGAGGTTATTCAGTTGTTAAAGACCATACAGGGTACGGAAGAAGAAAGAAAGGCACTGTTGCAGGAAATAGCACAGATAGAAGAAGCTTCCCTTTCGGAGATGATGGTATGGAGTGATAAACAGGATGCCAGCGGCATTGTAAAAGAACTGTTCCGCCAACTGGAAGATCTTGATAAAGAAGAGGCATTATGTTATTTTGCTTCATTTCTTCCGATTCCGGTAAGAGAAAAGGTAAAGAATCAAGTATTAAATAGGACTGGGATCCTGAACACGATATTTCCAGCGGCAATCCTTGGAAAAGGAGGAAAATTAATTGCTAAAAGCAGGCCTGTGAAAAAGCCTGATGGAACAATCGATGAAGGTGCGCTTAAGGATAATATGGAGCGGACAGCAGCCATGGAGATGGATTATTTTGCACAGATTCTGGTGAGAAATACGTTTGAATATATTCGTTCCAGATTTGTGATCGAAGAGAGTGATGTAAAAAAGATTGTAGATGTAAGTTGTGCGATTCCAGAGGGGAGAAAAGAATCGTATACCAAGGGTCTTATGTTTGGCTTTTCAGGAGATTTTTTGACGGCGCTAAGTATCCTGATTCCACAGATAGAAAATGCAGTAAGATATCTGGCAGTGGAATGTGGAGAACCTGTTTACAACATGAATGAAGAAGGGATTGAAGAAGTAAAACCAATGCACGCTGTCTTAGAATTGGAAGGAGTAAAAGAAAGCCTGGATGAAGACCTTATATTTGCTTTAAATACGATTTTCTGTTCAAAATTTGGATTTAACATGCGCAACAATGTGGCACATGGAATACTGGATGATCAGGCATTCCAGAGCTTTAAAGCTTTGTATATCTGGTGGTTTGCACTGAAATTTTGCTATCTATTCTGCGGAAAATTACAGGAGGAGAATAGAAATAAAATAAATAAAAAGCTGAAACCTCTGATGGAGAAGAATAAGAAACTATGATAAAATAAAACAGAAACTTCGATGGACAATCATAACGAAATATAACAATGATAAATTGTAGAAAAATGTATGAAATAAAGTTTTCTATGTTTTTTATTATATTTGTCATTGCTAAGATTGTGGGTGAAAGAATAATGCTAGAAATTAAAAATTTATATAAGTCATATGGAAGCAGAATTATTATTGAAAACTGGAGCTATCAATTTCAAAATGGAAAAATATACGGATTAATAGGAAGAAATGGTATAGGAAAGACAACTATATTGAAATGCATGTGTGGACTACTAATTCCAAATAAGGCGGAGATAATTTCAGACAAAGGGGATTTGAGCAGAGAAGATTATCTGAACAGAGATATTATTTATGTCAGTGATGAACCAATTTATTATCATAATTTAACTGTACAAGAACATTTCTGGCTTGTGTGTAAGGTAGAAAATTATACCCAAGAAGAAGCACAGAAAGCAATTTCCTTTTATACAAATAAGCTTCATATGCAAGAGTATTTAAACTATTACCCATCTGCTTTGTCAAAAGGTACATTGCAAAGAATGATGTTAATTATGGGATTTTTGCGAAGAAAGCCGAATCTTTTGTTAGATGAACCATTTAATGGATTGGATCCTGTTCAGTTAGAAGAAATAATACAGATGTGCGATGAAGAGAGAAAAAAGCGATGTATGATTATTTCAAGTCATGATATAGAGTCATTGGCAGAGTTATGTGATGAATACATTGTTTGGGGCACAAATGGTATTAAAGTTTTTTCTGGCAAAATTGACAGAAAAGCAGTTAATCAGATGATTGGAGACAGTTATGTTTAAAATTGCGGGCATTCTCATAAAAGATAGAGTTCGTAGAATGAAAAAGACCATTGAATGTCATAAAATTTTAATGTTTTTTGCAGTTGTTGGCTTGATTAGTTGCATTTATACTACTTCACTACAAGATATTTTATTTTTAAAGAAGTATCTTATATATGTGACCTGGATCTCTATGCTTTATCTGGGCTTAAAGATAATGAATCCTACACAGGAGGCAATTATAGATTATCAGTTAATTGAACTTAAGCTGATAACCAGGCGACAGTTTAAGCTGTTGATTGGAATGAAACTATATGGTGTAGGTACAATAATTGCAATAATAAATTATTGTATTCTAAAAGAAAAAACCATATATATTTTTTTGTATACTGAATTGTGCTGTTAATATCTATGTTTTCTTTAGAAGCTCATATCGAGTTCATCTATTAGATCTGGTTATGATTATATATGTCTGTGCAAGTATATATTTAGACAAAATAGTTTTGGCAGCAATAATATTGGGGGTAATGACTATTGTCTTTGTAAAATTAAAGATAATTCGATATGAGGCTTTATTACCTATTTACCGTGTGATTTACAGGCTTAATTTAAGATATTCTGGACAAATATTCACAGACACAGGAAATGATGAAATAGCAACAGATGTAGAGAGATTATTTGGTGGCGAAAAAAAGAAATCTACAACATGGTGTCAGAATTTCTATGAGAGTGCTTACAAGTTTTATTGGATGAAAGAAATAAGCAGAATCGCTTATGATAAAGAAGGATATATGATGCGTATTATGACTGCCTTATTGTTGTGTATAAGTATATTTTATCTTCCAGAGTGGTATGGAATGTTTGCAATTCTAGGAAATATTTTAGTAGCATATGATTTTTGTTTAACTATGTATAGGGAAGATATAAAGCTTTATCCTTTTGGATTATTGATCAATATAATTTTAAAACTATATTGATAACAAAATTACCAGTATATCATTGGCTAGTATAATTATCATGATACCGATGATATTTGTACTGAAAAAATATAGTTGGTGTATACTAGTTCTGGCGGTATTGACCCCATTGCTTGGAGTAGTGAAATCATTTTTCTTTTTGTCATTGCCTGGACAAAGAAAGGTGGAGTTTAATAAGAATTTGCTTAGGAAATGATTTGGAAAAGCGTGAAGAAAATTTTTCGAGTTTCTATGTGATCAGAGGGTCACAGTCCCTCTGCTGAAGGACTAACTGCCTACCGTTATGATAGGCACCCATGATGTAAATTATAGCAGTCAGGGACATTGTATGTAATAAAAAAATACGAAACATAAAAGAGGCTGTAATGAAGATAAAAGATGTCGAAAAACGAACTGGAATTACAAGTTATAATATCAGATTTTATGAGAAAGAAAATTTATTAATTCCGAAAAGAAATCCTGTAAATGGATATCGTGAATATACGGAGGAAGATATTCTTTTGTTAAATCGTATAAAAATGTTAAGGATGTTAGATATTCCGGTTTCAGATATTAGAAAAATTTTATATGAAAAGGAAGCATTAACCAGTGTTTTAAATACACATTTGCTTAAAATTAAAGAAGAAGAAAATAGACTTAGGCAGAATTATTTTTTATGCGAAGAGTTGATAAAAATGGATATGAGTGTGACTGATCTATCAGAAGAGATGTTAGATAAAATGATATCAGGAAAAGAGGAATATATTTACCAATTGGAGAGAATAAAACGGCAGGACAGGATACAAAAAATTTTCGATATTTCTAAATTAATTGTTTGTATTGTAGGGGGAGTAATTGCTGTCATTATGTGCGTGCAATTATATTTGGAATTATGTAATACTTATATGAGTGCTCCGTTTAAAGTAATAACTTTTGTTTTGGGTTTGATTTTGGTTGTTTCAATATTACGGATTATAGTGTGTAATGAAACAAAATAAGAATGTGAAGATATTTTTGAGAAAAAGAGGACAAATAGAAAATGTTCTCTTTTTTTCTTGACCTTAAACTTCCTCTAAGGTGTATATATAAGAAAAACAGGGAGGCGAGAGATATGTATGTAAATGTAGAAAATGTAAATTTTGCTTATGATAAGAAGCCAATATTACATGATATTAATTTTGGAATGAATAAGGGAGAGATAACAGGCTTAATTGGTCCTAATGGCGCAGGAAAATCAACAATGCTAAAACTCATGATAAAAAAAATGAAACCTAATAATGGTAAAATTATTATTGGTGATAATAATATATTTTCTATTAAAAGAGAGAATAATCCTGTGACGTTCATTCCAGATATTCCAGTGTACTATGAAGAGTTGACTGTTTGGGAGCATCTTCAGTTTATTAAAGCACTGTACCCTGAGAACTCAGTGACAGTTGATTCATTAATTCGAGAATTTAATCTTAATCAGCACCTTAACAAAATTCCATCAGCACTTTCAAAAGGAACGTTGCAGAAACTTATGATTGCACTTGCATTGTTGCGGCAATACGATGTGCTGCTGGCAGATGAACCGTTTAATGGGTTGGATCCAGCACAAACATATAAACTCAAAAATACTTTAAAAAATTTGAAGAAACAAGATAAAACGATACTCATATCTACACATTTACTAAGTTTGGCTGAAGATTTTTGTGGCAGATATATTTTTTTATATGATGGAAGAATAGTCGAACAAGGAACAAAGGCAGAAATATTACAAAAGCAGCAGATGAATAAGGAAACTTCGTTGGAACAAATATATATGTCCTTAATTGGTGAGGGAGAGCATTATGCAGGAGTACAGAAAACTGTTATGTGTGAATAAGATTAGAGAAACTAAAAGATTAATAGAAAATATGCTGATACCTATATTGTCTTTGGTAGTTGCGGCAGCTGTTGTTGGATATCAAATTGTGATTAATTTTTTTCCAATAGTTCGGAAAATAAATGCATGTAATCTTCGAATATGTTATCTGGTATTTGGATTTTTGATATTATACTCGTTTGGCGTTTGTTTTATTAATGTTAAACCGGCAATTATAATAAAACCGGCATCATTATTTTTTATTCAAGAGAAAAAGATAAGACAAATGATATCAATAAAAT
>NZ_QUDO01000006.1 GCF_003477525.1 Ruminococcus sp. AF41-9
AAATCAAGAAATTGATATTTTAAAAATTTTATTCTTTCAATAACTACAGGGATTCTTTGCGGTTTCACAGGTTTTCACATAATTTATTTGAAGTAGCACAATAGGTTAATTTATATCCTGATACCAGCAAGTATTTTACTGAAATCCGGAGGTACTTCCTTTTGAACATTGCAATCCTTGACGATTCAAAAGAAGATCTGCAGCAGATCAGAAATGTGGTGTCTTCTTATTATGAATCCAGAAATACACAGGCAAACATCCGACTGTTTTCCAGCGCAGAATCTTTCTTTAAAAAATATTCCCCGGGAGTTTACGATCTGGTCATTATGGATATCTATATGGATACCATG
Organism: Ruminococcus sp. AF41-9; assembly: GCF_003477525.1. Lineage (GTDB taxonomy): Bacteria > Bacillota > Clostridia > Lachnospirales > Lachnospiraceae > Blautia_A. The sequence goes on from NZ_QUDO01000006.1 coordinate 351, forward strand.
ACCGGCATGGACGCTGCCAGAAAACTGCGGGAAGCCGATGATCCGGCTGCTCTGATCTTTATTACCAGCAGTGATTCCTATGCAGTGGAGAGTTATGATGTCCGGGCATCTTATTATCTTCTCAAACCTTTTGATCCGGAAAAATTACAGAAAATCCTTTCTTCCCTCCAGATCAGGCAGTCGCAGAATTCCCGCTACATTGAACTGGTTTCTGACCGCACTCCTGTCAGAGTTCCGATCCGCAGTATTCTTTATGTGGACACTTACCGGAATGCGATCCAGGTACATACGGACGCAGGGATCATCCGCTCCTACATAACTTTTCAGAAATTTGAAGAACTGCTGGAAGGAATGAAATGCTTTCTCTCCTGTTACAGAGGATGCATTGTAAATATGGATCACATTGCCGAATCCACAGACGAAGGATTTCTCATGGACAACCAGGAACTTGTGACCATCCGTAAGCGTGGCTCCAATGCCATCAAAAAAGCATATCTGGAATATCTGTTTTCTTCGGATTCCGAATAATTTTTTCGGATTCCAGGTAAACAGATCCTTCCTGATATGCTTTCTGTGTATTCTATCTGTATTTGGTTTATACTGTATTTGATTTATACTATATTTTATTTGTACTGTATTTTTATATCTTACTTTATACTTTCTCCGCTGCTTTCACAGGCAGAAAAATATTCACTTTAAAAATCCCTTCTTCTGCACTAAAAACCGCATAACCTCCATTCTTCTGCGCAACTTCCATCACAGAAGCAGTTCCGATTCCCAGCCCTCCATGTTTTGTGGAATAAAAACAGTTTTCTTTTCTCTGGATTTCATTGGAATAAGTATTGGAAATCTCAATCAGAAGTTTTTTATTTTTTATTCTGGTCAGCACTTTTACATATGGCCTCTGCTGTGTCTCAGACTCAGGTTCTGATACGGGCTCTGAGACAGGTTCCGATTTTTGTTCAGATCTGTATTGCAGGTTATATTGCGAATTATATTGCTGGTTGTATTGTGATCCGCCTTCTGTTTTCTGTTCTTTCACTGCATCCACTGCATTTTCCAGAAGATTTCCGTAAATCTTACACAGATCCGTATCTGAAATCCCGATATCCTGCGGTAGCATCATATCATACTCAAAGGAGATTCCTCTCTGCTTCAATTCCCCTGCATAGAAATGGATCACAGCATCCACCGCCATATTCCTGCAATAGCAGATTACTTTTTCCTCCTGTGTCATGACAGAGGCATATTCCTGCAGATAATCCATCAGTTCTTCATATCTTCCCTGCTGTGCATAGGACATGATCGCGCGAAGATGATGTCTCATATCATGACGCATTTTGCTGATCTCATCCATCTTTGCAGTCAGTTCTTCATAATGCTGTTTCTGCATCTGAAGCTTCTGCTCCATCTGGCGGCTGTATTCTCCATAGGAAAGCTGGAAACGATACGCATTTGCAAGTTCCATCCACAAAGTCAGCCCAACGCTGAACACAAGAACCATAGCACCAAATTCCGGGAACCATCCGCCCAGTATCGGTTCATAAAGTTTCCAGATCCGGTCCGCTGCCAGGGACGTTCCGTAAACCACGATTCCCACCAGCAGAATATTGCTGTATTTCTGTTGAATATACCGGATACTCCGGAAAAAAAGATAACACGCGGTCAGCCATTTCATCACTTCAGTAAGCGTTGAGATCAGATACATCCCCCCGGCTGCCTGCATCCGGCTACACAGAAGCTCCGCCACGAAGATCAGCACTCCTGCCACAGCAATTGTCAGTGCAAATATTTCCGGCTGCCTGCTTTCATCACCAAATATCCTTTGCTGCACCAGTATCACACACGCAAACATCAGATAATAAAACAAAGCTTCCAGTCCATAGCACGGCTGCACTCTCACTGCCGCAAATGCATGCAGGACCGGGTAGGAACTATATCCCAGAACACAGATACACAGCAGGCAGAAAAATCCCAGTTCCCCTTTTCCGGTTCGCCAGAACATATAGACAGCAAACAGCAGCACAAACATGGTAAGTGCCAGATAAACCGCATCGATCATCACAGAAAGTCCTCTGATCAGATTCACACGGAAAGGTGATCCCAGAACCGGCACATACTGAATCCCCGAAGACACAGAGTGCTTATCTGTCACAGCGATCATAAGCTCCACTGTCCCTTTTCCCTCAAAGGTAAAAACTCTGTTCTGAATCTGCTCTTCATAGTTTTCCTGGTCAGGATTTCCTACCTGTCCCACCAGATTTCCATTAATATAAAGACGATATGCGGAAAAAATTTCAATCAGGCCGATCGCATATCTCTTTTCCTCTTCCGGAAGTACCAGCATCAGACGATAGGTTCCGCTTCCAAACGGCGATCTGTCTTTTTCTCCCAGATCCATGCCTCCATACTCTCCGATGGAAATGTAACGACTGTAATATTCACCTTTGTGTTCTTTCAATTTCTGAGGTGTCAGCAGAACATCCGGATAATATTCCCACTCTCTGGACAGATAATACAGCGAGTCATTTCCCTGCACATATAAAATGCCCTGGATCGCCTTGTCGCCTTTTGCTGTATATTTATTGTCAAAACGATACAGCAGAAAAAAGAATCCCATAGCTGCCGCGATCGCTGCAAGGATTATGATCAGAGAATATTTTCCGTTTTTTTTCATTACTGCCACCTCCTTTGTTTTATTGCCGCTCAGAGCAAAACTGTCTGTCAGTGTCTGCGTTTCTTTCGCCGAATGTTTCTCACAGAAATCAGCACTCCTGCCAGTATGACAAGCCCTGCTGCTCCTGCCGCCCATCTCCACCGGATTTCGGATGTCTTCCCTTCTTCCTCTCCACGGTCTTCTCCTGATCGTGAAGCTGCTGTGTTCTCTTCCTTCTCCGATCTTGTTTTATCCGTTTCCATTCCATTTTCGTTCTGTAGTACCATTTCAGACACATCTGTCAGATTTTCCTCATCTGCGAGGAAAAAATCTCCGGTTTTTTCTATCTCTACATGAAGGATCTTCTGTTCCTCCATATAACTGACCGTACAGGTATTTCCCTCTGCATCTTCTGCCACGACAGTTTCCGGCGACTGTACCCCATCAAAGATGGAAAACGGAAATTCCACAACCGTACCCGGAATCTCTGTCACTTCCTCTCCTCTGACAAATATCCTCAGGGAAAATGCTGCGTCACTGACTTTCTCGATCCAGACCTGAATCTCATCATTTTCCCCGATCTGCCAGGTATTGATCGTTTCTTCCGGAACGGACACAGAAATTCCCTGTTTCTCAAATTTCGCACAGCCATTCTCCTGGATCATAAAAAGCAGTCTTTGTCCGCTGATTACTGTGATCGTATCGGTGCTTCTCTCTGTAACGGTTGATTCCTCTGTAGCGGAATCAGCGGCCGCTTTTGCGTTAGTGTTTTCTCTGTCTTTAACAGTATTTCCTCCTACGCTCAAACCTCCAGTGCCATAGGTGCTTCCTGTGTACGTTCCACTGCCGCTATATAAGTCATCCCCGGCATTTTTTTCTGTATACAGACCGTCTCCCGTATATTGATCTCCATTCATATCGTTTTCTCCATCCCGGGATTCCGGACCGTTTTCCTCTTCCGCAGGTTTTTTCGAAGGAACCGGCGTCTGTGTCGGCTCTGGCTGTTCCGGATTTTCTACTCCCGGTGCCTTCTGGATGATATCCGGAAGATTTTTTTCATCCCTGTCGGAGAAATTCCGCTCATGCCAGTATTCATTTACGATAAAAGAATCATCATACACAAAAGAATAAATTCCGGTACTGCCCTTTTCATAAACAGCACAGATATCGTAACTCTTTCCCTTTTTCAACAGTTCCCGATAATAAAGCTGAATCCCGCCTGAAGTAATCTCAAACAGTTCTTTTTCAACTTTCTGATAAGCACCTTTATTTTCGCGGATATAAACCTGCATATTCTGAAGTTCTTCTGCCGAAAATCCCGTCAGAAGCATCGGAAAATCCAAAACGTCTACATACGGCATACTATAAGTATTGATCTGTGGATCGCCTTTTTTCTGTACGGAAACATACGCATACGCATTCGGCAGAGTCAGTGTATCTGCCACCTGATATCCTTCCGGTATCACAAAGGTGCCCGTCACCTGATACACGCCTTTTCGTCCGATATCTACTTCGCTCATATCCCAGGAGGATTCCAGGATCATATCCGGATTCTCAGCACTGTTTTCAAACTGTTCGGCTGTACTCACCGCCAGCCGGACAGTTTCTTTTAATGTTTTCTCAATCTCTGTCAGACTGCCTCCCACAGGAATCGCATATGCTCCGCATCTGCTCAGAAATTTCTCATCTTCCGTATCATAAGAGCGGATATCCGTTTCCGGTTTTCCTATGATTCCCAGTTGGCCCTGCTGATAACTGTAAATCTTCAGTACTCCATCCTTCTGATACAGAAAACGCAGGGTTCCGGTCTGTTTCTTTCCATATTTCACCAGAAGAGAATAGGTATTTCCCATCACCATACTCTGGTTGGAAAGATACAGTCCGTCTTCATCGCAGAAGGCAAATCCTTCCTCCGTCAGATTCATCCACTGTCCCGAATCCTTTTTCAGATAAACTTCCATGGAATCTGCATCTGTGCTCTCCAGCCATGGAAAAATATAAATCCCCGCTGCCGTCAGCCTGTAATAAGTATTGATATCCGGACTGCCCGGACGCTGCACAGATACGGTAGTCTGCACCTGTGGAATCTCCATTTCCCCGACTTCATATCCTTCCGGTAATTTCAGACTTCCCCTGATTGTATAAACCCCACACTGTCTCATATTTACGGATTCTGTCTCCCAGTTTACCGGAACACGCAGAATGTCATATTCCGTATATACTGTATAAAACACCTCTGACAGCTTTTCTGATATCCCCTGGCTATCCGTATTAACTTCCACTGCCACTGCCGGAATATCTCCCGGCACCCTGACATTTTTTACTTCTTCAGTTCCTGCTTTGGCAGTTTCTGTTCTTTCTTCTCCTGCGACCAAATCATTTCCCGGAAATCCCGGCCATGCAGACAAAAAACTGATCAGACAGAAAACTGCCAGTATTTTTACCCATACATTTTTTCTCATGCTTTTTTACTGCGGCGTCAGTCATAAGCGCAGCCGCTCTTCCTTTCCCCTTCAGAGTAACCCATCCGGTGTCATTCATCAACAGACATAGGATAAACTGCATTTTTTCATGAAAAGTTACATTCCATCAGCTCCTTACTGCTGCTCATCTTTCTGCGTTTCTGTTTTCTGCCGGAAATTTCATAAAATAATATACAACAAACAGCACTGCTGTAATACTCCAGGACACCGGATAGCTCAGCATGATCGTATTGATTCCCGGATACATCCTGCCGGCACTGAACAGCCATATAATACGCAGAGAACAGACACCTCCACAGGTAAGGATCATTGGTACCAGAACTTTTCCGGTTCCGCGCAGTGCCCCGGAAAGAATGCCGATGATCACATAAATAAAATAAGACGGCAGCATAAAGCGGCTCATATGTACACCGGCAGCCACCACTGCACTGTCTGTCGTAAATAATCGGTAAATCCATGGTGCCCACACATACATCATGGAAATCATCACTGCAGAACTCACCATACTCATGGTCATACATACCCGGACACTTTTTCTCATTCTGTGATACTTTCCGGCTCCGAAATTCTGTCCGACGAAGGTAGTAATGGAAATCGCAAACGCATTGATCACCATCCAGAACAGAGCATCAATCTTTCCCAACGTACCCCAGGCAGCCACGGTATCTGTTCCAAGGTTGTTGACAAATACCTGGATCACAATATTTGAAATATTATACATCACCGATTCCAGCCCTGCCGGAATCCCGATCCGCAGTACGGACAGAAGCATTCTCCGGTCAAAACGGATCTGATTGAACTTCAGCCTGTAAATTTCCTGCGTTTTCAGCAGCATTCCGGTCACAATCAGCGCGCTGACCACCTGCGATGCCACAGTCGCCACCGCCACGCCGGTCACACCCCACCTGAAAAGTACTACAAACAGAATATCCAGTACAATATTCAGCACACAGGTGATGATCAGAACGTACAATGGTCTTTTCGAATCTCCCACCGCACGTAAAATGGCAGCCCCCATATTATAGATCAGATTAAAAATCATTCCTCCAAAGTAAATATGAAGGTAAATAACTGAATCTTCCACTACATCTGCCGGTGTTTTCATCATCAGCAATGCCGGTCTGGTGAAAAAAATTCCGGCAATGGTAAGTGCCACACCGACAGCAATGGAAAACGCAAATGCTGTATGCAATGCTTTACTTACATTCTTTTTATCCTTTGCTCCGTAAAACTGCGAAATCACAACAGCAGCACCAGAGGAAAGTCCCACGAAAAATCCCACGATCAGGTTGGCGATCTGGCTGGCAGATCCTCCTACTGCCGCAAGTGCTTCCTTGCCTACGAATCTTCCCACTACAATCGTATCTGCTGTGTTGTAAATCTGCTGAAAAAATGTTCCGAATACGATTGGAAAGAAAAACAGCAGCAACTGCTTCCAGATCACGCCTTCTGTGATCTGATTGATCTTCTCCTTTTTATCCATTCTCTTTCTCCCTCATCCATTTTGCTCTGACAGCCTGTAAATTATTGCTGTCTCCATAAAATCATTTTCTTTATAATACAAAAAAGCAGGCACCCCATTCTGAAATGGGACAACCTGCCATGCTTTGTAATCATTAAGAATTAGTCTTCAACTTTAATGATTTCCTTTTTGTTGTAGCTTCCGCAAGCTTTGCATACTCTGTGCGGCATCATCAGTTCGCCACATTTGCTGCATTTTACAAGGTTCGGAGCGCTCATTTTCCAGTTTGCTCTTCTCTTATCGCGTCTTGCTTTGGAAGATTTATTCTTCGGACAGATGGACATTATGTTACACCTCCTTAAATTTACTAAATATATCACTGATAGCTGCCATACGGGGATCCTTAGGTTCCTCGACGCATCCACAAGGACCGTCATTGAGGTTTTTCCCGCACTGGCTACAGATTCCTTTGCAGTCTTCTCTACATAAAACCTTCAAAGGCCAGCTCATCAGTACCTCAAGATAGACCAGCTGGTCCACATCCAGGTCCATACCTGTGAGATAAGAACTCTCGTCCAGATCATTCACACGGTCTTCATCCGTAAGCTTCATATCAAGTTTTCGCTCGATCTCCAACGGGATCTCTGTTGAAACCTCTTCCAGACATCTGTCACAGGGAATACCAACAGTAATCTTACCTGTTCCTTTAATCTCAAGAGTTCTGTCACCTGTATTTGTGATCGTAAGCTCTACCGGCTCTTTCGCAAGCACCGGAAAAGTTCCTGACCGAAAGGTAATCGTATCCATTCCAAACTCTACAGTTTTCTGAATACACATACCCTCGCTGGATGAAATATCTGATAAATGTATCTGCATACTTTTCTCCTATCCACACTTGTTTTATTATACATACCGTCTTTACTTTTGTCAACGATAAATTAGAAAAATTTCACATTTTGTCAAGTAATATTCCTTTACGGGATATTTTCTCATATAAGCGTATACTTCCCGGGCATTCTTCAGCCTCAGCCATCTGACAGCTTTCCATACACCCGGACTGATCTGCAAAATCGGACTGATAAAACATCTGCCGATCTGCTTAAACATTCCCGCAAAGCACGAAAGACAAAGAAAGGTGCCTCTGTCAGATGCACCTTTCCCTTCTATATAAATATAGTTTCATTCAACTATATTTCTCTTGTCCGGACATTACACAGACACTTTATTATTGTCTGTTTTATTTATAATCTGCTGAATCTGCACGAACAGAAGTACCGTGATACCGGATTTCCGATAGTCAGACGGATAACATCATCCGCTCCCTGATTCAATTAAACCAGAGCTACAGTCTCTCTGCAGATTGCAAGTTCTTCGTTTGTAGGAATTACAGCAACTTTCACTTTGGAATCCGGTGTGGAGATTACGATCTCTTCTCCGCGAACGCCATTAGCTTCTTTGTCAAGTGTAACTCCAAGGTATCCAAGATAGCTTACAACTTTCTCACGTACAGGAATAGCATTTTCACCGATACCTGCTGTAAATACGATTGCATCTACACCGTTCATGGCTGCAACATATCCACCAACGAATTTAGCGATACCGTAGCAGAGAACGTCGATTGCGTTTGCTGCATCTTCGTTTCCGCTCTGAGCTGCATCGTTCAGGTCACGGAAGTCACTGGATAATCCGCCGGATAATCCAAGAAGACCGGATTTCTTATTGAGAACATTCATCATACCTGTGATGTCAAGGTTCTCTTTCTTAGCGATGAATTCCATGATAGCAGGATCAATGTTACCGGAACGTGTTCCCATAACAACACCTTCAAGTGGTGTAAGACCCATTGTTGTATCAACACACTGTCCGTTTACAACAGCACTGATGGAAGAACCGTTTCCAAGGTGGCAAACGATAACTTTGGAGTTGTCTTTGTCAAGTCCGAGGAATTCAACAGCACGTTTGGAAACGAAGCTGTGGGATGTTCCGTGGAAACCATATCTTCTTACTTTGTAGTTCTTGTAATATTCGATCGGAAGACCATAGAGATATGCTTTTGCAGGCATTGTCTGATGGAAAGCGGTATCGAATACTGCTACCTGAGGTACACCTGGCATAAGCTCAGAGCATACACGGATACCGATCAGGTTTGCAGGGTTGTGAAGTGGTGCAAGATCGTTGCACTCTTCTACTGCTGCGATCACTTCATCTGTGATCACTACAGATTTCGCAAATTTTTCACCGCCATGTACAACACGGTGTCCAACAGCGTTTACTTCTTTCAGGCTTCCGATTGCGCCTGTTTTGTCATTTGTCAGAGCGTCCAGTACCATCTGGATTGCTTCTTTATGTGTTGGCATTGCAGCTTCTGTGATCTCTTTGTCACAGCCTGTTTTCTGATATACTAATCTTCCGTCGATACCGATTCTCTCGCAGAGACCTTTTGCAAGAACTGCTTCTGAATCAGAGTTGATTAACTGATATTTCAGGGATGAACTTCCACAGTTGATTACTAATACGTTCATTTTAATCTTCTGCTGGCAATAAATTCTGAACACCATCCCTAATTCCGGTACGGACTATTCAAAAATTTCTGTCAGCTTTTCCTTTCATAATATATAATATAATATTAATATTCTCACCATTTCTCAGAAAATATGAGTAATGATATCAAAGGCATCAGAATCAGAATTCTCTCCTCCGATGCCCTTAATTATGTAGTCGATCAAATATCTTCAATCCGGTCCGGATTGCTGTATGCCAAAGTCTTATTTGTTATCGTCAGCCTGGCACTGTACTGCTGTGATAGCTACTACACCAACGATATCGTCTGCGGAGCATCCACGGGACAGGTCGTTTACAGGTTTAGCGATACCCTGAGTTACAGGTCCGTAAGCTTCTGCTTTTGCAAGACGCTGAACAAGTTTGTATCCGATGTTACCTGCATCAAGGTCTGGGAATACAAGTACGTTAGCTTTACCAGCTACTTCGCTTCCCGGAGCTTTGGATGCGCCTACGCTTGGAACGATAGCTGCATCAAGCTGGAACTCACCGTCAAGTGCAAGATCCGGATTCTGTTCTTTTGCGATCTTTGTAGCTTCTACAACTTTGTCTACGTCAGCATGTTTTGCACTGCCTTTAGTGGAGTGTGAAAGCATAGCTACCACTGGTTTCTCCTGAACGAGAAGTTCGAAAGATTCTGCGGAAGATGCTGCGATTGCTGCAAGTTCTTCCGGATTCGGGTTCTGGTTCAGACCGGAATCAGCAAATACAAATGCACCGTTTGCGCCGTATTCGCAGTTCGGAACTACCATTAAGAAGAATGCGGATACAAGTTTTGTACCTGGTTTTGTCTTCAGGATCTGAAGGCATGGTCTTAATGTGTCTGCTGTGGAATGACATGCACCGGATACCATACCGTCTGCATCGCCCATTTTTACCATCATTACACCATAGTACAGGTACTGGTTAAGAAGAATATCTTTAGCCTGCTCCGGTGTCATGCCTTTTTTCTGTCTTAATTCTACTAACTTGTCAATATATCCCTGAGTTTTCTCTGATGTAGCAGGATCTACGATCTGTGCGCCGGAAATATCATATCCGTCTTCAGCTGCACTCTTTTTAACAGCTTCTTCGTTACCAACAAGGATAACCTTTGCAATTCCTTCTTTTAAGATTTTCTCTGTAGCTGCCAGAGTTCTTTTATCTTCTGTCTCCGGAAGTACGATTGTTTTTACGTTTGCTTTTGCTCTTTCTTTGAGTGTGTCAATAAATCCCATGATTCAAATGGCTCCTTTCATATAGCAGTTATAGTACAACAGTTGTTGTATACCAGCCTGTTACTGTTCTCGTCAGGCGGATAAAAGCATCCGCTTCGCTGCCTGATTCAGTTAAAGTATCCCTCCATACCTCGCAAACTGATAGTCTGTGAACAATAACGTCCGGCTTCTGCGCTGTTTTCATTATAACTCCTGAAGCCTTGTATTTCAAGCATTTGAATGGTAGAATATGACATAAAAAAGTTTTTTTTAAAATGCAATATGTAAATTTTTTATATCACAGAAACTTTTATACCCCAAAAAACTGCCGGAATCTCACGATTTCAGAAAGGAGCATCCACCAGAATTTATGAAAACTGCCGGAATCATCGCCGAATACAATCCCTTTCACAGAGGACACGAATATCAGATCCAATACACCAAAGAAAAACTGGGGGCAGACTATGTCATTGTCACCATGAGCGGTGACTATGTCCAGCGAGGCACTCCCGCCCTGATCTCCAAACACCTGCGCGCCGAAATGGCACTGCGCTGCGGTGCCAATCTCGTACTGGAAATGCCCGTTTCCGTCTCCACCGCCAGCGCAGAAGCCTTCGCCATGGGAGGTGTCTCTCTCCTGGACAGCCTGGGTGTCGTTGACATGCTCTGCTTCGGAAGCGAATCCGGAGAGATCAGCACTTTACAGAAACTGGCAGAAATTCTCGTAAAAGAGCCCGATGAATATAAACATCTGCTGAAAAGTTTTTTAAGTCAGGGACTCTCTTTCCCCACTGCCAGAAGTCAGGCTCTCACAGAATACCTCAAAGCCGTCTGCCGCCTCACCAAAGCTAATACTGTTGAGGATTCTGCCACCTTCTCAAGCAATGCTGCCAGAATCCTCAACACTCCCAACAATATCCTCGGTATTGAATACTGCAAGGCACTCCTGCGCCTGAACAGCAAAATACAGCCCGTCACCATCCGCAGAAAAGGAATGGGATACCACGACACCTTTGCAGACTCAGGCTCTCTGACAGAAACTCCTTCTGTATCCGGTACCAATACCACAGGCAGCTCTCTCTCAGGAACCCCTGACAGCTTTTCCCCGTCCTTTGCATCCGCATCAGCAATCCGGAACCTGCTTTGCCAGAAAACTTCTGATCCGGAAAGTCCCTGCCCCTCCGGAAATGCCGGTCTTCCCACCACTCCGGCAGACATCCTTGCATCGCAGATCCGGAAAATGCATTTTTCATCTTCAAAAACATTCTGGATTCCGGAGAATTTCTCACAGAGGATGCTCTCGACCCCATCCTCGCCTACTGCCTCCTGCAAAAAAACATCGCAGAACTGGCTTCCTGTCAGGATGTTTCCGGAAATCTTGCCCAGAGAATCATGAACCAGAAAAACCTGCTGCACGGATTTTCCCAGTCTGCCGCCCTCCTCAAAACAAAAGAACTGACACAGACACGAATCCAGCGTGCATTACTCCATATCATCCTCGGCATCCATCATACACCAGAGCGCATTCCCTATGCCCGTGTTCTCGGCTTCCGCAAAGAGAGCAGCCCTTTATTAAAAGAAATCAAAAAAAACAGCCGCATCCCTGTAATCACCAAACTGGCAGATGCTTCCAGACAACTGGACCTCTCCTCACAGGCATTGCTGGAAGAAACCACTTTCGCCTCCAACCTGTACGAATCCCTTCTCTCTCAGAAAAGCGGAAAAACTTACATTCATGAATATGAGAAAAAAATTATCATCATCTGAATATGATAACCTGCAGCAAATTCATAATAAACAAAAAAGAACCATCCGGTCCAGACTGCACAATATTCGGTACTCTGCTATACTTCCCAGAGCACCTGTACCATTCCAGCCAGATGGTTCTTTTCCATATTCATTATATTATCATATTCATTATTTTCATTATTCAGAAAGAAGGATTCGGTCATTGTCCAGCTTCTTGCCGGCTCCTGTCTTAAATTTCTCCAGAAGACCTTCCACTGTCAGGCCCTTTTTCTCCTCTTCCCTGATATCCAGGACGATATTTCCAGAATCCATCATCAGAATACGATTTCCCAGATCCAGCGCAGACTGCATATTGTGAGTGATCATCAGACAGGTAAGCTGATGCTCCTCCACAATCCTTTTCGTAAGATTCAGCACCTTCTCCGCGGTTCCCGGATCAAGCGCAGCCGTATGCTCATCCAGAAGCAGAAGTTTCGGCGGATTCATCGTCGCCATCAAAAGCGTCAATGCCTGTCTCTGACCTCCGGAAAGAAGTCCGACCGGCTGAGTCATCCGCTTCTCCAGCCCGATATCCAGAAGCTTCAGCTCTTCATGAAATCTCTCTTTCTCCTGACGTGTCACATGAGACAGCCATCCACCTTTTCCCGCTGCCAGTGCAAGATTCTCCTCAATCGTCATTCCAGGCGCCGTTCCTCTCATCGGGTCCTGATACAGACGGCCGATCGTTTTTGCACGGACATGCTGCGGCATAAAAGTAATATCCTGTCCATCCAGCATGATCACACCGGAATCTGTCAGAAAATCTCCACAGATTGCATTAAACAACGTTGATTTACCGGCACCGTTAGAACCAATGATCGTTGCAAAATCACCCTTCTCCAGATTCAGCGACAAATCCCTGATCGCCTGTTTCTCATTGACCGTGCCCGGATTAAAAGTCTTGGAAATATGTTCAATCTTCAGCATAAATCACCGTACTCCCTTCCTGTGAGTCATTCTTCTCTTAATCTGCGGCCACTGTTTCTTCAGATATGGTCCGGAAATCGCCAGCACAACAATCACAGAAGATACCAGTTTCAGCATAAACGCCGGCATGTTAAATCTCAGAGCAACCGTATATACCAGACGGAAAATAAAAGAACCGAGCACCATACCCACCGCTCTCACAAAAATTCCGCCTCTGCCAAGGATCGTACCACCGATCAGCAGGGATGCCAGCGCGATCGTAACCATTCCCTGTCCGATATTTATATCCACAGACTTCTGAGACTGAGACAGAAGACATCCGGAAAGCGCTGTAAAAGAGTTCGCAACACAAAGACCTACAATTGTGGTAAATACCGGGTTAATGGAAGAAGACTTTACCATGTCCGCATTATTTCCGGTCGCCCGGATTGCAAGACCAAGTCTTGTTCTCAGGAAGAATACAAGAAAAGCAATCACTACAACTACTGCGATCAGAGCAACCACTATATCGCCTCTTCCTTTCAGCGGTGTTCCCTTCAGAGTTTCCTTCATCATGGAAAACACAGTATCCGTTCTGTTCATATTGATCAAAGAAGAACCTCCCATCACCGCAATATTTACAGAATACAGACCCGTATTCACAATAATTCCGGCAAGAAGACTGTCAACGCCCAGCTTCGTCTGAAGTATCGCCGTCACAAATCCGGAACACACACCCGCAGCCATAGCTGCCAAAATTGATAAAAAAGGATGACCGCTGACTGCCACTGCCGCTCCCACTGCTGCTCCCAGTGTAAAGCAGCCATCCGTGGAAAGGTCACAGACATTCAGCATAGAATAACTGAGAAACAGGGCAAGAACTGTCAGCGAACAGATCAGGCCAAGTTTCAGTGCGGTCTCTCCAAGAGAGAGTATCGTCGCAATCGTCACAATAATTTCCTCCAGTTTACATTTATTTGTTACCCTCCACTCCGTGCCCGGTAACATGTTATTATTTACATTCAAGGAACAGCAACAGAAAAAATCTGCTGCTGTTCCTCCCACTCAGAACTATATCATCTGAACATAACTGTTGAACACTTTCACAGTCACAAATCAAAGCCCATGAAAAGTCACTCTCTGCAACAGGATTCTGATCTGTTATTATTTCTCCACTTCATCAAAACTCTCTGCTGTAACGATCTCATTTACCTGTGTGCAAAGCGGTTCAAAATCTTTCTTAACTGTCTCAAAATCAAGGCCAAGACCCTCGCAGGTTTCTGTATTTACAGTTGCAGTACCATTGTCAAAAGTCTCAACTGCTGTTGTTGCAGGATCTGCATCATTCATCAGGATGTCTGCGATCATATCTGCTGTCTTCTGTCCAAGATTTGCATAATCAACACCGTATCCGACAAATGCACCATTTAATGCAAAAGAGTCAGCTCCTGTATACTGCGGGATACCTGCATCCATAAATTTCTCATAAATAGAAAGTTCTGCTGTCATGATGGTATTATCAGTTGGTGTAAATACTGCATCCACGCCATCAGCTACCAGTGCATCTGCTGCAAGCTGTACTTCATCTGTTGTGGTACCTGTACGCTCTACATACTCAATTCCCTGCTCATCCAGATAATCCTTTGCTTCCTGAATAGCTGTTGTGGAAGAATCCTGTCCGATATCATATAACAGACCGATTTTTTTCACATCCGGATTTACTGCCTGAATCAGTTTCATGATAGAAGCAGTATCCAGATAATCACTTGTACCTGTGATATTTGCTCCAGGTGCATCCAGATCATCTACAAGACCGCTTCCTACAGGGTCAGATACTGCGGAAAATACAACCGGTGTATCGGTTCCCTCTGTTGCGGACTGCATACGCATTGCTACCGGTGTTGCCACACCTACCATTAAATCTACATTATCAGCCTGAAAATCAGAAATGATCTGTTCCATAACGTTGGCATCTGCATTGCAGTTATCATAGGATACGTCAAAATTCACATCCTGCTCTTCCCCGATCTCTTTCAGGCGGGACTGAATATTATCTACAATCTGGTTCAGGGAAGCGTCATCTACATAGTTGCAGATACCGATCTTGAAATCCTGCGCCATAACCGGTGATGCCATCATCATAGTTGCCATTGCTGTTGCTGCGATTGTTAACATTCTTTTTTCATAGTCTTTTTCCTCTCTCTACATCAATTATTTAACAGTCCTTAAATCCGGCTGCCATAGTCTCAGGGATATAAGCCAATCCCTTATTACTGTCTGTGAGAAAGAACTCCCCGGATTCCTTTTTCCCGGATGTGTCAATCCTGATGGCTGGTGGTCATTGTTTATTGTGCATCTGGCAACAGAACTATCCTCCCACCCACAAATAATTCATTCTTATTCTTAAATAAAAAAATCCGCCACAAGCTATCTGCTGCTTGAGACGGTAATAAGAATCTTATTATCGCGGTACCACTCAAATTGACGAATCGTCCACTTTCTCATGTACAAACATACACTCCTGATTTATAACGGGTTCGGTTCCCGTCGGTGCCTACTCTCATGCTTATCAAAATTTCGGACCGCCCTCGAAAGGCCATTCAACAATCAGTCTCATACGGCTTCTCACCATCTGCCGCTCTCTGGAATAATCCTTAATTGTTTACTTTTCTTTCTCATCGGTTTTGTTGTGTTTACTTTACCACGCTAATGTGCATATGTCAAGACATTTATTTTTTTATTTTGCGGTATTTCTGAGGAGGGACGCGAGGAAATGGCAATGCTTCCGGGCACAGTTGAAGAACCATGTAATTCTAAGGCATTTAGGAATCTGCTAAAACCATGAGCAGCCCTCTCAAACTCGCTCCGTTGCAAACTTCGCTCAAACAGTGATACGGTCTGCTCATAACGCAGATTCCCAAATACCAAGAATTACAATGAACCTTCAAAAGTGCCCGGAAGCATTGCCATTCCCTCGCTGTTTACTGACAAATAACATAGTCCCTGCGGAAGCTCTGCCTGTACAGAGGCCACCATCTATGCTAAAATATCACATAGAAATCATACACATTGTTTATACAGAAATGAGGAATATCATATGTCAACTGCAAAAATGGTCTTTCATGGAAGCGATATTGAAAAAATATGCGAGGTTTATCATCTTAATCCAAAAGATATTGTAAAATTCGGTGCCAATGTAAATCCGCTCGGGCTTTCTGAAAATGTAAAAGAACAGCTCGCCGGTCGTCTGGACATTCTGTCCTCCTACCCGGACAGAGATTATACAGCACTCCGCAATACCATATCAGAATACTGCTCTGTTCCCTCTGAATTCATTCTTCCCGGAAATGGCTCCAGCGAGCTGATCGCTCTCCTCATCCAGGAACGCAATCCAAAACATACCCTGATTCTCGGACCAACCTACTCCGAATACTCCAGAGAACTCTCTTTTTCCGGAAGTACACAGGAATATTACCACCTGCGTGAAGAAGACAACTTTGTCCTCAATATAGACGATCTCTGCCAGACTCTTCAGGGAAAATACGACTTCCTGATCATCTGTAACCCAAATAATCCAACTTCCTCTGCCATTTCCAGAGAAGATTTAAGAAAACTGGTCTCCTTCTGTGCCAGTCAGGATATTTTCGTGATGATTGACGAAACCTATGTTGAATTTGCTCCTGACATTCAGGCAATCACCGCTGTAACCCTCACCAGAGAATTTACCAATCTTATGGTTCTGCGCGGTGTATCTAAATTCTATGCTGCCCCGGGCATGCGCCTGGGTTACGGAATCACCGGAAATCTCGAATTTCTCAAAAAAATGAAAGAAAAACAGGTTCCATGGTCATTAAACAGCCTCGGCGCCCTCGCAGGTGAACTTATGTTAAAAGATAAAGACTATATTCATCACACCCGGAAGCTCATCCTTTCCGAACGTGACCGTCTGCTCCATGCCCTGCAGAATATCCCCACTTACAAAACCTACCCTGCCTACGCCAATTTCATTCTCCTGAAAATTCAGAAGCCAGACCTGACCTCTTACGACGTCTTTGATGCCTGCATCCGACAGGGACTCATGATCCGCGACTGCTCCTCCTTCGAATGCCTCGACGGAGAATTTATCCGTTTCTGCATTATGCTGCCGGAAGACAATACAAAGTTGTTAAATGTATTATCCACATTATAAAAAACGATAACTGATATTCCTTACAGTCAAGCGGATATTCTTAATTCGCTTCGTTACCCGATCATAACATCCGGCGAATGAGCGTAATTCACTCTACCAGTCATTTATAAGCAAAAGGTCTTTATAAGCTGCGAAGCAGCTATCTATCGTTAGTTATTCTGGAATGTCAGGGTGGCAGAAAATACTTTGTTTTGTCTGCATTTGCAGGAGTCTTAGAGATTCTTGGTCATCAGAAATCTGCGTTATGAGCAGACCGTTTCACTGTCTGAGCGAAGTTTGCAACGGAGCGAGTTTGAGAGGGCTGCTCATGCCCTTAGCAGATTTCTGATGGCCTAGAATCTCTTAGGCTCCGAAACCGCAGACAAAACAAAGTATTTTCTGCCACACGTCCCTTTTCGAAAACATCAAAAAAATACCAGAGACTCCAAACTTCAAAGTCTCTGGCATTTTCAATTCTTTAGTTCTTAAAGCTATGAATCGGCGCCGGAATCCTTCCCCCACGCTGTACAAACGCATCACAGGAAAACTGATTCACCGGCATGATCGGCGCATAACCCAACAGGCCACCAAATTCAACAACCTCGCCAACTCCCTTACCAATCACCGGAATCAGACGCACCGCCGTAGTCTTCTGGTTCACCATACCAATCGCAGACTCATCCGCAATAATACCCGCAATCGTAGACGCCTTCGTATCCCCAGGAATCGCGATCATATCCAGACCAACAGAGCACACACAAGTCATCGCTTCCAGCTTCTCGATCGTCAGCGCACCCGCATTCACCGCATCAATCATACCCTGATCCTCACTGACCGGAATAAACGCACCACTTAAACCACCAACAGCAGTAGAAGCCATAACTCCACCCTTCTTAACCTGATCATTCAACAACGCAAGAGCCGCCGTCGTTCCCGGTGCACCTGCATGCTCCAGACCAATCTCCTCCAGAATCTCAGCAACACTGTCCCCGATCGCCGGAGTCGGAGCCAGAGAAAGATCCACAATACCAAACTTAACACCAAGACGCTTAGACGCCTCCTGTGCCACAAGCTGTCCCACACGGGTAACCTTAAACGCAGTACGCTTGATCATCTCACAAAGAGTCTCGAAATCCTTACCTCTTACCTGCTCCAGAGCCGTCTTAACAACACCAGGACCACTGACACCCACATTAATAATGGTATCCGCCTCTGTCACACCATGGAACGCACCCGCCATAAACGGATTATCATCCGGTGCATTGCAGAACACAACTAGCTTCGCACATCCCAGAGAATCCTGCTCCTTCGTAGCTTTCGCTGTTTCCAGAACAATTTCACCCATCAGCTTCACAGCATCCATATTGATACCGGTACGTGTAGAACCAACATTTACAGAACTGCACACACGCTCAGTTTTCGCAAGTGCCTGCGGAATAGACTCGATCAGAAGTCTCTCAGCAGGAGTCATTCCCTTACTTACCAGCGCAGAATAACCACCGATAAAGTTCACACCAACCGTCTTTGCAGCCCTATCCAGTGTCTCAGCAATTGTCACAAAATCTTCCGCAGTCTTACATGCAGCACCACCAATCAGTGCGATCGGAGTTACAGAAATTCTTTTATTTACGATCGGAATTCCATATTCAGCGGAAATCGCCTCACCTGTAGATACCAGATCTTTTGCGCAGGTTGTAATCTTGTCATAAACTTTTTTGTTTAATGTCTCCAGATCACTGTCAATGCAGTCCAGAAGACTGATACCCATTGTAATGGTACGCACATCCAGGTTTTCGTGCTCGATCATTTTATTCGTTTCATTTACTTCAAAAATATTGATCATTTTGCTTTTCTCCCTTGTAGTAGATACAGATTTTTCATTCCCATAAGCAGTCAGGTCAGGCATTCACCACCCGTTTTCACTGCTTACCCTGATCAGACACCATCTTCTGTCTCCGATCAGATGCCTGTGCATTACTTAGATCAGATTCTGTGCATCACATTGAAAATATCTTCATGCTGGCAGCGGATCACTACGCCGATCTGATCTCCAAGGGCCTCCAGTTCTTTTGCAAGAACGCCGTTGTCTTTTTCACATTTACCGGCATCAGTCACCATCATCATGTTGAAATACCCCTGTACGATGGTCTGGGAAATATCAAGAATGTTTACATTGTTGTCCGCAAGATATGTGCAGACTTTCGCGATAATTCCTACGGTGTCATTTCCTACTACTGTGATGATTGTCTTTTTCATAAGTTCTTTGTCCTTTCTACACTGTAATTGCTTCTGATATGCAATCCCTTTTCGCCACCTGGATCTTAAAATCCCGGGACTTATAAGGGTTGTCACCTAAGGTTACTTCTGAACAGACGGTTTCATATGCCAGTTCTTCATAATTGTTTTCCCTGCTTAAATGCCCAAGGAATATGGCCTTCATATTATCATGCAGAAGTCTGCACAGCAGCCTTCCCGCATTCTCATTGGAGAGATGCCCTCTGTCACCCAGAATCCTCTGCTTCAGATAATACGGATATTTTCCAACCTGCAACATCCGGATATCATGATTCGCCTCCAGAAGAAGCGCATCCAGATTCTGCAGATGATTGACTATGTACTCATCATACTTTCCAAGGTCTGTAGCAATCCCCACGGAATGCTCTCCGCATTCCACACGGTACCCTACAGGCTGTGCCGCATCATGAGGGATCATAAACGGATTCACTGTCAGATCCCTGATCTCAAACGGTTCATCTTCATGAATCTCATGGAAAATCCCTTCCGGGATCTTACCCAGATTCATCTCAGACAACGCCTCCAGAGTTCCTCCCGTTGCATAAACCGGAATCTGGTGCTTTCTTGCAATCACGCCCAGACCTTTGATATGATCTGAATGTTCATGTGTTATTAAAATACCATCAATATCTTTTCCTGTCAATTCCAGAGAATTTAACCCCTGCTCCACACGTTTTCCACTGATGCCTACGTCCACCAGAAGGTGGGTGTTGTCAGAGCCAACATAAATACAGTTTCCGCTGCTGCCGCTGGCAATGCTACAAAGTCTCATATTTTCTGATTCCTTCCTCGATCTGCTGCCTTGTCTGTGCAAAATCTCCGTTGTTTACCACAACATAATCTGCATTTGCCCGGAAAAACACCTCCGGTGCCTGACTGGCAATGATACTGACAGATTTCTCTCTGGTATATCCGCGGTTCTCCATCAGTCTCTGTATCCTGATCTCCTCATCCGTGTGAATATACCATATCGTATCGCAGAACTCCTGATAATGATCTTCCAGAAGAAGTGCAGCTTCCACCACACATACCTTCTGTCCCTGCTGTTTTTTCAGCAAAAGCTGCTCCCGGATATACTGTTTCACAGCAGGATGAATGATCTGATTTAATTTCTCCAGCATTTCCGGATGAGAAAATACTACATCCGAAACCTGCCTGCGGTCAATCGTTTTATCCTCTTTTATTACCTGTTTTCCAAACAAAGCGGTCACAGGCTCATAACACGCCTGCCCCGGCTCCATCACCAGATGTCCGATCTCATCGGCTTTCATCACATATGCCTGATATCTCTCTTCCAGAAAATCAAGCACCGTACTCTTCCCGGCTCCCACTCCGCCGGTAATTCCAATTGTAATCATCTGTTTTGCCTCATAACTTCTGTCATCATTATTGTCTATTTTGCTTCATACCAGTTATTTCCCTGATGCATATCCACATCCAGTTCCACGGCCAGTTTCGCAGCACCTTTCATTTCCTCTCTCAGGATTGCAGAAACTTCCTCAATCTCCTCTTTATAAGTCTCGATCAGAAGCTCATCATGTACCTGAAGCACCAGACGGGATTTCAGATTTTCCTCTTTCAGCCGTCTGTATACCCGGTTCATGGCAATCTTGATAATATCTGCCGCAGTTCCCTGGATCGGGGAGTTCATGGCAACTCTTTCGCCAAAAGATCTCTGCATGAAATTGCTGGATTTCAGTTCCGGAATCGGCCTGCGTCTTCCAAACATGGTCGTAACATAACCTTTTTCCTTTCCTTCTTCCACCAGTCCATCCAGAAAACCTTTGATCCTCGGATAAGACTCAAAATATTTCTCAATATACTCAGATGCTTCTTTTCGTGTAATACTCAAATCCTGACTCAGCCCAAAAGAACTGATGCCGTACACAATTCCAAAGTTTACTGCCTTTGCATTTCTACGCTGCAGGTCTGTCACCTGATCAAACGGCACATGAAATACTTCCGACGCAGTCAGTCTGTGAATGTCCTGTGCCTCTGTATATGCCTGGATCAGCTTCTCATCTCCGGACATATGTGCAAGAACACGCAGCTCAATCTGAGAATAATCCGCATCCAGAAATACATACCCCTCCTCCGGCACAAATACCTTACGGATCAGGCGTCCCAGTTCCATTCGCACCGGAATATTCTGAAGATTCGGCTCTGTGCTGCTGATCCTGCCTGTTGCAGTAATCGTCTGATTAAATGTAGAATGTATTCTTCCGTCTTTCGCGATAACCTGGAAAAGCCCGTCCGCATAAGTGGATTTCAGTTTGGTAAGCTGACGGTACTCCAGAATATCTTTTACAATCGCATGATCCGGGGCCAGCTTGTCCAGAATATCCGCTGCTGTGGAATATCCGGTTTTCGTTTTCTTTCCGCCTTTGATTCCCATTTTTTCAAAAAGGATCACTCCAAGCTGCTTCGGGGAATTGATGTTAAATTCTTCCCCTGCCTGCTGCCAGATCAGTTTCTCCAGTTCCGTGATCCGCACATTCAGCTTCTCACCGTAACTCTTCAGCTCTTCTCCCCTGACACAGATTCCCCATTTTTCCATGGAATCCAGGGTAAAAATAAGAGGAAGCTCAATTTCCGTATACACCTTCCACATTCCTGCTTCTTCCAGTGCTTCACTCATCGGCATGCGGCTGGCAAATGCCGTATACGCCTGATAACATGCCAGAGAAGTCAGTCCTTCTGATTCATTTTCCCACGCCTTCGCAAAGGAATCTTTTCCCAGAAGTTCCTCCCTTGTCGGCAGCATCTGTCCGGTCAGATATTCTTTCGCCATATCGTCATAAGTGTAAACCGATTTCAGCGGATTCAGAAGATACGCTGCCACCCCTGCATCAAAAACGGTCGTTTTCTCATCAAAATCAAGATGCTTCAGCAATGCCTTTACATCCGTCGCACAGATTACTCTGTCTCCCTGAAATAATTGTTCCAGCTTTGAGCAAAGATAAGATTCTGTCACCAGCCCCTCCACCGGAATATAATAAATTTCCTCCTGATCCAGTGCCAGTCCCGCACCAAATACCCTGTCACCTTCCGCGATCAGTGAAATACCCAGTTCCTTCTTCTCTGCCGCTTTCTCAAACAGCGCCTCACAGCCTGTCAGATCTTCACAGGTGAAAAATTCCAGTTCCAGTTCATCTTCCTGAGCTGCATCCCCGTCAAAACGTGACAGAAGGTTCTTAAATTCCAGTTGTCTGCAAAGCAGGAAAGCCTGTTTTGTGTAAAGATTTCCAAGTACCGCCTCATCGTAGGAAAACTCGATCGGACTGTCTGTGTTGATCGTTGCCAGTGTCTTGCTGAGCTGTGCCATATCATAATGTTCTCTCATAGATTCCCTGGCTCTGTTTGGCTTAAGTTCCTCCAGATGCTCATGTGCATTCTCAATGGTACCGTACTCTGCGATAATCTTCGTGGCAGTCTTTTCCCCAACTCCCGGGATTCCCGGAATATTGTCCGAGCTGTCGCCCATCAGTGCTTTTAACTCTATGATCTGCGGTGGAGTAACCTGATATTTCTCAATTACCTGCTGTGTATGATAGTCCTCGATGGTTGTCTTTCCACGGACAGTTTTCGGAAGGCGGATCAGTACTTTCTCTGTGGCAAGCTGAAGAAGGTCTCTGTCCCCGGAAAGAATCGTGACTTCCATTCCCTTCTCCTCGCTTCTTCGTGCAAGCGTCCCCAGAATATCATCTGCCTCATATCCTTCTCTGGTCACAATATTGACGCCCATGGCAGAGAGCATTTCCTTGATCAGCGGAACCTGTTCCCTCAGTTCTTCCGGCATCGGTTTACGTGTCCCCTTATATGCTTCATAAATCTTATGGCGGAAGGTAGGTGCTTTCAGGTCAAATGCCACGGTCAGATACTGAGGCTTTTCTTCTTCGATCGTCCGGAAAAGAATATTCAGAAAACCATACACTGCCCCTGTATGCTTTCCTTCTGAATTTGTAAGATCCGGCAGGCCATAAAAAGCTCTGTTCAAAATGCTGTGTCCATCAATCAATAATATTTTTTCACTCATAAAATCCTCCAGTATCTTTCCTCAAAGTCTCTGTCTCATAAATTTTTATAAAATATGTGCCGTTTCCATCAGCACATAAACCAGAATCGCTGCCAGTGCTACAATCAGCAGACAAACGCTCACACCGATCAGAAACCATCCTATTTTTTTCTTGCGGACATAATGTCTGGAACTGCTGATATCCTGTTCCAGAAGGTCTTTAAAATCCAGAACAGACTCACTACTGTTGTCATCAAGCTGCTGCGTCACTTCGTGGACAATAAAATATGTCTCCAGCTCCTCATAACAGGAAGGGCAATTCTGAACATGTTCCAGAAACTCTTCCAGCTCGTTCACCGGAAGTTCATGTTCAATATAACGGTTCACCAGCCCCTCGGCAGTACGACAATCCATCCTATCCCTTCTTTCCATCCAAAGTATTTACATAATAATCCTGTTTCTGCTTTCTCTTACTGAATTATACCCGAACCACACCTGCTTGGCAAGGAAGAATGTCAGGTAAAACAAAAGCAGTGAAAATCTCTTCCATTCCCACTGCTTCTGTAAAAATAACCCGTTTATTACTTGTTATCTGTTCTTTTATCCGTTTTTTATTCTTTTCTCTGTTTTTATTTTCTTTATTTTCTTTTATTCTTCTGTTTCTTCCGGTTTTGTCAGGTTTACCGCACCTGCCTGTGCTGCAGCAGGTGTCAGAGCCGGAGCCTCCAGAATCTTCATAAATTCTTCCCCTGTAATGGTCTCATGCTCATACAGATATTTGGCAAGTTCATGAAGTTTTCCGATATTATCCTGAAGAATCTGAAGTGCTTTCTGGTGTTCTGTTCTTACCAGTTCCACAACCTTCTTGTCAAGAATTGTCTGTGTCTCAAAGGAACAGCTCAGGCTGGAATCGCCGCCCAGATACTGATTGCTGACATTTTCCATTGCAACCATGTCGAAATCTTCGCTCATACCATATCTGGAGATCATAGCCCTTGCAAGCTTGGTTGCCTGTTCGATATCATTGGAAGCACCTGTGGTAATAGAATGGAAAATCAGCTCCTCTGCTGCACGTCCGCCGGTAAAGGTTGCAATCTTATTCTCCAGTTCTTCTTTTGTCATAAGGTAATGCTCTCCGTCTTCTACCTGCATGGTATAACCCAATGCACCGGAAGTACGCGGAATAATGGTAATCTTATGAACCGGTGCAGATTCTGTCTGTTTTGCTGCAACCAGCGCATGTCCGATTTCATGATAGGATACGATCAGTTTTTCCTTATTGGAAAGGACACGGTTCTTCTTCTGGTATCCGGCGATAACAACTTCAATGCTCTCCTCAAAGTCTGCCTGTGTTGCAAATTTTCTGCCGTCACGTACCGCACGTAAGGCAGCTTCATTGACAATATTGGCAAGTTCTGCACCGGAAGCCCCTGCTGCTGCCTTCGCAATCTCATCAAAACGAACAGAGTCTGCGATCTTAATCTTCTTGGCATGTACTTTCAGGATTTCTTCACGACCTTTCAGATCCGGAAGTTCTACCGGAATACGTCTGTCGAAACGTCCCGGACGAAGAAGAGCCGGGTCAAGGGAATCCGGTCTGTTTGTCGCAGCCAGAATGACAACACCCTTGGAACCGTCAAAGCCATCCATCTCTGTCAGAAGCTGGTTCAATGTCTGCTCACGCTCATCATTGCCGCCTGTAAAACCGGCACCGTCACGTTTCTTACCAATGGTATCAATCTCATCGATAAATACGATACATGGTGCTTTTTCATTGGCTTGCTTGAACAGGTCACGAACCTTGGCAGCACCCATACCAACGAACATTTCCACGAATTCAGAACCGGAAATGGAGAAAAACGGCACTTCTGCTTCTCCGGCTACTGCTTTTGCAAGAAGAGTTTTACCTGTACCAGGAGGGCCTACAAGAAGCGCACCTTTCGGCATGGAAGCACCAATCTCTCTGTATTTCTGAGGATTATGAAGATAATCCACGATTTCTGTCAGAAGATCTTTCGCCTCATCTTCCCCTGCAACATCAGAAAATTTAATTCCTGTGGAAGATTTTACATATACTTTCGCATTGCTCTTACCAAAGGACATTGCTCCGCCAGGGCCACCGCCCATGGAACTCATCATCTTCTTGCTGAGCCAGCGTCCCAGAAAGACAAAGATCACGATCGGCAGAACATATCCTGCCAGAAGACTGATCCAGATAGAAGTCTGCTGAGGAGCTGCTGCCCCGAATTTCACATTTGCATCGTGAAGACGGTCTACCAGATCCGGGTCATTCACCTTTACTGTCTTACAGTAAATCTGCTGTCCGTCACTCTCTGCCACATAATAAATATAGTCATCCTGAATTTCTACAGTTGTAACGTAGTTCTTCTCTACGCCAGTCAGGAAAGTACTGTAGTCAGTTGTCTGAACTTTCCTGTCCTCGATTGCCGGAAGTAACAGTACATTCAGAAGGATGATAACAACTGCTGCGATGATATAATAAACATAAAGGGGCTTTCTGCCCGGCTTTTTATTATCAATGTTCATTCGCATTTCCTCCATTCATTGTTATTACAGAAATCCTTTTTCACAGATGTAAATACAAAAATAGTTACTGTTCACTCCGTTCTCAGTAACACGCTTCGCGATGCAGGAAAGATGAACCTCCTTGTGCAAAGCCCAAGGAGTATCGTTTGCTCCGCAAACTTAATTTATGCTAATCGCATAAATTCGCGCCATATGTCTCGGGTTTTCTGTGACCTTCGCTCACAAAAAACACCTCGCGGGATATTACCAGTGAACAGTAACCAAAAATACTTTCTGTTTCCTTCATGCTCAGTAAGATTCGAACAGCCTTTTTTGTACTTAAACTTTCATCGGATTTTCTATTAGAATGTACCATAACACTTATTTACACACATTTCAAGAAAGTCTCTGCAAATTTCATAAACATTTAAGAATTTCACTGCTGTCCACTTCGCATCCGATCATGATTTTCCTTCCCGTTCTCTCCGAAAAATCTCTCATACCACAACAGGAAGGTAAATACCGTCCATATCCTGCGGCTGTCATCCGTTTTCAGATTGCGCGCTTCTGCCTTCTTATAGCGGCGAAGCATCTTTAACAGACGGTCTGTATGGAAAAACTGTTCTGCCGCTGCGGAAGAGAACTGCTCCTCAATCATACTGTAATATGGTTCCTGCCGGATCCAGGTACGGATCGGCACCGGAAATCCCAGTTTCTTCTTCTGCGCGGTATCCTTTGAAATCCGCTTCTGCGCTGCTTCCCTGAAAAGCACCTTGGTCCGCGGCGGGTTTACCTTTTTCTCCAAAGGCAGGGTTCTGGCAAACTCCCACATTTTTTTATCCAGAAACGGAACTCTGACTTCCACTGAATTCGCCATTCCCATCTTGTCACCTTTCATAAGAATGTCGTGAACCAGCCAGAAATGCAGATCTACATACTGCATTTTTGTCACAGGATCTTTATCTGCAACTTCCGCATATACCGGTGCTGTCACTTCTGTGACCCTTTTCCCGGATCTTTTCTTTAATATCTTATCCGCCTGACGCTCAGAAAATACATTTGTGGCATTAGAATAATATCTCTCCTCCAGAGTCTTTCCATGGCGGATCAGAAACCCTCGTCCCGGAAGCCCCTGCGGAAGCACTTTTTCTGCAAAATTTCCTGCCATCCGTCTCACAGGCAGGGGGATTTTATCAAACCCGGTATACTGCAGCGGTTCACAGTAAATATTATATCCGCCGAACAGCTCATCACTTCCCTCACCGGAAAAGACAACCTTCACTTCCTTCGCAGCCTCTTTGCTCAGAAAATACAGTCCTACGATAGAAGGGTCCGCCACCGGCTCATCCATATAATACTGAATATCAGATAAAGAATCCCAGTATTCCTTTGCCGAAATTATCTTCCCTTTATTGTGCATCCCGACATTCTGTGCAAAATTCTGTGCCTCTTCCGTTTCACAACTGCTGCTTCCCTCAAATCCAACTGTGTAAGTACGATCCACCTTTCCCGCAAACGCAAGATAACTGGAATCCACACCGCTGGACAGATAGGAACCAATTTCCACATCTCCTGTCTTATGCGCCTGCACGGACTCCTCCAGTGTCTCTTCCATCTTTTTCAGCATCTGTGAATGACTCCTGGAACTGTCTGCCTGAAAGTCAAAACGATAATAGCAGACCTTTTTGCATTCTTTTCCATCATAAATAAAATAATGCGCCGGAGGAAGGCAGAACACATTTTTAAAAAATGTTTCATCTGTAGGCACAAACTGAAAAGAAAGATACAGCCGCAGGACATCCTCATTTAATTCCTTATGAAACTGTGGATGCATCAGCAGTGACTTGATCTCCGAACCGAACAGGAAAACATTTTCCATTTTGCTGTAATAAAACGGCTTGATCCCGAACATATCTCTGGCACCAAAAAGCTGTTCCTTCTTCTTATCCCATATGACAAAAGCAAACATTCCTCTCAGCTTCGTTACCAGTTCTGTTCCCCATTCCTCATATCCATGAAGCAGAACTTCCGAATCCGTGTGAGAATGAAAGGTATGTCCTGCCGCAAGCAGCTCCAGAAGAAGTTCCTTATAGTTATAAATTTCTCCATTAAACGTCAGCACCAGACTCTCATCCTCATTGAACATCGGCTGATTTCCATGCTCACTTAAATCCACAATACTCAGCCTGCGAAAACCAAGAGCTACTTTCTCATCCAGATATCTGCCCTCACTGTCAGGTCCTCTATGTATGATCGTCTCCAGCATCTCTCCAAGAATTTCATTTCTGTTTTCTCCCTGCCCATAAAACCCGGCAAAACCGCACATATAAAACTTCCTCTCTTTCTCTGTCGTTCTTACATCCCCGTCAGGCGGATCAAAACATCCGCTTCGTATCTTTTTCTCTCCTGCCAAAGTATCAACAGAATAACAGATTCCATCCCTCCATCTGTAAGATACACTTCCCGCTATTTCACAGCCTGATACCAGCGTCCTGCTGCAGAAAGATCTGTTTTCCGGAAATTCCCGGTGCGTGTACTGCTGCTTTTAAGCAGCGAACAGCTTTCATCCTTATTGCTCAGACTCCAGCACACATAACTGATCTTATTCTTTTTCAGAAACTGTATCCAGGTATTCGCTTCTTTTTTGTCAATACTGCCATTTCCGGAACTTTCCGAAATGCCAAACTCACTGACAAAACAGGCAGTCCCTTTTTCACAGCAGCCTTCACTTTCTCCCTGTACATCTCCTTATGAGTTGCCGCATAAAAATGAAACGTATACATCAGATTGGAATAGCCTTTGATCGGGCTGTCCGCTGCCACATCCACATCCTGCGACCACACCGGAGTTCCCACCAGAATAATATTCTTTTTATCATAGGTCCGGATTGTTTTGATCACAGTCGTCGCATAACTCTTCTTTTATTATATCAGAATTTTCTTCCATTTGCTATCCGCGAAACCATAACTCTGCCATACAAAACTTTACTGAAATTCCAAACTTTACTAAAATTCCAAATTTTGCTTGCCATAACACTCAATTCATGCTATTATAATAAACGTTCAAGCGCCGGCATGTCGGAATGGCAGACGAGGCAGACTCAAAATCTGTTGTGGGCAACCACGTGTGGGTTCAAGTCCCACTGCCGGCATTTATAAGATCATTCAGATCGGATTCTGTTGAATCCGGTCTTTTTTATTTTTGTCCTTTCTACAGTTCATCCCTCATATGCCACTCTTCATCCACAGCCTTTATATCCGGCAGACTCTTAAACACCTCGCAGTCCTTATCACAGTCATCCTTAATACATGGACAGACCATTTTCACTTTCTTAAAATGTCCGGACACTCCCTCATACTGCACACTCCACAATCCATTATAATGCAGCAGCTTACAGGCACCCGGTTCATATTCATATTTAACCATATATCATTCTTTCCTTTCTATATTTATCGACAACAGAAAATTGTCCCGGATAAAACACTCTTCACCCGGCAGTTTTGCATCCGAAATTTCTCAGAATATCATATATCAGGAAAACTCCATCAGACTTTTCCCCAAAAACAAGAAGCACAGGTCCACAGAAAATTCTGTACAGACCTGCACTCCACAATTTCACTTTCGTTATCCGTATCCGTTTTATTTCATGTCTTCCAGTAATTTCTCATAAATCGGGAAGCAGTCAAAAGTTGCGAAATAATCTTTCGGTGTTTCTGCACGGCGGATCATCTCAAAGCTTCCATCCTCATGAAGAAGGATTTCAGAAGATTTCAGTTTACCATTGTAGTTATAACCCATCGCAAAACCATGTGCACCTGTGTCATGGATCACAAGCAGGTCTCCCATATCAACCTTCGGAAGATAACGGTCAATGGCAAATTTATCATTGTTTTCACAAAGAGAACCGGTTACATCATACATATGATCGCACGGCTGGTCTTCTTTTCCCATTACTGTGATATGATGGTAAGCACCATACATTGCAGGACGCATCAGGTTTACCGCACACGCATCCACACCAATATATTCTTTATGTGTATGTTTCTCATGAATTGCCTTTGTTACCAGGCAGCCATACGGTCCCATCATGAAACGGCCCATTTCTGTATAGATTGCCACATCACCCATTCCGGCCGGAACAAGCACTTCCTCATATACTTTACGCACACCTTCACCGATCTCTCTGATATCATTCGGAGTCTGGTCTGGTTTGTAGGCAATTCCCACACCGCCGGAAAGATTGATAAATTTCACATGAGCTCCAGTCTCTTTCTGAAGTTTCACTGCCAACTCAAACATCTCTTTTGCCAGCATCGGATAGTACTCATTTGTCACAGTATTACTTGCAAGGAAAGCATGGATACCAAATTCCTCAGCACCTTTTTCCTTCAGAATCTTGAATGCCTCAAAAATCTGCTCAGTAGTCATACCATATTTGGCATCCCCGGGATTGTCCATGATATCATTGCTGATCTTAAACACTCCGCCCGGATTATAACGGCAGCTGATCACTTTCGGAATATATCCGACTGCTTTCTCCACACTCTCAATATGAGTGATATCATCCAGGTTAATAATTCCACCGATCTCATTGGCATACTTAAACTCTTCCTCCGGTGTATCATTGGAAGAAAACATAATATCCCCTTCCTTGCAGCCGATTGCTTTGGACATCATCAGCTCTGTCATGGAAGAACAGTCACAGCCACAGCCATATTCCTGAAGAATTTTGATCAGAAACGGGTTCGGAGTTGCCTTTACTGCAAAAAACTCTTTAAATCCTTTATTCCATGCAAATGCTTCTTTTACTGCTTTCGCATTCTCACGGATTCCCTTCTCATCATAAAGGTGAAACGGAGTCGGAAACTGTGCGGTAATCTCCTGGAGCTTATCCAGAGTGACAAATGGTACTTTCTTCATAATAATCTCTCCTCTTGCTTCTTACTTCTTGTGTATATGTGTATATAAATGATCCTGACAGTACTCATAGTTTCCGTTACATTTAGAACAGAAACGGAATTCCAGATTCGGATCATCTTTTTCCGTACGTCCACAGACTGCACATTTATGCTTCGTTACTCCCCCTGCATTCCCACTTCCAGGAAAAGGAACCGTCTTACTTCCCCCCGTTGCTCTCTTAAACTGATTCTTCCTGTGAATTTCTTTCGGATTATATCTGCTGAGATTTCTCGTACTAAGGAAGAAAATAATAAAGTTCAGTAAAGATGCGATAATCGGCACAGCCACATACCATGTGCCATTCATAAAGCAGCTTATAATATTCTGCCCGACAATCAGCACATAAAAGACTGCCATCCACTTCATCTTGATCGGAATCACAAAATACAGCATCACTCTCATCTCCGGATATGTCAGCGCATAAGCCAGAAAAATAGATAAACTGATATAATAAGTGGAAAACAGCCCGCCATTATACATCAGATCCAATACTCCGCCCGTCATAAAATACAAAATAAAGGCAGAAATTATGGTAAATACCATTCCGGATAAAATATATAACGTGAATCTGAAAGATCCCCAGGTACGCTCCAGCGATGCACTGATCGGATAATAAAAGAACAAAATCGCGATCACAAACCACAGAGTAGATGAACTGCTCGGTGGATAGATTACCCATGTAACCAGTCTCCATATCTGTCCCTGCAGAATCTTGGAAACATTCAGGCTAAGCATGGATAATAAACCAGGGTTCAAAATCATCAGTGCATATCCCAGCACATAACTCACGATAATATAAATCGTCAGATTCTCAATTCCCCGGCCCCTAAACTTTCGTTCCAGCTTGTCAATAAATTTCATAAGTCTCCTTTTCTAATCCCGACAAATAATGATTGTCATTTCAAATTCAGTTTCTGTCCCTCAACCATTTACTCTCCTGTTATCTCCCATGAAAGAGTACAAAGAGAAACACATCCTGCACCGAAATCAGAAAAACTTCTTCTTGGAAAGAAATACCGCTGCAATGATACTCGCCACAATGGAAAGAATAATAATGATCAAAAATCCCCACGGCGTCTTGGAAAACGGCATTCCTGCTGCACTTACGTTCATTCCGTAAGCACTGAACACAATCGTCGGTATACTCATAACAATCGTGATGAGAGCCAGAGCCTTCATGACAATGTTCAGGTTATTGGAAATAACAGAGGCAAAGGTTCCCATCATACTGCTCAAAATTCCGCTGTAGATATTCGCCATCTCAATCGCCTGCTTATTCTCAATAATAACATCTTCCAGAAGCTCCGTATCCTCCGGATACTTCTTAATACTCTCCACCTTCAGCAGCTTCTCCAGAACCATTTCATTCGATCGCAGAGAAGTTGTAAAATATACCAGTGATTTCTCCAGTTCCAGAAGCTCCATTAACTCCTGATTTCTCGTAGACAGATGAAGTTTTTCCTCAATCTGCTCGCTCTTCTTATCAATAATACGCAGATATCTCAGATACATGCTGGCATTGCGGTACAGAATCTGAAGAATAAAACGGGTTTTCATATAAGTAAAGAAATTTCTTACCCTGCCCTCCATAAATCTGGTAAGAACCTGTGTATCTTCCAGACAGACAGTAAAAATCATCTTCTGCGTTACAATAATGCCAAGAGGAATGGTCACATACCAGTCCTTCTCATTTCTCTCTTCAATCGTAGGTACATCTGCAAGGATAAGGGTGTAATTGTCCTCCACTTCAATACGGGAACGTTCTTCCTCATCCAAAGGTGCGCGCAAATCGTCCACCTCAATCCCAAACTGCTCGGAAATTTCAAAAATCTCTGTTGCTGTAGGATTCGTCAGCGCAATCCAGCATCCCTCCTGTGGTTCCTGTATTTCATGGATAGAGCCATCGATTGTCTTAAAAATCCTTACCACGATTCACACTTCCCTTCTTCTCTCGATTTCCCCTCACACAAAATCATGTCCTGCCTCACTGTCCGGCACAGTCACATTCCTGCGCTGTCACAGTTTTCTTCTCAGTCAAGACACAACATTCATTATAATTTGTACATGAATTTTTGTCAATTCCAATGCTTTCGGTTTACAAAACTTTTACACTTCGCTATAATAAAGTTGTGAAAGTAAGAAAGTAAGACAAGAAAGGACTTTATCAGTATGAGCCAGTCATCATTCGGAAATAAATTCAAAGTCACCACCTGGGGCGAATCCCATGGAAAAGCCCTCGGAGCAGTTGTTGACGGCTGTCCGGCAGGACTGCCCCTCTGCGAAGAAGACATTCAGATCTTCCTCGACCGAAGGAAACCGGGACAGAGCAGATACACTACCGCCCGCAAAGAAGGCGACCTCGTTGAAATCCTCTCCGGCGTATTCGAAGGCAAAACAACCGGGACTCCAATCTCCCTCATGGTCCGAAACACAGACCAGCGTTCCAGAGACTACGGAAACATCGCCTACTCCTACCGTCCAGGCCACGCAGACTACACCTTCGACCAGAAATACGGATTCCGCGATTACAGAGGCGGCGGACGCTCCTCCGGACGCGAAACCATCGGAAGAGTCGCAGCCGGAGCCATTGCCTCCAAAATTCTCAGCGAACTGAACATTTCCCTCTGCACCTACACCAAATCCATCGGCCCGGTACAGATTGATACCTTTGACCCGGAAGAAATCAACAACAACGCCTTCTATATGCCAGACGCTAAGGCAGCAACTCAGGCAGGCGAATATCTGGAACAGTGCATGAAAAATCAGGACAGTGCAGGCGGTGTGATCGAATGCCGCATCAGCGGAGTACCAGCCGGACTTGGCGACCCGGTCTTCGACAAACTCAGCGCAGTACTCGCCCACGCCCTCATGTCCATTGGTGCCGTCAAAGCAGTCGAAATCGGCGACGGAATCGCCGTAACCTCCTTAAACGGCTCCACAGACAACGACGGCTTCACCATCCAGAATAATAAAATCATCAAAACATCCAACCACGCAGGCGGCATCATGGGAGGAATCAGCGACGGCAGCGAAATCATCCTCCGCGCCCACATCAAGCCAACCCCATCCATCAGCCAGCCACAGAAGACCGTCACCAAAAACAAAGAACCACTCTCCCTGGAAATCCACGGCCGCCACGACCCTGTCATCGTCCCAAGAGCTGTCGTAGTCGTAGAATCCATGGCAGCTATCACCCTGGCAGACGCCCTCTTTGCAAACATGAGCTCCCAGATGGACAAAGTCCGGGATTTCTATAAAAATATATAAAATGGATATTTGCAGCCCGCTTCGCTACTTGCTTATTTGCTAAAAAATCCCCTTCTCGTGGCATTTGAGAAGGGGATTTTATTAACTGTTTTATTCCTCCGGTACAGGCCAGATCTGAATAGAGTTCGGTTCCGTAACCTTCAGAGGTTTTCCGTTCATCACAATAATATTTTTCTCATAATCTACAGAGAAAATTGTAATTGTATTGCTTGCATGGTTCGTAACAGCCAGATGCTTATCATCAGGGAAAAGCACGATATCTTTCGGATACTCACCACTGATCGGAAGTGTAAACTTTCTGGTGAGCATACCGGTTTCTTCATCTCTTTCAAACATGGAAACCGTATCTTCTCCTGCTGTTGTGCAGAACAGATGCTTTCCGTCATTAGCCAGAGTCAGTCCGGAAGCAGCGCTGTGTGTGTCATGCGCGTCTTTCTTCTTACTTGTCTCAACACTCTGGATTAGCTCAAACTCCGGTGTCTTTCCACTTCCATCATACTTATACGCCTTGATCTCATTACTGAGTTCAAAAAGAATATAAGCAAATTTACCATCATCACTGAAACGAATGATACGCGGGCCACTCTCTCTCGGGCATCTTAAAATATCAACCAGCTCCAGCTTATTTCTCTGCTTGTTGATACGATAAATCTTCACCTGATCCAGTCCGTTATCTACTGCGCAGAGATACTTGTTATCCGGTGTCGGGCGGACACAGTTTACATGCGGACGGAAGTTACGCTCTGCAACACTGCCGAGTCCTGTATGAAAAACACCATCCATCAGGCTTCCAAGTCTTCCGTCTCTATGAGTATGTACAACGGTCACTTTACCGTCATGATATCCGGCAACATAAAGATATGTACCATCTACATCTGTAGCAAGAAAACAGCCTCTCATTCCATCGATCCCTACGCTGTTGATACGTGAAAGATCTCCATTCTTATCACGTTCAAATACTGCTACACCTTCATCTTCAATGGAATACAGATATTTTCCATTTTTAGAAACAGCCGTGTGGGATGCGTTACTTACTTCCACGCTGCTGCGCTCTGTAAGAAATCCGTTCTCCACATCAACATCATAAACATGAATTCCCTGTCTGGAAGGGCCATGGGTATAAGAGCCCACATAAGCCACATATTTTTTCTCACTCATAATGCTTCTTGCCTCCTGCTGTCCTTGTAGTATGCTGCTGGCAATCCATTCTTTCCAACAGCCTATTTTGTCTGTTATTCTGGCCGACTGTGCCATATAATGGACTTATTATAGCATATTCTGCCAATAACCACAAGCAGACAGACCCTTATTTATGTATTTCTCTAAAAACAGGTTTACTGTTCACTGGTAATATCCATTATATAGTTCTCAGCCAATTAACAGCCCGGGAAAATATTGTATTTCGTGTGCATTTGCAGGGGTCTTAGATATTTTCCGGGCGTCCCTCCTCTTTTGATTTTACCTCAGCTCTCTTCCAAAAAAGGCCACTGTCCCTCCACGAAACAGCAGCCCCTTTTTCATTTATTTCAACTCATATATTCTGTTCCTTGCATAAATCCAAAAATCAGAAACACTTCCCAACAGCCTCAAGCGTCCTCTCAATCACTTCATCCGTATGCGCCGCCGAAAGGAACATAGCCTCAAACTGAGACGGTGCCAGATGAATCCCCTGAGCCAGCATTCCCTTAAAATACTCAGAAAACGCCTTAATATCCGCACTCTTCGCAGAAGTATAATCCACAACCTCCTGCTCCGTAAAGAACAGACTACCCAGAGAAGCCACATGATTCACATGATAAGGAAGCCCCTTCTCAGCCAGAATCTTCTCCATTCCGCCATAAAGCTTCTCCCCCTTCTTCTCCAGCTCCGTATAAACTTCCGGGTGCTCATACAGATACTTCAACTGCGTCAGCCCCGCAGCCATAGCGATCGGATTACCACTGAGCGTACCCGCCTGATAAACCTTACCAACCGGAGAAACCAGCTCCATGATCTCCCTTCTTCCGCCATAAGCACCAACCGGCATACCTGCACCAATGATCTTACCATAAGTAACCAGATCCGGTGTCACCCCGAAATACTCCGCAGCACCACCAAAAGCCAGACGGAAACCAGTAATAACCTCATCAAAGATCAGAAGCGCCCCAAACTCATCACAAAGCTTTCTCAGCCCTTCCAGAAATCCCTTCTTTGGAGGAACCACACCCATATTTGCACCAACGGCCTCAACAATAACCGCCGCAGTCTTGCCATCTGCCTGCTCCATCAGCGCACGCACACTGTCCAGATCATTATAAACCGCAGTCATCGTATCCTCTGTGCATCCCTTCGGAACACCCGCACTGTCCGGCACACCGCTCGTCATCACACCAGATCCCGCACTTACCAGCATGGCATCACTGTGTCCATGATAACAGCCTGCAAACTTGATAATCTTATTCTTTCCCGTAAATCCTCTGGCAACACGGACAGCACTCATAACCGCTTCCGTACCGGAATTGACCATACGCACCATATCCACATGCGGAATATGGTCACAGATAAACTCCGCCATCTCCACCTCGATCGCAGTGGCACATCCAAAACTCAGACCCTTTTCGCAGGCTTTCAGCACACTCTCTTTTACTTCCGGGAAATTATGTCCCAGGATCATCGGTCCCCAGGAATCGATATAATCCACATACTCATTTCCCTCAACATCATAAATATAACATCCATCCGCACGGTCAATAAATCTCGGAGCCATCCCGATCGGACCATAAGCACGAACCGGACTGTTCACACCACCCGGGATCACCTTCACTGCTCTGTCAAATAATTCCTCTGATAAACCCATTATCCGATTCTCCCTTCATCCATGCATTTCGCAAGTTCTTTTGCATAATAAGTCAGATAAATCTGCGCACCTGCACGATAAGCACTGACTGCCATCTCACACATGATACGCTCTTCCTCGATCCATCCCATCTTTGCAGCAGCCTTCACCATCGCATACTCACCACTTACACTGTAAGTAGCAACCGGCACATTCACTGCCTTGGAAACCTCAGAAACCATATCCAGATAAGACATGGCAGGTTTCACCATAATAATATCAGCACCTTCCTCCACATCAGTCAGAGCCTCTTTCATACCCTCTCTTCTGTTGTGGAAATCCATCTGATAACTCTTTCTGTCACCAAAAGACGGAGCAGAACCTGCCGCATCACGGAATGGTCCGTAAAAAGCAGACGCATATTTTACTGCATAGGACATGATTGGTGCCTCATAATGACCGTTCGCATCCAGAGCCTCACGGATCGCACGCACACGTCCGTCCATCATATCAGACGGAGCAACCATATCCGCACCTGCCTCCACATGAGAAACAGCAGTCTTTGCAAGCAGTTCCAGCGTGGCATCATTGTTCACATCATGACCGCAGAGCACTCCACAGTGTCCATGAGAAGTATACTCACACATACATACATCTGTAATATAATACATATCCGGAAACTGCTTCTTCGCCTCTCTCAGAGCCTTCTGCACAATTCCGTTCGGGTCATACGCACCGCTTCCCACTTCATCTTTGTGATCCGGGATACCAAACAGCATCACATTATTTACCCCCGCCTTCTGCAGACGCTCCAGTTCAAACGGAAGACGGTCCACACTGTAACGGTACTGACCTTCCATAGACGGAATTTCCTCTTCAATTCCTGTTCCTTCTTTTACAAATAACGGATAGATAAGAGAAGACTTGTCCATTCTTGTCTCTCTTACCATCTTTCTTAAGTTTTCACTGCCTCTTAATCTTCTTGGTCTCTGAATTAAGTCCATATCTTTCGCGCTCCTTTTATTTTGATTGATCAACAATCTTCCTGTTTCATTTCTTCCACTAATTCAATCAGACTCTCGATGGTAGCCTTCTTCGCCATCCGTGTCTTCATCCCATATGCATCTGCCGCAGCTTTCGTCTGCTTTCCGATACATGCAGCTTTCACAGCCGTATAATCAAGCCCCGGAGTTCCCTCCACAAAACCTTTCACAGTAGAAGCACTGGTAAATACCACACAGTCTACACTTCCGGTCTCAAATTCTTTCTTCTCATCGATCAGTCTGCTCTTCTCATACTTCGTAGTGTAAGTTGCAACATCATCCACGTTCGCACCTGCCTGCTCCAGCAGCTCTGCCAGCTTCTGATTTCCTGCCGCCGCTCTCGGGATCAGGATCTTCTCATCCCCGTGAAGCTCTTTCGCAAGCTCTGCTCCCAGTGTATCTCCGTCATAGACACTCGGTATAAAATCTGCAAACAGATGATGCTCTTTCAGTTTCTTCTTCGTGCCCTCACCGATCACTGCGATCTTTGCCTGTCCCAGACTGCGTACATCCATCTCTTTTCTGTCCATTTCCTCGAAAAAGATTTCCACGCCTGCCGGACTTGTAAAAATGATCCACTGATAAGTATCCAGATGTTCAAATACCTCATACAACCTGCTGTTATCTTCTACCGGCACCGTACAGATAGATGGAAGTTCCAACACCTCCGCTCCCTTTTTCCGAAGCAGATCTGCGGTCTTTGAGATATGCTGACGCGGTCTGGTAACCAGCACCTTCCAACCTGCCAGCGGTAATTTCTCATACCACGCAAACTTCTCAGCCAGAGAACACACCTTTCCCACCACGATAATGGCAGGCGTTTCAATCCCCTGTCTGTCCACTTCCACTTTCAGAGTACTGACTGTCGCCACCACCCGCTTCTGTCCCGCAGTTGTTCCCTTCTGAAGAACTGCTGCCGGCATATCCGGGTCCATTCCTCCATCCAGAAGTCCCTTACAGATATCCTCCAGTGCTGCAATTCCCATCAGAAACACCAGCGTACCCTTTGTCTGGGTAAGTGCCTTAAAATCAATATCATACTCCTGTCCTGCACGTTTATGCCCTGTAATAATATGCAGGGAAGAACAGAAATCTCTGTGTGTCACCGGAATCCCGTTATAAGCCGGAACCGAAATCGGAGAAGTCACTCCCGGCACGATCTCATACGGAATCCCGTTTTCGGAAAGAAGCTCCAGCTCCTCGCCGCCCCGTCCGAAAAGAAACGGATCACCGCCTTTGAGTCTTACTACTTTATTTCCTTTCTGAGCTTCTTCCAGAAGAACCTTATTGATATCCTCCTGCACCATTGTATGATGGCTTGCTCTTTTTCCCACATTGATCAGTCTTGCATGTTCCGGAATCCTTGCAAGAACTCCTTCCCCTACCAAGCTGTCATACACCACTACGTCTGCCTGCTGCAGAACCGCTTCGCCTTTTAATGTAAAAAGTCCGATATCTCCCGGTCCTGCACCAACCAGCCAAACTTTACCAACTGCCATTTTTTATTCTCCCTCTCACAGCTTTCTTTCAACTGCTTTGCCAGATCCACGCCCAGCTTTACACCATCTGAAGCAGCGCCTCTGATCTGTCCTGTGAGCCATTTTCCATTCGTCTCACTGTAATATAAACCACGGATGAAAATTTCTTCTCCGTTCACCTCCGCATATGCTGCCACAGGAGAAGAACATCCACCGTCCAGATATTTCACATAGGCACGCTCCGCACTTCCTGCCAGCCATGCATCTCTGTCACAGTATCCATCCAGATAAGAATAATCCTGATCCTTCCGTCCCTGCACTGCCAGAATCCCCTGACCTGCTGCCGGGATCATTTCATCTGGTGTAAAATACCTGCTGATCCTCTTTTCCAGTCCCAGACGTTTCAGACCTGCTGCCGCCAGGATCAGTCCGGAATATTCTCCCTCATCCAGCTTGCGCAGTCTTGTCTGCAGATTTCCACGAATACTCTTTACTTCCATCTCCGGATACAGTTTCTTTAACTGCAGCGTTCTTCTTAAGCTGGAACACCCCAGCGGCTTCTTCGGGTCCGGTTCTGTCACTCCTTCCGGAAGTACCAGTACATCCCTCGGATCTTCTCTCTTTGAAAACGCCAGCAGAGGAAGTTCTTCCGGAACCTCCATCGGCATATCTTTCAGACTGTGCACGGAAAGATTGCTTCTGCCATCCAGCAGAGCTCTGTCCAGTTCCTTTACGAACAGACCCTTTCCTCCCACTTTATCAAGCGTACGGTCCAGAATGATATCTCCCGTTGTTTTCATGGTCAGAATCTCTACACTTATCTGCGGCTCATGATTTCCCGCAGTACTTTTCTGTTCTATGTAACTCTTTACCATTTCGCTTTGCAGCACTGCCAGCTTGCTTTCTCTGCTGCCAATGATCACTTTCGTTGTCATTCTTCATCCTCCTGTGCAATGCGCTCCAGCACCTTCTGGATTTCCTCGCGGATTTTCTTTGCTTTCTTATGGTCAAGACCACTCGCCGTAATTCCTACCACAAACTCGTCCTGCATATAAATCCCCGGGAAATAAAAATCACACTGTTCTCTGTCACTTGCCACATTGACATAGATTCCCTGCTCTTTACAGATTCTGTGGATCTCATCATTCAGCTTCCAGTCATTGGTAGCTGCGATCACCATATACGCCATGGCAAAATCCGTACGCTTTACCGGTCTGGTAAGCAGTTCCACATACCCCGTCTTCGCCAGTTCCATCATCTCTCTGGTCACTTTCGGCGCGATCACTCTGATATTTCTGGTAAAAGACAGCAGGGTCTTTACTCTGCGGGTGGCTATCTTACCGCCTCCCACCACAACGATGTTCTTATCTGACAAATCGATGAACATCGGAAAAAAAGGCTTATTCTTCATATATTTTCTCCAGTCCTGCCACACACTCCAGGAAGGCTTCCTGATTCAGACTGTCACGCAGACCAAAGATCAGCTTATTCACCACTTTTCCGGCTGCTGTATTGACTGCCTGCGTCAGATTTTCTCTGTCATCCTCTTCCATCGGAGTCTTCTTCAGTATTTTTGCAATTCTCAGATTCAGATCATGAACCGCTTCCTCTTTAATCTCCTGGATTCTCGGAATCAGATCCCGTCCATCCAGCCATTGGAAAAACTCATCCATCTGTTCTCTTACAATAGCGCCTGCCGCTTCCAGATTCTTCTGAAATTCTGCCGGAATCTCCTTAATGCGGAAACTGTCCATATCATAAAGGGTGATTCCCTGAATTTTTCCAATCGATGGCTCAATATCCCTCGGAACTGCCAGATCGATCAGGATCAGATCATTTTTAAGCTGAAGTTCCTGAAACAGTTCTTCTTTTAAAGTGAAATTCGGACTCGCAGTAGCACTGACCACCAGATCACACTGAGGAATATACTCCATGCGTTCACCGTAATTGATCCGTTTGCATCCAAGCGGAATATCCACCACACCGCTTCTGTACTGACGGAGCGTCACAGTCACATCTGCCCCTGCTTCCCTCAAAGCCTGAGCTGCCACTTTTCCCATCTCACCGTTTCCAATGACCATACAGACTTTATCTTTCAGAGAGTATCCCTGTTCTGCAAGAAATCCGATCGCCTGATGGATCACAGACGGATTTCCGTGGGAAAAAGGAACCTCTGTCTTAATTCTTTTTCCTGCTGTGACAGCCATCCGGAATAAAACTTCCAGTACACCATCTGCCGCAAAATTCTCTCTCGCAAGATTCAGGGCATCTTTCACCTGTGTCAGAATCTGGTCTTCCCCGATGATCTGTGACTTCAGACCACTGGTCAGATAAAACAGATGCTCCACCGCTTCCTGATCCTTTCGCTCCACAAAATATTCTCTGTAAGAATCTTCGGTAATCCCTTTTAACTGGCAAAGACAGTCATAAAGACAAACCTCCTCATCGTCATCCACGCTCGCCCAGATTTCCAGACGGTTGCAGGTAGACAGGATCACACATCCGTAGATTCCTTTCTGATTCTTTATTTTTTCCATGGCTTCCCCGGCATTCTTCTTCGTAAATGCAAAAAGTGCACGAATGTCCACCGATGCCATATTATGATCAATTCCAATCATGGAAATACTCATAATTCCACTTCTCCTTCGTATCTCCTTTATTTCTCATCCATTTCCTTTCAAATAAACAGATTTTCAAAATCCACTTATCTGACAAGAAATTCAGCCAGCAAAAATGCCGCCAGAAATATCATAATCATTTCCTGTTGACATGTCAATTACAAACATCCAAAAAGCGTCCGAAACGCATGCTGATCCCGCACACCTTTTCGGACGTTTTTTCCTGAATGCTTATTTTATAATCTTTTATAATCTTTTTTTCTGATTCTTCCCTCTGCATTTTATGGAATGCACAATAACTTCTATCAATCAATATGATCCATGCAGAATTTCCGTCACGGTGAATATTTTCTGACTCTTAACGGAATACCATTCTGTGCTGCTACGATTTTGCTCTGTTCTACTTTTTCCTCTCCGATCACATCTACAACTGTGAAACGGACATCATCGATATACTGTCTACAGTCTCTTGCAAATTTCAGCATTGCATCAAAAGATTTCTCACCATATGCAGGACGGACAACTTCGTTATAGGAAGCTGCATCCGGCATATTCAG
The DNA here is from genome assembly GCF_003477525.1 of Ruminococcus sp. AF41-9. Taxonomy (GTDB): domain Bacteria; phylum Bacillota; class Clostridia; order Lachnospirales; family Lachnospiraceae; genus Blautia_A. The sequence goes on from NZ_QUDO01000006.1 coordinate 43,142, forward strand.
GCTGATGGATACGCTGTCCACTGCCTGACAGACTTCTTTTGCTGTAGAACGGTTATGGATCAGGTCTGAAAGTCCATTCGTGTTCAGTCTGATCCTGAATGGATATCTTTCTCTCACATATTTGCTTACTGCGATCAGATTCTCAAGAGCCATGGTCGGTTCTCCGTATCCGCAGAAAACAACCTCATTGCAGTCTGTAAAATCAAATTCATCGATTGCTTTGTAAATCTCTTCCAGACTCGGTTCATGATCGAACCAGAGATTGGATGCCTCACCGATGGCATCTTCTGTATTTCTGATACAGAAGGTACATCTGCATGGACATTTGTTGGTAATGTTAAAATATACCTGATTTTTATATCTGTAAATGATATCTGTTGTCATTTCATGTTCCTCTTTAATTTGTTCCTCTGTAATCTATGCCAGTCCTGAATCTGTTTCGCTGGCATCTGATATTTTTATTTCGCAATATTGGTCTTAAACCCAATCTTGTCAAGTGCGGTACCGATGATCACAAACATGATGGCACTTCCGCCTGACTGTACAACACTTCCGCTGATGGATGTAAAGAAGGAAGCGGTAAATCCAAACATAATTCCCTCTGCCACATAATATCCGGTTGCAGAAATGATAAATGCAAGAAACAGTGCGATCACGTTTCTCTTAGTCACCAGTTTCGTTCCTTTGGAAGAAAACGGGAGACAGATCAGCATTTTAATGATCACAGTCGCCGGTGCCCATACCGGTGCAGTCAGAAGGTCAGCCAGACCTCCGCCGATAGCTCCTGCCGCGCACGCATAAGGAAGTGGCAGAAATGCTGCTGCAAGATAGATCATGGTGTCACCTAAATGAACATATCCTCCGTTCACACCTACCGGAATGTGAAAGATATAGGCAGTCATCAATGTGGTAAGAGCTGCCATTACCGCAGTTGCAGTAATCTTTTTTACTGTACTTGTACTCTGTACATTCTGTTTCGTTGTTGTTACTTCTGACATAAACTTTTTTCTCCTCGACTGTTGTAACCAGATTTGCCCAGACCTTACAGTGGGATAGACTGATACAGATATTTTCCTGATATTCTTTTCTTCACTGTCTGATCTGCAACACCAGTTACAGCATTTTTAAATATTTTTCAAAGCAGACACCGTCATTTCTATCGGTCCCTTCCAGCACAGCATCATGAATGGCACCTGTCAGAAATGCAATGGCTTTCTGTACACATTCCTTCATGGAAATTCCCTTCACTATTCCTGCGCTGAGCACAGATGCAAACAGATCGCCGGTTCCGGAATAGCTGCCGCCTTCTTTGATGGAAAAATACCAGTCTGCTTCGTCTTTCTCTATTACAAGATTTCCCATCTTCACACTGCCGTCTTCACACAGAACATCCACTCCTGTAATCACAATCGACTCCAGTCTGAAATGGTGTGCCAGTTCTTTTCCAAGCTGCTCGATTTCTTTCAGCTCCTGTGACTCTCCCATATGGGAAAATGCCTCCATCCGTTCTCTCATTCCCTGTTCTCCATGCAGGAGAAGAAGTGCTTCTGTGAGATTTGGAGTGATCACCGTGGCCTGCTGCACCAGTGTACGCATCTTTTCACACAACTCTTCGGAATAAGTCCGGTAAACATTTCCCTGATCGCCCATCACAGGATCGATCAGGATATGCGTTTCCTTCGTGCAGAACATCTCCACAAATTTCAGTATCACATCCACCTGTCTGGCACCTGCCAGAAATCCGGTATAGACACCGTCCGGCTTAAAGTCCATCTTTTTCCATTCTTTCATGATCTCTTCCATATGGTCTGTGTAATCATCCCAGAAGTAAGAGCCATATCCGGTCTGATTACTCAGCACTGCGGTAGGCAGCGGACAGGCCTGTACTCCCATGGCAGAGATCACGGGGATCGCCGCTGTCAGGGAACACTTTCCCATACCGGACAGATCATGAATGACTGCGATTTTTTTCAATTATCAATACCTCTTTCTCATCTTCTTCATTTAATAAACTTTAATATAACACCCGATTACCCTGATGAATATATCCAGTTCTTTCATTTTTTTAGAGGTCAGTTTTATGTCAGTTTTGTTTCAACTCACAGTCGGTAATTTCACAGAGTCTGACAAGCCAGCAGAACGCTGACCGTGGTTTGCCTCATGTCAGTGGGGGATACCGATTTCTCTCCGCCCGCCACTGACGTTATCTTTCCTACTTGCAATTCATCTCACCACCTATAGAGGTGGGAGAATCCTTGCTATTATTTGTTGAAAATCTCCATCCGTAAACTTCCTTTTGAGTCTTCTGGACGGAGATTTCTCTGATTCTGTTATTAATAGCCTCTGTTATTATCAATCATATAAAGCAAGGCATTACAGATACATGCTGCAATATTGCTTCCGCCTTTTCTGCCTCTTGCCACGATATAAGGCACATCCGCCTGCATGATCAGTTCCTTGGACTGTACTACATTTACAAATCCTACCGGTACCCCGATGATCAGTTCCGGATTCAGTTTACCGTCTTCGATCAGTTCATAGAGACGGACCAGTGCGGTCGGAGCATTTCCGATGGCAAAGATCAGTTTTTTTCCCATTGCTGCTGCTTTATCCATGCTGGCTGTGGCTCTTGTGGTTCCGTTTGCCTTCGCTGTGGCTGCCACATCCTCATCTGAGATAAAGCAGAATACTTCTCCGCCGTAACGGGAAAGAACTCTCTTATTGATCCCGGACTCTGCCATATGTGTATCTGTCACAATGCAGGCTCCCTCTTTGATCGCTGCAATAGCTTTCTGCACTGCATCTTCAGAAAAACAGAGATTCTTTGCATAATCAAAGTCTGCACTTGTGTGAATACAGCGTTTTACGATCAGTTCTGTTCCCGGGATCAGCTTTGTATCTCCAAGTTCCTCTGTAATGATCTCAAAGCTGCGTTTTTCTATATCCATTGGTTTTACATTTTCCAATTCTACTTTCATTTTCAGCCTCCCCAAATTCGTAATTTATTACCTGTCAGTGAATAACCAGTGTACCAGCCTCAGATTCCCTGCTCCAGTATCTCATAAATTTTCTTCATATCCAGATGCTTTCTGAGTTCTGCTGCCAGAATATCATATTGTGTCTCTTTAAATGCCGCAAAATCAACACCTGTCATCTGCGACACATCGATTCCTTTTTTCTCGCCAAGCGCACGGACAACTGCTTCTGCAACATCCTCTTTATCAAAGACTCCATGTACATAGGTTCCACAGACATTCTTACAGTATGCGCCATCTTCTTTCACGGTCCCTGACACATGATCTTCGATGGATACACAATGTCCGGCATTTTCTTTCAGGACAGTCTCGCCCATATGAATTTCGTACCCTTCCAGCTCTGCACCGGAAAGAGCTGTCAGTTCTCCCTCCAGATTCAGGAATTTTCCTGATACCCTGGTTCTGGTCTTGTTTTCTGCAAAGACCGTATCCATTGGAAGAAGTCCCATTCCCTTGATGGTTCCGCCTGCTTCCACATGATGAGGGTCGCTCAACGATTCTCCCAGCATCTGATAGCCGCCACAGATTCCGAAAATAACTTTTCCTCTTGCAGCTTCCTTGAGTACTGCCGCTTCCAGACCATTGGTACGCATCCAGAGAAGATCCTCCATCGTATTCTTGGTTCCCGGCAGGATGATCATATCCGGATTTTTCAGCTCACTGACATGCTGTACATAGCGAAGAGAAACACCCGGAATACTTTCAAACGGATTGAAGTCCGTGAAATTGGAAATCCTCGGTACACGGATCACCGCAATATCGATCAGATCTACTTCCTGTTTTCTGTCAAAACGCTCTGTCAGGCTGTCCTCATCCTCCACCTGAATGTTCAGATATGGTGCCACTCCGACTACCGGAATATGGCTTCTCTTTTCCAGCATTTCCACACCCGGATCAAGGATTGTCTTGTCCCCGCGGAATTTGTTGATGATCAGACCTTTGACCATCTCTCTTTCATCTTCTTCCAGAAGTTCCACAGTACCGATGAGCTGTGCAAATACACCGCCTCTGTCAATATCCCCGACCAGAAGTACCGGTGCCTTTGCCATCTTTGCCATTCCCATGTTTACGATGTCTTCTGTTTTCAGGTTAATCTCAGCAGGGCTTCCTGCGCCTTCGATCACGATGATGTCATTCTCTGCTGCCAGGGCATTGTAGGCTTTCATAATGTCCGGCACGAGTTTCTTTTTGTATTTGAAATAATCTCTGGCACTCATGGTTCCAAGGACTTCCCCGTTTACGATTACCTGAGAACCGACATCATTGGTTGGCTTCAGCAGGATCGGGTTCATTAAGACAGACGGCTTAATCCCTGCCGCTTCCGCCTGCATGACCTGAGCCCTGCCCATTTCCAGACCCTCTTCTGTGATAAAAGAGTTCAGTGCCATATTCTGTGACTTAAAAGGTGCCACTCTGTAGCCATCCTGTTTAAAGATCCTGCACAGACCGGCTGCCAGAAGGCTTTTTCCTGCATTGGACATTGTGCCCTGCACCATAATCGCTTTTGCCATGTTTGATTTCTTCTCCTCTCCTGCATAACTGTTATGTCTATCCTGTCAGACCGATAAGCAAATCTGTTCGCTGCCTGATCCGGTTAAAACGTTCTGTCTACAGCTGACAGCATCTACTCTGATACCTCTTTCAATACCTGTATCAGCTTCTCATTCTGTTCGTGTAACTTTACTGCAACACGGAAATATCCCTTTTCCAGTCCTGGATAGTTACTGCAGTCGCGAATCAGAATCCCCTTTGGCACACAGCTTTCAAACAGATCCGCCGGACCATGGAAAAAGATATAATTTGCTTCTGACGGATATACCTTCAGTCCAAGCTGCGTCATTTTCTCCTTCATCCATGCAGATTCCCGGAAAATAAGCTGTCTGCCAGTCTCTACATATTCCGTCTCTTTCAGTGCTGCCATTCCTGCCTCCTGTGCCATGGTAGACACATTCCAGGGCTGTGTTGCCGCTTCCATCCGGTCTAACACTTCTCTGTCTGAGCAGAACCCATATCCCAGACGTACCCCCGGGATCGCATAACGCTTGGTAAATGCTTTCAGCAGAAAAAGATTCGGATATTCTGCCAGCTTTCCTTTCAGTGTGTGTGACTCCGGTTCTTTTACAAAATCGAGGAAGCATTCATCTACTACCATAAAAATCCCGGTTTCCGCACATCTTCTGAGTATTTTTTCCAGAAGTTCCTGCTGCATGGTGATTCCCGTCGGATTATTCGGATTGCATAAGAAAATGATATCCGGTTTTTCCTTTTGCAGAATATGCAGATAATTCTCCTTTACGCAGAAGTCCGCTGTTTCCTCCAGATCATATCTGGCAATTTCACATCCCACACTGACCAGTGCCTGTTCATATTCCGCAAAGGTCGGTGCCAGCAGAAGTGCTTTTTTCGGATTCTGCGCTCTGCAAAGGGAAAAAATAAGGTCTGCGGCTCCGTTACCGCAGATCAGATATTCTTTTTGTGTATGTTCATAAGCTGCGATTGCTTCTTTCAGCGGTCCGCAGCCTACCCGTGGATAATCGCTCAGATCATCCACGCTGTCTATGATTGCCTGCTTTACACTCTGCGGTGTTCCCAGTGGGTTACAGTTTGCTGAGAAATCCAGGCAATGGCTGTATTTGTAAACATCACCGCCATGTATATGTTTTGTCATCTGTTTTCTCCTGTCTCATCGGTTCTGATCATTTTTAACGCCCCCTGTAACAGCAGGGAGGCGGATACACAGTCGGGCGAATAAAGTATCCACTTCGCCTGCCTGCCTATAACCAGAAACGCAATGCAATGCTGATCAGTAAAAATACCACAACACCCAGTATCGCAGTCGCATAAAGCAGGCGGTTGGAGCGTCTGATATCTTCTACTTCCACAGGGCGGATTGCATCTCCGATGGTCGGTTTCTCATAAAGCTTTCCGAAATAATAAGCGTTTCCGGCAAGCTGGATATCCAGCGCACCAGCCATGGCAGCCTCTGTCTGTGCAGAATTCGGACTCGCATGATTTCTTCTGTCTCTGCGGTAGATCTTAGCAGCATTCTTTGTATCCATTTTCACAAACACGGTTGCTGCGACCATCAGCCAGCCGGAAATTCTTGCCGGGATAAGGTTTGCCACATCATCAAGCTTCGCAGCACAGCGGCCGAAGTACAGATATTTATCATTCTTATAACCAAGCATGGAATCCATGGTATTGATGCCTTTATAAAGAAACATCAGCCACACGCCGCCGATTGCCATATAGAACATCGGTGCAATAATTCCATCAGAAGAGTTTTCCGCCACTGTCTCTACTGCTGCTTTTGTTACTCCTTCTTCTGTAAGGGACTGGGTATCACGGCCTACGATCATGGATACCGCATAACGAGCCTCATCCAGTGTGCCGTTTTTTAATCTGTCATATACTTTCATGCTCTCTGTTTTCAGAGATTTGGTCGCCAGAAGCTGGTAACACCAGAAGGTCTCCAGTGCAAATCCCGCCCATACAGAAATCCCATAAAGGAATTTCAGGATCAGATAAGGGATTCCTCCGCTGAGCAGACAGACCAGAATCACCTCCACGATACCTGCTGCCAGTTCCCCGCTGTTGGTCTTTGGAAAAATTTTCCGAAGAATTTTCTCCAGAAATGCGATCAGATTTCCGATCAGGCATACCGGATGATACAGCCATCTGGGATCTCCTATGATCAAATCAAGGATAAAACCTGCTGCAAGGGCAGGTATACTGTAATATATCATAATTGTTTCTACTCCTGCTTCATCTTTCTCATACTTTGCTGCTGCTATGATATTCCTCACATTTCAGCAGAAAAGCCCACGGAACTTCCGGATTTCCATAATAGTACAGATGAGGGTATCCTGCCATCAGGGTTTCCTGACTGTGAATGCAGTCCCAGCCCCGTTTGCTCAGTGGTTTGGCAGCATGGAAATCACTGCCGCAGTTTTCAGAGTCAAAATAGTGGAACTCATGCGCCGGAATCTCCCCGATCTCTTCAGCAGCCTGTCCAAATACCGGATGTCCGGCGGTCAGGGTAATGTATCCGAATCTGGTCAGTCTCGGAGTTCTGTAGCATTTTCCGGATATTACACCGCAGGTCTGACGGCTGATTCCATCCATATCTTCCATCTGTTCATGCAGATACATAAAACCTCCGCACTCTGCCATGCAGGGCATTCCGTCTCTGAGTGCCTGCGCAATCTCTGTTTTCATCGATTGATTCTGCTCCAGTGCCTCTCCGTTTAATTCCGGATATCCTCCATAAAAAAGCAGTCCATCCAGATCAGAAGGAAGATGTGCATCATGGATCGGTGAAAAAGGTACCAGCTCTGCTCCCATTTTCCGAAGCAGCCGGAAATTATCCTCATAGAAAAAGCAGAATGCTTCATCCTCTGCCACGCCGATTCTCAGCTTATGTGCTGTCCGAAAGCCAAATGCTTCGTTCTTTGCTGTCAGGGATTCCGGCACATTCAGATCCGGTGCACTCTGAGCCAGTGCAAGGATTCGGTCAATCTCCATTGTTTCTTCCAGAACTGCTGCCAGTTTTTTCAGACGTTCTTTTAAGTCTGAGATTTCTTCCGGCAGTACCAGTCCGAGGTGTCTGCTCTCGATCACACAGTCCTCAACCTTTGGCACATATCCAAGGACTTCTATTCTCAGTTCTTCCTCCACCAGTTTCTTCATTCTGGGATAGAGCATCGGAGACATCTGATTAAAGATCACACCTTTGATATGGCTGTTCTCTCTGTATTCCATAAAGCCCTTGATATAGGCAGCCAGGGAAATACTCATGCCTCTGCTGTTTACGATCAGGATTACCGGAGTGTCTGTCGTATCTGCCAGATCATAGGCACTTGCTTTCGTGGAAATGCCGCCCACACCATCATAAAAGCCCATAACGCCTTCCATCACTGCGATCTCGCAGTCCTGCGCATTTTGTCCAAGGAGATATCTGGTGACATCTGCATCTGTAAAAAAGGTATCCAGATTTCTTGATTTCGTTCCGATAACTCTGGAATGAAACATAGGATCAATATAGTCAGGCCCGCATTTAAAAGAGGCCACTTTCATTTTTCTGTTTACCAGTGCCTGCAAAAGCCCACAGGTGATCAGTGTCTTGCCACTGCCACTGGCTCCTGCTGCAAGAAGTATTCTTGGAATTTTCATCCTTGTTTCTCCTGTTATTTCTTCTCCACATTGCTGTTTCCGGGATTCTGCAAAGTAATGATATAAATCGGGTTTTCACCCATCATCATATGGTAACGCCCGATTGCTTTCGAACGCGACGCATTAAGCTGAACAATCTCATTTTCCTCAAATCCAAATTCTTTCGCTGTTTCCAGTGATTCGGAAACTGTCTCCAGTGTGATGCAGTTGATCACAATGCGGACCTGCGGATTCTTTTCGATCAGAAGCTTTACGATTTCTTTCAGATTTCCGGAAGAACCACCGATAAATGCATGGGTTGGTGCCGGGAGGTCTGTCAATGCCTCCGGTGCAAGTCCTTCGATGATTTCCAGATTGTCTGCGGCAAATTTCACTTTATTCTGGCGGATAAGCTCTACTGCATCTTCTTTCTTTTCAACCGCCCAGACTTTACCCTGGTGTGCCCGAAGTGCCATCTCTATGGAAAGAGAGCCTGTTCCTGCTCCTACGTCATAGCAGACAGAATCTTCTGTCAGACACAGTTTGGAAAGAGAGACTGTACGCACTTCTTCTTTTGTCATCGGTGCTTTGCCTCTGATAAATTCTTCGTCTTTAATCCCGTGTGTTTCCAGACGTGTCTGCGCATTTTCATTGACTGCACAGATAACAGACAGAGGATCACCTTCGTAGTCTGTCAGTTCGCTGGCTGTTTTTGCAAAAATCTTCTCGTTGTCATAAGACAGATTTTCTCCTACATGGAGCATCACATTTCCCATTCCATATTCCACCAGTTTCTTCGCCAGAAGAGCTACACCGTCTGAGGTTCCGAGAATGGCAAATACTTTCTTCTCATTACGAATATGAGAAATAAGATTGCATCCCCTGCATGGGCGCTGACAATCTTTGCATCATCCCAGGAAAGTCCGATCTTTGACATGAAATATACGACAGAAGAAATTCCGCACTGGATCCGGATCTCCGGAGTCGCAGTACCCTGACATTGTCTGTTCTGTTGTAAGACATCCAGCAATTTTTTAGCGCCGCTGTAAAATCCCACATCTCCTGACAATACGATTACAATGTTGTCGTATTCCGGATGTGAATCAATATAATTTTTGATCTCCTGGCTTCTGTATTCTATGAATACATCCTGTCCCGGACATTTCACGGAGTCCACCATTCTTCTGGCTCCGATCAGGAGGTCTGCGTGATCCAGGCTGTTTTTGCCCTGTACGGTCAGCATTTCAGGGCTCCCCATTCCGATTCCCAGAAGTGTGATGTGTGGCTGATGTGTCAGCGAAAAATGTTCTGTCAGAAATCGTTTACATTCCTTCACAGACATTCCTTCTTCTTTTAATGGACGTCCGATGATCACCGGAACTGCATCACATTCCAGGGCAGCATCGATCTTATCCTGAAAACCGCCTGCTTTTCCGGTGTCTTTTGTTACCAGATATTTGCAATTATACTGTCTGAGCATTGCCGCATTCAGTTCTCTGGAAAAAGGTCCCTGCATTCCGATCAGATGTTTTCCCTCAAACCCCAGTTCTGCACATGCCTGCATGACATTTGGCAGGGAAAGGACTCTGGCATAGAGGCGTTCCTGATAATCTTTCATTCCGGTAAAGCCTGCCAGTTCCTTGCTTCCGGTTGTGAGCAGGATATTTCCCTGTGTCTGATCCAGATATTCTGCTGCTGCCTGAACGCTTTCCACATAGACTGCTTTGTCTTCATGAGTGCCGGATTCCCTCAGAACTCTTTGATAAGGAATCTGTGTTTTTTCACAGGCTGTCCGGATATTTACGGTAACTTCCGCAGCATAAGGATGAGTCGCATCCAGGATCATCTCCGGTTTCTCCTCTGCAAAAACCTGCTCCATGGCAGCTTCGTCCAGTCTTCCTGTCTGCACGGTAAGAAATTCATTTTCTGTCAGGGACTTGCTGCCATATTCCGTAGCCACAAATCCCTTCGTCTCTACCTGATGTTCTGCCAGGAACCTGCAGATTTCATACCCTTCTGTGGTTCCTGCAAAAACAAGAACTTTATACATTCCTATATCCTCTCGGTGTTACCATCTTGTGGTTGATTTCCTTTGTCTGGGAATTTCCGATAAATACGGTGGTAAACATATCTACCTGTGTATTTCTCAGCTCTTTTAATGTCATGACATGAGCTTCTTCGCCTTCTCTTGCGATATTGGAAACCGTACCGCATATGGTATCCGGTGATTTATATTTCATCATGAGATCACAGGCTTTCTGCAGATAGTCGTGGCGTTTCTTGCTGGACGGATTATAGAGGCATACTACGAAATCCGCCTGTGCTGCTGCCAGAAGTCTTGCCTCGATCTTTTCCCACGGTGTGAGAAGGTCACTTAAACTGATCAGGCAGAAGTCATGGATCAGTGGCGCACCAAGAACTGCTGCTCCACCTGTGGCCGCTGTTACGCCTGGGATGATCTCCAGTTCTGTCTCCGGATAATTGACACCAACCTCATACATCAGACCTGCCATACCGTAGACTCCGGCATCGCCGCTGCAGATCATGGAAACGGTTTTGCCTTTTTTGGCTTCTTCAAAAGCAAGGACACAGCGGTCTACTTCTTTTTTCATTGGTGTGGTCATAAATTCCTTTCCCGGAAAATATTCTTTTACCAGGTCTACATATACGGTATATCCGATGATCGCATCGCTTTCATTCATGGCGCGGATCGCTTTTCCAGTCATCTGGTCATAAGCTCCCGGTCCGATTCCGATTACATATATTTTACTCAAAATGTATCCTCCATTCTCTGGCTGCCACTGCTGTGGTCACGCCGTTTTCTCCTGCTTTCTTCTGTAGCAGTCTGCCGTTGTCACTGGCGAGGACTGCACTTCTCTCACAGACATTGTCCACGCCTGTGATTTTTTTTACGAAAGGTGAGGGAGTAAATTCTCCCGGCACCTGTTTCAGTTCATTTTCTGTATATGTGATAAATGGGATGTGCCAGTTTTCTGATAATGACAGGATTCCCTGTTCCTCTTTTTTCAGATCAATGCTGGCGATCTGTTCGAATGCTTCTTTATAAAATTCTGATCTGTCCAGAACTTTCTGTGCAGCTTCTGCAATTCCCTGCACTTCTTTTCCCTTTCGGCAGCCCATGCCCAAGGTCAGGCACAGGGGAACAACCTGTGTTGTGGATGGGAAAGGGTTACAGGATGTATGTACAGTGACTGCAATTCCGCAGTCGATGTCTGCCGGTTCTGATTTTCCGGCTGTGAATGGTGAGTTGCCTGCGGCATCTTCTGCGGTTTCGGCAGGTAACTCCGAGGCTGTATTCACTAGTCTGACCGGAATTCCATTTTTATCACACTGGATTAATCCTTCCGGAAGATCATGTTCTATGGGAAATTCGCTGTAAAATCCCACTCTTTTGCCTGCCAGAAGTGCTGCGGAAACCTCTTTTGCAGCTTTCATGTTAAAAATGCTGCAATTGTTTTTCTTTGCGAAAACATCTACTGCAAAGCGGTGATGCAAATCTGTAGCTGTTGTGACCACTGGCACTGCATTCAGGATTTCTGCTGTTTTTAATGTCAATTCATTGGCACCGCCCAGATGTCCGGATAAGAGGGAAATGACAAATTTTCCGCACTCATCGATCACCAGGACTGCAGGGTCTGATTTCTTTGATGCCACGTATGGCGCAATACTGCGGACTGCGATCCCTGTGGCACCGATAAAGATGAGAGCATCTGAAACGGGAAATTTTTCTCCTGCCCATGCAGAGGTGCTGATCTGTATGGAATCCGGCAGATATTTACTTTTTCGGTCCAGTTCTGCTGTCATGCCTGCTTTTTTCAGACCCTGGCAGAGTTTTTCACCGGTTTCCTGTCCGGTAAGACTGAAACATATGAGTGAGATTTTCATTGGTTTCTTCCTGTTGTGTATCAGTGATGTGTTTTTGATTTTGTCGCTTCACGGAATTCAGTTGTAAATTCCGGATCATACAGTTTGGATCTGTCATAGTGTCCGGCGGCTACTGTGTCTCCGATGATCATAAGAGCTGTTTTGGTGATGTTGTTCTCTGCCGCTGTCTTTGCAAGGGTTCCTACTGTGCAGACAAAGGTTTTCTGTTCCGGCCAGGTTGCTTTATACACAATTGCCGCAGGGGTGTCTGCTGTGTAGCCGCCTTCGATCAGGCGTCTGCTGAGTTCTTCCAGCATTCCGGTGCTTAAGAATACTACCATGGTTGCCTGATGTGCGGCAAAGGACTGGATGCTTTCTTTGGACGGAACCGGGGTTCTGCCTTCCATACGGGTGATGATCACGCTCTGGGAAATATCCGGCAGAGTGTACTCCAGGTTCAGGGCACTTGCTGCACCGCAGAATGCGCTGACGCCCGGGCAGTAATCATAAGAGATTTCTTTCTCATCCAGAATATCCATCTGTTCACGGATCGCGCCGTAGATGCATGGGTCGCCGGTGTGGAGGCGGACTGTAGTCTTCTCCTGCGCTTCCGTTTTTTCGATGACTTCGATGACTTCTTCGAGTGTCATTTTGGCACTGTTGTGGATTTCGCAGCCTTCTTTTGTATAGGTGAGAAGTTCCGGATTTACCAGAGAACCTGCGTAGATGACTACGTCTGCTTCCTCAAGATATTTTTTACCTCTTACTGTGATAAGGTCCGGGGCTCCGGGACCTGCTCCTACGAAATGTACCATTTTTTATTTCCTCCTTTTGTGTGTTTATTGCTGTCTGTTATTTGTTTATATGAATTGGATAAATGAATCCGTTTATAATCAGTTTGACTGTTTCTGTCAATTTGCTTATGAGTTTATTTGTATATGTGTTTGTTTATGGTTGGTTCATATTTTCATCAATGGCCTTTTTGATCTGACTGTATTCCGGATATTCTGATGTTCTGCTCATTGATTTTCTCTATCAGCTCCGCTGCATCGGCAGTCTGTCCCAGATATCCGCAGGTGTTGGAGAAGATCACGGCTCCCAGAAGAATTTGTTCATAGGATCTGTGATTTAAGTAGAACTGGATTCTGTCCAGAATTTCTTTCATGGTCTGCTGTGTGATCTGATAGCGGTTGAGGATATCCAGTGCTTCATCTGTGGTGGAGGCATTCAGGATTTCCTTTGCGCATTCGAGCGGTGCTCCTGCACGGATTGCATTGGAAGCCAGTACTTCCATTCGGGCATCTGCGCAGTGGGAATGGGTGTTCATGATCCCGGCGGCTACTTTTATGAATTTACCGATGTGGGAGATAAAGAGGATTCCTTTGACTCCCATATCGATTGCCATATCTATGGTTTCTCCTACATAGTTGCTGCATTTGATGTTTCTTTCGTAAGGGAGATCCATGTGTTCTCTGAGGTAATCTGCTCCGTAATTTCCGGGTGTTGCCAGAATGTATTCTTCGCCCTGGGAAAAGTGTTGTTTCATTTCTACGTGTATGCTCTGGATCAGGGCAGCTTCGCTCATTGGTTCTACAATCCCGGAGGTTCCAAGGATGGAGATTCCTCCGATGATCCCGAGGCGGGGGTTGAAGGTTTTTTTGCCGATCTCTACGCCTTCCGGGACAGAGATTATGATTTTCAGTCCGCCTTCGTAATCGTATTTTTCGGCTGTTTCTGTGGCTTCGCGCAGGATCATTGCTTTTGGGACGGGGTTGATGGCTGCTTCTCCGATTTTCTGGGAGAGGCCTGCTTTGGTGACTCTTCCGACGCCGATTCCTCCGTCGAGAAGGATTCCGGGAGTTTTGGTTTTCTGTACGGTGGCGTAGACCAGAATTCCGTTGGTTGTGTCGGGGTCGTCTCCGGCGTCTTTCTGAATGGCGCAGGTTACTTTGTCCGGTTCTGTGTGAATGTCTTTGAGCTGCAAAGTCAGAAGGATTCCTTTGGGAGTCATCAGAGATACTGTTTCCCGTTTCTGTCCGCTCAGGAGTATTTCTGTGGCGCCTTTGCACGCGGCAGCGGCGCAGGAGCCTGTCGTGTAGCCGAATCGCATTTTTTTGTTTCCGCGGATCACGTAGTAATCTTCCAGTCCGTTTTTCATGAGTTCTCCTTTTGATGGTTATCGCGCCTTTTGGTGATTATTGCGGTAATATCTGTTTATGTGCTGGCAGGTGTTGCTGTCTGCATAATCTAAAAAGGAGGGATTCTGCGCGCAACAAAATCCCTCCTGAAAGTTTTTCTCTCGAAACGATTGAAATAGTTCTCTGGTTGCCGCAGATTGTATTTCGTTTGGAAAAGCGGGCAGTATCTGGCTGTTACAGTAACGGACTTGCGCAGGAGTTTCACCTGTCTTCCTGTGGCACTTTTCCGATGTTATTTTCCGGAAATTATTATATAATTTTAGAGAAGAAAAGTCAATGTGATATGCCTTCTTAAATAGACCAGGAACATATCACGTTACTGTTCACTGATAGTATCCCGCGAGGTGTTTTTTGTGAGCGAAGGTCACAGAAAACCCGAGACATACGGCGCGAATTTATGCGATTAGCATAAATTCTGTGCATCGCGAAGCGTGTTACTGAGAACGGAGTGAACAGTAACCATATCACAGACAGGATTCTCTCTATTTATACTACTTTATGATTCAGCCACTTGCGGCTGTGGAAACGGATTCCGAAGATGATTCCTCTTATGGTCCAGTCGGTAAACATTCCGATCCATACGGCCATTGGACCGAAGCCCTGGAAGCGGATGAGATATACACAAAGACAGAATCTGAATGCCCACATGGTAATGCAGGATGTAACCATTGAGAATTTTACGTCTCCGGCTGCTCTTAAACCGTATGCAGGGATGAAGCCCATAACCCATACAAGTGGTTTGACAATTGTGATCCAGGATACCATGTGGAAGCACATTCTGGCACTTTCGGGTTCCATTCCGCCGAGTTTTGTGATTGGGATGGTTAAGGCAAATACGAGAAGGCAGCTTGCAATGATGATGATTTCTGCAAGGACGCAGAGTTTCTTGATGTAATAAACTGCTTCGTCTTTTCTGCCGGCGCCGAGGCACTGGCCGACTACTGTCATGAGACCGATTCCGACACCGATGGCTGCGATTCCATTAAGATTCTCGAGAATGTTTGTCATTGCCTGAGCTGCAATAGCGACAGTTCCCAGTGTGGATACGGAGGACTGGATCGCCAGTTTTCCAAGCTGAAACATGCTGTTTTCTACTCCGGATGGGATTCCGAGAGCAAGGATTCTGCTGATCATTTTTCCATCCGGGCGAATCTGGATGTAGTCTTTTACTACGATTGGCTGTCTGTCAAGCCGTAACTGCCAGAGGACTACGACTGCACAGAATACCCGGGATGCCAGGGTTGCAATGGCAGCTCCGGCTACTCCCATATGGAATACCCAGATCAGAACTGCATTTCCACCAATGTTGATCACATTTGATATGACAGATACCACCATCGGACCTCTGGTATTTCCCTGTGAGCGGAATATGGAGGCTCCGGCATCGTACAGGGCGATAAATGGGAAGGACAGGGCTGTATAGAAGAAGTATGTTCTTGATGCAGTCATGACATCTGCCTCTACCTTTCCGAATATCAGTTGGAGTAATGGCATGCGGAAGGCAAGACACAGGGCTGTTACTGCTGCTGATATGGCAGTAATGATAAATAATACCTGTCTGGCTGATTTATTTGCCATTTCATGATTTTTCTGGCCTATGTACTGGGAGCAGATGATGGCTCCTCCTGCTGCCAGTGCGGAAAATGCCTGAATGACCAGGACATTGATGGAATCCACCAGGGATACGGCGGATATGGCTGCGGAGCCTACGTTGCTGACCATCATGGTATCGACAGTTCCCATGAGGGAGTTCAGTACCTGTTCAAAAATAACGGGCACCAGCAGGCTCCGGAGCATTTTGTTTGTAAAAATATGTTGCTGTTCTTTCATCTTTCCCCACCATTTTTTATCTTTCTTTATACAACCGGTTAATACATCGGTAAACAAAATCCTCTTTGTATTATACTCTTAATTTCAGGTGATGCAAGAGAAAAGGTATAACATTCTGGTTGTTATATAAGGGAAAATCTGATACATTAGTTTTCAGCATAAAAAGGAATATGAGAATAAAGGGGGAAGAAAATATATAATTATGGAGAGAGTGCTTGAATATATCATTTCATCTGATACAAATCCGGTTACGGTTCTGGATTTTCTTAAACAGGAGGGGTTTTCCCGGCATATATTGAGTTCTATGAAAAATTCTTCCGGGAATTGTATTGTCCTGAATGGGGAGCGTGGTTTTGGGCGGTCTGTTCTTAAGGAGGGGGATCGTCTGGTGGTTACGGTTCCGGAAGTGGAATCCGGAGAGAACATCATCCGTGCAGAGATGGATCTGGATATTCTTTATGAGGATGAGGATATTCTTGTGATCAATAAGCCTGCCGGGATGCCGGTGCATCCGTCTATGGGGAATTATGAGAATACTCTGGCTAACGGGATTGCCTGGTATTTTTCTCAGAAGGGGGAGGATTTTGTTTACCGGTGTATCAATCGGCTGGACAGGGATACAACCGGAGCTTTGATCCTTGCGAAGAATCCTCTGAGTGCTGCTGTTCTTTCCGTTCAGATGAAGAGACGGCAGATTCGCAGAACTTATCTGGCTCTTGTGGATGGTGTTCTTCCGGAATCCGGTGTTGTGGATGCTCCCATTGCGCGGATGGAGAGTCAGTGATCACCCGGGAAGTGAATTTTGAAACCGGGGAGTCTGCGGTGACGCATTATGAACGGCTGGCGGTTGGCAGATATTATTCTCTGGCAGAGCTTCATCTGGAAACCGGGCGGACGCATCAGATCCGGGTGCATATGAAATATATTGGTCATCCGCTTCCGGGTGATTATCTGTATCATCCGGATTACAGGAGGATTCAGCGGCAGCCGCTTCATTCTTTTCAATTGGAATTTACCCATCCCATAACAAAAGAACCGATGCTTTTTACCGCACCGGTTCCTGAAGATTTTAGGATTGCTTTTTAGCCAAATCAAGCAGCGAAGCGGATTGCGAATATCCGATTAACAATTGCGAAGCAGTGATTGGTTTTATCTGTCTGACTATTTTATTTATTTTTTTCGTAGATGATGAGAAGTCCGCGGAGAAGAAGTTCTTCATCCAGGATGATTTTTCTTTTACAATGCGGTATAATTTTTTTGGCCAGACCGCCGGTGGCAACTACGGTTGTTTTTTCGCCCAGTTCTTCTTCGATTCTGTCGATAATGCCGTCAAGTGCTGCTGCATTGCTGTAGAGAACACCGCTTTTCATGCATTCGATGGTGTTTTTCCCGATGACGTGTCTCGGAGCATCCAGGCTGATTCCGCTGAGCTGGGAGGCTCTTGCAGTGAGGGCGTCAAGAGAAACTCCTACGCCCGGGAGGATCATTCCGCCTACATACTGTTTTTTGCTGTTGACAACGGATGCTGTAGTTGCTGTTCCCATATCGATCAGGATCAGAGGCACCGGATAATTGGCGATTCCCGCTACTGCATCTGCTACCTGGTCTGCGCCAAGCTGTCCCGGATTGTCCATCATAATGTTCAGTCCTGTTTTGACTCCAGGTCCGAGGACGATTACATCTTTTTTGAGGATTTTTTCTGCTGCCAGTTTCGCAATATTTGTAATCTGCGGAACTACAGAGGAAATGATACATCCTTCAATGTCTGTTTTTTTGATGTGGTAGATATCAAGAACATTTTTGAGATCTACTGCATATTCCAGTTCTGTCTTGGTACGGTTTGTGGAAAGACGTTCTATGAAATATGTCTTTCTGTCGTCAATACATCCAACTACAATATTGGTATTTCCGATGTCAATTGCTAAAATCATACTTTTCTATCTCCATTTATTAACTTGCTGATTTACATTTTCACTTCACAGAAATATTACAGAGTAATTTCCTGTGACATAAATAAACTACTTACAGGCACGCTGTTACACGTGCCTGTTTACTTTTTGTATTTATATCAATATACAGCTTCAGTCAGATAAAGTCATTCAGGATTTAAACGGTTGCTTTTACAGCTTTTCCGTTCTCACTGTCTGCTGCTTTCTGTGCCGGGATCAGGTGTGCTTTGGAAAGTGCCGCACCTACTGCTCCTGTGATCACTGTGGATGAAACCATTTCGCAGACTGCATTGATGCCGACCATCATACAGCAGCCGATGATCACGTTTCTTCCGCCCATGAGTCCCTGTACATACTCTGTGTTTCCAAACAGACCGACCAGTGCTGTCATAAAGAATAATGTATTCAGGAATGCGGAGAAGAATCCGGTTACTGCGCAGGATACATATACGTTTGTTTTCTTACGCATGGCTTTGTAAATATAGCCGAGGCAGATTCCGTCCAGAAGACGTGGTACAAATCTCTGAATAAATGCCAGAATCGGATTGATACTGAACAGCATAGCTCCCATTGCGCTGGTACCGCCAAGTCCGATACACTGTCCGAAACTTGTCAGACCGAAGATTGCACCTGCGATGGCTCCGCCTGTCGGTCCGAGGACAACTGCACTGATTGCAACAGGGATCACATTAAAAGAGATCGCCAGTGGTCCGATGTTGAGGTATCCCAGTGGTGTGTAGGCCATCAGCAGAAGAACTGCTGCCATCAGGCCAAGCATGGTGAGCTGTGTTGTTGTGAATTTCTTTGTTTTCATTTTTTTCCTCCTTGTTACCGTTCCGTTGTGAGATCCTGTACAGTTTTATTTTCATATCATTTTGTGGATTTTTCTGTATCTGTGGTTCTCTTTCGGATACAATACGGTGATGGAAAGCAGATTGGAATTTTCCTTTTCAGGATTTCTGCTTTTCTGATATAAAGTTGCTTTTGCGGTCTGATATCGGTTTTTCCGCTGTTTACTCCCACGAATGAGCAGAGCTGTTTTCCCAATTATCAGCCACCTCTCTTACTGTTCTTTCTCTGAAATCAGTAAAAGAATTTTATCCAGGATTTTAAGAGCTGCATCCTCCTTGCTCATAAGCGGGAGTGATACTTCTTCCTCCTGTGTAATCAGAGTCAGCACATTGGTATCTCCCTGGAATCCGGCGCCTTCTACTTTTACGTTGTTGGCAGCTACCATATCCAGGTTTTTCTTTGTGAGTTTGGCTCTGGAATTACCGATCACATTCTGAGTTTCCATGGAAAATCCGCAGAGGAACTGGTTCTCTTTTTTGTGTTCTCCAAGGTATTTCAGGATATCGTCTGTTCTCTCTAATTCTATGGACATCTGTCCGTCACTCTTCTTGACTTTTTCATCACTGACTCTGGCAGGACGATAGTCTGCAACTGCTGCTGCCTTGATGATAATATCCTGCTCATCGCTGACAGAAGTCACCGCTTCATACATATCCTTCGCAGTCACGACAGGCATCAGCTTTACAAACATCGGCGGCTCAATGGCAGTACGTCCGCTTACCAGCGTGACATCTGCACCTCGAAGCATCGCAGCTTTTGCAATGGCATAACCCATTTTTCCGGAAGAGTGGTTGGTGATATATCTTACAGGATCGATTGCTTCCTGTGTAGGTCCCGCAGTTACCAGGATTTTCTTTCCTTTCAGATCTTTTTCGCAGGCGGTTTCTCTTTCAATGTAGGCAAGCAGTGTCTCAGGTTCCGGCATTTTGCCCGCACCTGTATCTCCACATGCCAGATAGCCGCTGGCAGGAGCAATCACTTCATATCCGTAATGCTCCAGAATCTTAAGGTTATCCTGTACTACAGGATTTTCAAACATATTTGTGTTCATGGCCGGTGAAATGAATTTCTTACATTTACATGCCATAATTGTGGTTGTGAGCATATCATCTGCAATTCCGTGAGCCAGCTTGCCGATCACATTGGCAGTTGCCGGTGCGATCATGACCACATCTGCTTTCTTTGCAATGGAAACATGCTCTACCTGGAACTGAAAATTCCGGTCAAAAGTATCTACCAGACATTTATTGCCTGTCAGAGTTTCAAAGGTAATCGGATTGATAAAGTTTGTGGCATTCTGTGTCATCAGCACATGAACATCTGCATGACGTTTCTTCAGTGCACTTGCAAGATATGCGATCTTATATGCGGCAATGCTGCCTGTCACTCCTAATAATACTGTTTTTCCTTCCAGTGTCATTTTCTCTACCTCTTTTTCCCGAATCGTTATTGTTTCCTCTGCTCCCTGCATCTGAAACAGAAAGCTCTGTAATGCCTCAGGGAAACAATAACTCCAAATCTTTCCATAGCACAATTCTCTTTATTATAGACTAATTATTATCAGAAATGCAAGACAGGATTTGTTTTCTTTGCAAAACAATCAAAAAAATTTATTGTTGTTTCTCCTCTGCACATGTTCCTATTATGTTACTGGACACAGAGTAACAGTAACCACATTATTTTATGGAATCACTATCGGATCACCAATACTTGACATTATCGGCAATCCTGTGCATGATAAATAACAGAATTATAAAATAATCATCGGATCATGCAGAAATTGTATTCTCCTGTATGTTTCCGGATTCATGGAGGAAGAAATGAAAAACTATCAGATCACGCAATGGTGTGCCAATTTTATCAGACAGCAGGTACAGGAGGGCGATCTCTGTATCGATGCTACCATGGGAAACGGAAATGACACGCTTCTGCTTTCACAGTTGTGCGGAACATCCGGAAAAGTGTATGCTTTTGATATCCAGAAGCAGGCTCTTGAAGCAACGCAGGCAAAACTTACTGCTGAAAATGCCCCGGAAAATTATACGCTGCTTCTGGAGTCTCATACGAATATGGATAAATATGTCGGTTCCGGCAGTGTCAGTTGTATTGTCTTTAATTTTGGTTATCTTCCGGGCGGTGACCACACCCTTGCAACAAAAGCAGAAACCAGTATTCAGGCTTTAACCACTGCTTTATCGCTTCTGAAAAAAGGCGGTATGATTTCCCTCTGCATTTACAGTGGCGGTGATTCCGGGTTTGAGGAGCGTGAACAGATTCTTATATGGCTGAAAGAACTGGACCCACACAGATATCTGGTGATCAAAAGTGATTACTATAACCGTCCAAACAATCCTCCGATCCCGGTTCTCGTGATTAAAAATTAAATTTTCATGAAATCCCCGTTTTTCCTGGTGTTAAAAGAAAAAATCCATTACAGAATAAATCCATCTGATCTATACTGTAATGGCTTTCTTTTACTTTGTGACGTTTTGCTTTATAGTTTTTTCTATATTTCCCTTATTTTTTTACGTTTTCCCGATATTACAGCAATTTCATAAACTACTGCTGTCAGTCTGTAATCTGTATCAGTCTGTGATCTTGACGGTTTCAATCACTGGCTGTTCATCTGCCGGAATGGTTCCGTTATTGTCAGTCGGTTTGGAATCCTTGCAGATCTGATCTACGATATCCATACCGCTTGTCACATGACCGAATCCAGCGTAATCACCATCCAGGAATGTGCTGTCGCTCTGTACGATAAAGAACTGAGAGCTTCCGCTGTCCGGATCATTGGCTCTCGCCATGGAAATGGTTCCTCTTGTGTGGGAAATATTGTTCTCCACTCCATTACTGCTGAATTCTCCTTTGATGTTCTCATCAGAACCACCGGTTCCATTTCCGTTCGGATCACCACCCTGGATCATAAATCCATCCATGATACGATGGAAAGTCAGTCCATCATAGAAGCCTTCCTGTGCCAGTTTCACGAAGTTGGTTACTGTGATCGGTGCTGTGTCTGCATCCAGTTCCACTTCAATAGTACCATAATCTTTTACTTCGATTTCTGCATGATGAGTACCTGTCAGTTCCTCAGAAGTGTCCAGAAGCACACCTGTGCTCTCATTCTCAGAGTCACTGTCTTCTGTCTCCGAACCATCAGAGAATCCGGCTTCTTTACCTTCTTCTTCGCTTGCTACTTCACTGCTGTCTGAAGAAGAATCTGTGGCTGTCTTTTCCTGATCAGAAGTTTCCTCTGTTTTTGTCTCTTCTGTCTTTGTTGTGTCTTCTGTTTTATCACTGCTGCCGCAGCCTGCCAGTAAACTTGCAGACATAGCTGTAACACAAAGTGCTGCCAGTAATTTTCTTTTCATTTCTTCTCTACCTCCGAAATTTTTTCGTATCCAGATTATTCTTACTCATTATTCCTGCTCCCGATGGTATTTTCTGAATACAATCTTATCTGATTATACCCTATCCAGTAAAAAAAACAACTCTTTTCACAAAATATTCAGACTTACCTCCGTTACTGTTCACCGGAAATATTCCGCGAGGTATTTTTCGTGAGTAAAAGTCGCCTACAGGACCTGCCACTGGCAGCTCCTTACGGATGTATGCAAAAAGCCTAAAACATACATCCGCTTTACTTTCCGTCCATTGCCTGCTAAAATAATACCGTTGACAATTATTTTTATGAAAGTGAGGAATTACCATGGAAAAGATAACAAGTTTTACCATAGACCACATCAAATTACAGCCAGGCGTTTATGTTTCCCGTAAAGACCCGGTAGGAAACACAGTAGTGACAACTTTTGATATCCGTATGACTTCTCCAAATGAGGAACCTGTTATGAACACGGCAGAGCTTCATACCATTGAACATCTGGCAGCTACTTTTCTGAGAAATCATAAAGAATTCGGACCTAAAATGATCTACTGGGGACCGATGGGATGCCGTACCGGTAATTATCTTCTCTTAAATGGAGATTATGAATCCAAAGATATCGTTCCACTGATGATCGAAACTTTTGAATTTATCCGTGACTTCGAAGGCGAAGTTCCTGGTGCCTCTGCGAAAGACTGCGGAAATTATCTGGACATGAATCTTCCAATGGCTAAATATCTGGCCGGAAAATTTCTTGACGAAGTCCTTTATGATATCAAACCGGAAAGACTGGTCTATCCTAAATAACCAATAAGACTGCTCTTAAAAACTTTACTTACAGAATTTCTCTGTATGAGCAGAAACGGGAATCGCATGATAGAAAATGCGATTCCCGTTTTTCTTTTTATTATTTTATTTTCTGCGCAGGATTACTCTGCGCTCTCATCATAAGAGCCATCTTCCTCAGATGTATCTGAAGATTCTGAAGTATCTGCGGCATCTGCTGCCGGGGCAGTTGTGGATACATAATCTCCGCTTGCATAACAGGTCTGTCCGTTATAATCCACGCGGATCCAGCCGTTCTGGCATACACCTGTACTGTTTAACTGTGTTCCTGCTGCTACGCTTGCGATCAGGTCAGCATCTGCGCTTGCATCGGAACGAAGGTTCAGTTCTGATGACGCATAATAGGTTCCCTGTTTCACTTCTACAGTAATTCCGCTGGCCGTCTGTTCTGCTGCTACAGTAGGCGTTGCCTCCGGTGTCGGAGTTTCCTCTGCTGCTTCCGGCGTTGGAGTTACTTCCGGTGTCGGGGTAACTTTTACGATCATAACGCTGGAATCAATCGTTGGGTCAAATCCACATCCCTGAACGGCAAATGCAAGCCCCAGCAAAAGGACCAGCCAAAGTGATTTCTTCATAAGTAAAATCCTGCTACTAAATAGCTTTTCCTTTCTCTAAAATTATAAATTTCACCACTTGATTTTCGTGGTCTTACGCCCTTATCCATTAATATACACGATTTTTCCATAATATGCAAGTTGTATGTCCGAAATTATTGCAAATTTGTTACATAATCAGTTACTGTTCACTTCGTTCTCAGTAATACTCTTTGCGATACACGAAAGATGAACCTCCTTGTGCAAAGCCCAAGGAGTATCGTTTGCTCCGCAAACTCTGACCGGTTACTTTTCACATGTTACTGTCCTATGAGAGTTCTTTCATAACTTCAAACAGAACTTCTACCTGACCTCCGCAGATCATTCCCAGGTTTGCGCCTCCCGCATTGGAAAGATTATATTTCACAATCTCCGTATCTGTTGCCTCAGGTGCATGTTTCATTGCCTGAAATTCTACATTTCCTCCTCCGATGCTTCCATATAATTTTCCTTTTTTATCCAGGAACATCTTACTTCCTGTTCCTCTCGGTGAAGAACCGCTCTTGGAAATGATTGTCATCATAACGCCTTCTTTTTTCTCCCTAACAGCTCTTTCTACTGCCTCATCAATGTAAGAAACACTGTATCGGTTCTTTTCCTGCACGATTTCTGCTGTGATACTTACAGCAATCTCTGCCGGCATATTTCCACCAATCGGAAGACCAATCGGTGCATGGATGGTATTTAACTGTTCTTCGGTAAATCCTTCTCCCAGCAGTTTCTCTCTGGTCAGTTTTACTTTGTTTCTGCTGCCGATCATTCCCAGATAAGTATACGGACGTCTCATAATCTGTCTTGCACAGGCACTGTCTCCAAGATGTCCTCTGGTTACAATAACGTAATAAGCATTTTCATAGGCAGGAATCTTTTCCGAAATTTCATCATAGCTTCCGGGAATCAGCCTGTCTGCATCCGGGAATCTCTCCGCTGTCACAAAGTCTTCTCTGTCATCCATGACTGTCACATGAAATCCCAACATTTTTCCGATTTTGGCTACAGGCTGAGAGACATGACCGCCGCCCAGAATAATAAGCTGAGGATTTTTTACATAAATCTCCACAAAAAATTCTGTTTCTCCAATCCAGAGAAGTTTCGTATCCTGACAGGCTGCCAGTTCTTTCTCATAATCTTTCCAGAACTCCTGTACCTCACTGTCATTCAGAGAAATACACTGATTTTCTCTTATCATACATTTCGCACCTTTATGAATTCCGTTCAGGATCATTGCTGTTTTTACTTTTCCGGTTTCTTCCAGTATCTGATAAATTTTTCTGTACATATTTTCTCCTGTCTCAATTAAGAAGTATTGTCAGGCTACTGTTCACGTTCAGATAATATCCTGCAAAGCGTACTGCCAGGTGCAAAGTGAACAGTAACGTGAACAGTAACATTGTTGGTATGCTGGTTTCACAGGGCTTGCCTGATCCGGCTAAAATATATTATAATTGACGAAAGGGAGGAATTATTATGAAAAAACATAAATTTTTCTACAGTCTGCCATTTAAACTCCTTCTCGGAGTGGCAATCGGCATCTGTAGCGGGCTCTTTCTCAATTTTATAGATGAATCAGCCATTACCACTGCGGTTTTAAATGTTGTGGTAACACTGAAATATGTTCTTGGACAGCTTATCAATTTCTGTGTTCCACTGATCATTATCGGTTTTATCGCTCCATCCATCACCAAGCTGGGCAGTCATGCCTCAAGAATGTTGGGAGTTGCTGTCGGCATTGCCTATGCTTCCTCTCTGGGAGCAGCTTTATTCTCTGCATTTTCAGGATACATCCTGATCCCGCATTTGTCCATCAGTTCTTCTGCTGACCATCTGAAAACTCTGCCGGATGTGATCTTTGAGCTCTCCATCCCACAGATCATGCCCGTGATGAGTGCCCTTGCACTTTCTATCATGCTCGGTCTTGCAGCAGCTTGGACAAAAGCCAGCCTGATTTCATCCCTGCTGGATGAATTTCAGAAAATTGTTCTGGCAATTGTTTCCAGGATCATCATCCCGGTTCTGCCGCTTTTTATCGGACTGACCTTCTGCTCTTTGGCTTATGAGGGAACGATCACCAGGCAGCTTCCTGTTTTCCTCAAGGTGATCGCCATTGTCCTGATCGGCCATTTTATCTGGATGACACTTCTTTACCTGATCGCCGGAGCCTATTCCGGAGAAAATCCTCTGGAAGTAGTCAGGCATTACGGGCCGGCCTATCTGACAGCGATCGGAACCATGTCGTCTGCCGCCACACTCGCAGTAGCTCTCCAGTGTGCCGGAAAGGCAAAGCCGCTGCGCAAAGATATGGTACAGTTTGGAATTCCTCTGTTTTCCAACATCCATCTGTGTGGTTCTGTTCTCACAGAAGTCTTCTTCTGCATGACGGTCTCCAAGATTCTTTACGGTGCAGTACCTGCACCCGGAAACATGGTGTTGTTCTGTATTCTCCTTGGCATCTTTGCCATCGGAGCTCCGGGCGTACCCGGAGGAACTGTCATGGCTTCTCTGGGGCTGATCACAGGGATTCTGAAATTCGGTGATTCTGGCACTGCCCTGATGCTTACTATCTTTGCGCTTCAGGACAGCTTCGGAACTGCCTGCAACGTGACCGGGGACGGTGCCCTGACTCTTTTCCTTACTGGCTATGCCAGACAGCATAACATCGAAGAACAGCATATCCATGTTGATCTGTAATTGATATTTTAACCGAATCAGGCGGCGAAGCGGATGCTTTTATCCGCTCGACTCTGATTTTGCAAAAAAGGGGGACCCTTATCAGGTCCCCCTTTTTGTCTCCTTTGACATTTACGGGCGAATTACTTTATCTGCTCCTGTCATACGTTCTGCAATTGTATACATATCTGTTACTTTTCCAACCATCAGCTTGTCCATCAATCCATAATGTTTCAGGCAGGTACCACAGGTAAGGATTTCCACACCGTCTGCTTCCATCTGTTTCAGATCTTCCAGACTCTCGGAACCTTCCGTAGTCAGCTTTGCACCTCCATTGTAAAAGAGGATCGTGTCAGGCTGAGTCTCTAACTGGGACAGTGCATAGATAAATCCTTTGATCAGAATCTTACCCAGATCATCGTCTCCATTTCCCATCACATTAGAAGAAATCACTGCTACTGTCACTTTTTTATGAGGTATTTCACAGACAAATTCCTCTTCGGAAACAGGCTCACCGCTCTGTTCTGTCTGTACAGTCATCTTCACCTGGTACTTCTTTTCTTTCAGTTTCTCTGATATAAAAGTACATCCGGTCTTATTTGCCAGTCTGCTCAGATTATTCACTGCTGTCTCATTGTCCACCAGAATCTCTATCTCATCGCCAACTGTCGCTCTGTCAATCACTTTCTTTGTCATGACAACCGGGATCGGACACTGTTTTCCCATTGCATCCACTTCGTGTTTCATCTTCATTCACCTCGTAAATAAAATTTATTTTATATTTTTGTTTTTCTCTGCCGTTTATCAAGCTGCCGAGCCGCCAGAATAACAGATTTCTTTATATCACTGATTATAACTGTTTCTTTCCCCGCTTTATATATTTTCCGGCTTTTTCAAGAACGACTTTGCCGTCTTTTACAACAGGCATTCCCCTCAGAAATACACGGTCAATGTCTCCGTGAAGTTTAAAGCCCTCATATGGGTTATTATCTGTATGATACAGATGTGTTTTTGCAGAAATCACACTTTCCTTCTCCGGATCAAAAACAACGATATCTGCGTCACTGCCCTCACGGATCACTCCTTTCTGCGGATAAACCCCGTACAGCTTCGCTGCATTCTCGCTTAACAGGCGGCACATCTGTTCCTGTGTGATCTTACCGGTGCGGACACCATACGTATAAAGCAGGGTTCCTCTTGTCTGAACTCCCGGAAGTCCTCCCGGAATCTTCGTAAAATCTTCTTTTCCAAGTGCTTTCTGCTCCATGGTGAAACTGCACTGGTCTGTGGCAACGGTCTGGATCTCACCGTTCGCCAATGCTTTCCACAGGCAGTCCTGATCTGCTTTCTTACGGATCGGAGGTGCACACACATACTTCGCACCTTCAAAATCCGGTCTGGAATAAACGCTGTCATCCAGAAGCAGATACTGCGGACAGGTTTCCGCATATACCTTCTGGCCATTCATTCTGGCACGCATTACTTCCTCGAATGCTTTCTGATTGGTCAGATGCACGATCATGACCGGTGCATCAGCCGCATCTGCGATCACCAGAAGCCTGTGAACCGCCTCAGCTTCCATAATATCAGGACGCACCAGAGGATGATTTTCCGGCCCGAAACGACCTTCTTTCTTTGCTTCCGCGATCAGCGCATCGATTGCTCCTGCATTCTCGCAGTGCACTCCTGCAAAGCATCCATAGTCGTTCAGTTTCTTAATGATCTTATAAAGATCACAGTCATTTACGATCATCGCCGGATAAGTCATATACAGTTTAAAACTGGTGATACCCTCATCGATCATATCCTGAATTTCTTTCTCTGTTTCTTCGTTCCATTCCACGATCGACATATGGAACGAATAGTCACAGGAACATTTACCGTCCGCTTTCTTATGCCATTTTTCCAGTCCCTCTTTCAGAGTATGCCCGCCCTTGTCCTGAGAAGCATAATCAATGACCAGTGTCGTACCGCCCGCGATGGCCGCCTTTGTTCCTGTCTCAAAATCATCTGCTGTGACTGTCCCTGCTACCTCCAGGTCAAAATGTGTATGTCCGTCTATAAAACCCGGAAAAAGGAGCTTCCCGCTGACATCGATCACCTGTGCATCTTCCTCCTCCAGATTCTGCCCTGTCTTTACAATGGTCTCACCATCGATCAGAACATCTTCTCTGACTGATAGATCCCCGGACACCACTGTACCGTTTTTTAATAAATACTTCACTGTATTTCCCCCTTTCATCCTGCCTGATCTGTACAATAAAAATCCTGCCGGAATATTACGAAGTAATTTCCTGTTGCATAAAATATACCACGATTTCCGCTCTACTTCAACGTTTTCAGAAAATATTCACAAATTCTTTTAGGTAAGCATATTTATTTTTTTTACTCTCTTTTTATTTTTATCTTTTTATGTTAAGATAAAGTAAAGGTACTGTTCACTCTGGTTCCAGCCGGATCATCTGCCGGTTCTTACATACGGTCAGTGAACAGTCACGAAAACATAAACCTGTTAATTATGATTTTTGGAGGAGAAACTTAAATGGGACGGCTTACTGTATTAAAGCAAATTGCGGCTGATCTCGCTTCCCAGTTCGGACCTGACTGTGAAGTAGTGATCCATGATCTGAAAACCGCAGAACCTGAGCATTCAATCGTCTATATCGTGAATGGACATGTTACAAACAGAGATGTCGGAGACGGTCCATCCAGCGCTGTTTTCGATGCGATCCGCAACCTGGAAAAAGAAGAAGGACCGGAAGACCATACCGGATACCTGATGAAAACCGCAGACGGAAAGATTCTGAAATGCAGCACTTCTTATATTCGGGATGATGATGGCAGTCTGCATTATGTTTTTGGGATCAACTATGATATCACCAAACTTACCATGATCGAATCCGCTTTACATTCTCTGATCACCCCTGAGAATAAAGAAGAGAAGCCAAAAGAAATCACCCACAGCGTCAATGATCTGCTCGATCATCTGATTGAAGAATCAGTTGCCCTGGTAGGAAAACCAGTACCACTGATGAACAAAGAAGACAAAGTAACTGCAATTCAGTTCTTAAATGATGCAGGTGCTTTTCTTATCACAAAATCCGGAGATAAAGTTGCAAATTACTTCGGAATTTCTAAGTACACACTCTACAGCTATATCGATGTAAATAAATAAAATCCATAAAATCTGCATTATTCAGAAATTGCTCTCTGTCTGAGCTCTCATTTGTAACTTCGGGCAATTTCTGGATAATCTTATTTCTTGATAAAAGTTCTGTATTTATTTCCCTGTAGTCTTATATCTGTTCTTTTTCATGAGCTTCTTTATAGATCTCACAGGAAGCATGATTCACACATCTCTCATGCGCACAGTCCATAAAACTCAGAATCCTTTTCCCCTTTTCTACCGTATACTCGCAGCACACCGTCTGAGCTCCGTTACATGTCCTGCAAAAACCTGAGATAAATTCTTCTTCAATTTCCATAATCTTTCTCCAAATTTTAGTTTTTTTCGTTACTGTTCACAATTTTTATACCTGTTCCAACAATTTTTATTGCATTTTGCTGTATACAGATTTATAATTAGTATAACATAAACATATGCGGAAATGCCAAAATATTATGAAAAAAGAGGGAATATGTTATGAACAAAGAACTTTATGACGAAGCGGTGCGCTCCAACATTCTGTCAAAAAATCTGATCTCAGAGCTGATGGAAAGTATGAATTACGAAAGTATTTCTTTTATCAACTGGACCGTTGATGTCCTCAAAATCATCAGAACACGTCTGGAACGCGGAGATAAGATTACAGACGAAGTTTCAAAAATTACTTATGATATGAAATCTTTCCGTAAATTTGTAGAAAACAACTTTTCTTCCTATATCACCAGTCAGGTGTTCGATGCTCCTGAGAAAGCTGAGAAAGTATATTTCTCACTGGAAGCAGCCGAAGACGGAAAAGCCTACAACATGATCATGGCAACTTCATCAAAGAATAAAACGTACAAATGGATTTCCAGTCTCAGCGAACGTTTCTCCTTAGTTGAAATGATTGCTACCGGAATCGTTTATCTGAAAGACAACAGAACAAATACCTACCAGCCATTTCTCTCCGGAAACGGAAAATACTGCAAATATGATGTGGAAAAAGGTCAGATTATTGAATTATAATTGATATTTTTCATTTCTCCACCCTTTCAGGATGGAATCTTCCATAAAAACTATTACATATTCATTAAAAAATCCCCCGCCATCGGCAGGGGATTTTAATTTAATCCTGTTCAGATTAGTTGTTGATGAGTTTGTCTTCGCCATTCCAGCTGTAAAGTTTACGGATTTCTTCGCCAACTTTCTCAGACTGATGCTCAGAAGCTTTCTTTCTCATAGCTTTGAAGTGAACCTGTGCACCTGCATCAGACATATCAAGTAAGAAGTCTTTTGCAAATGTACCATCCTGGATATCAGAAAGAATTTTCTTCATAGCTTTCTTTGTATCTTCTGTGATGATCTTAGGTCCTGTGATGTAGTCGCCATATTCAGCAGTATTGGAGATAGAATATCTCATTCCTGCGAATCCTGACTGATAGATCAGATCTACGATCAGTTTCATTTCATGGATACACTCGAAGTATGCGTTTCTTGGGTCATAGCCAGCTTCAACAAGTGTTTCGAAACCAGCCTGCATAAGTGCGCAAACACCACCGCAAAGTACAGCCTGCTCACCGAAGAGGTCTGTCTCTGTCTCTACACGGAATGTAGTTTCAAGAAGACCAGCTCTTGCTCCGCCGATTCCAAGACCATATGCCAGTGCAAGATCCTGAGCTTTTCCTGTGTAATCCTGCTCTACAGCGATAAGACAAGGTGTTCCTTTTCCAGCCTGATACTCACTTCTTACTGTATGACCAGGTGCTTTAGGAGCGATCATTGTAACGTCAACATTCTTTGGTGGTTTGATGCATCCGAAATGGATGTTGAAACCATGAGCAAACATTAACATGTTGCCTTCTTCAAGGTTTGGCTCGATGGATTCTTTGTAAAGTTTAGCCTGTAATTCATCATTGATAAGAATCATGATGATATCTGCCTGTTTAGCTGCTTCAGCTGCTGTATATACCTTAAAGCCCTGCTCTTCAGCTCTCTTCCAGGATTTGCTGCCTTCGTAAAGACCGATAATGACATCACATCCGGATTCCTTTAAGTTCAGAGCATGTGCATGTCCCTGGCTTCCGTATCCAATAATTGCAATTTTTTTACCATCCAGTAAGCTTAAATTACAATCTTCCTGATAAAAAATCTTGTTAGCCATTTTATTTTCCTCCTGCTAATCGTAAAAAAAATTTATCGTTAAGGGATGCTCCCCTAGCAAACTATAATATGTACTGTTTCTGAGATATTCTTCCATTTCCTGCATTCCGAAAAGCCTTCCGGTCTTTTCATCAGAAATAGGTTACATCCTGCGAACCTCTTGATAAACCGGTCATTCCTGTACGTGCAAGTTCGAGAATCTCGTAATCGCCCATCAGCTCAAGAAATGCCTCCAGTTTATTATGGTTACCTGTCATCTCCAGTATCATGGAATCCACACTTACGTCTGCGACTTTCGCATGGAAAACATCCGCTATGGAAATGAGTCCCTGTCTCTGCTCCGGTTTCGCAGCCACCTTGATCATCATTAATTCATGGCATACGCTGTTGTCCGGCTCCAGGATCTTAATATCTCTTACATCTACAAGCTTGGCAAGCTGATTCGTAATCTGCTCCAGAATCAGTTCATCCCCGCTGCACACAACGGTAATTCTGGAAAAACGCTCGTCCGCTGTTACACCTCCGGTAATGCTGTCGATGTTATAGCCTCTGCGGCTGAATAATCCAGATACTCTGGTTGTTACACCTGCAGTATTATCTACTAACAGGGATAATACTCTCTTCTGCATGTCCCACCTGCTTTCAACGTGTACATTTTCACCACGTTAATATAATAAATAGCTCGTATGGTTATCATTATATCAATAATCGTGATTTTGTCAATAAATTTTTCGCACAAAAACAAATGTCTTTCTGTGACAGCTTTTGTGAAAATATCGAATAACTGCCTATATCAGATATTTATTTCTGAACTCTTCGATCATTTTCGGTTTCAGATAAAATACGGTCTGGAAAAACTTTTCCATAGAACCATAAGTCTTTTTCACTGTTTCAAAAACAGCAGCCAGATACTCCTCTTTACATTATATATAATTGGAAGCTTCTCGGTCATTTTCTCATCTGCCTCCGGCCAGGTCTGTACAAGTCTCTGCATATATACCAGTTTGGGCTCCATATAACGGTTTGTGCGCAGATAGTCTTCATATATCACATCTTCCTCCACCCCCAGCAGACTGAGCAGAAAAGCAGTCCCGATCCCTGTACGGTCCTTTCCAGTTCCGCAGTGCCACAAAACAGCACCTTTTTCCTGCCTGAAAAGAATATCGATAAACCTCGCATACTGTTTCAACACCAGCTGATCCATGCATAAATTCCTGTACTGTCTGATCATATATTCTTCCATATCATCCGGAAGTCCTGCAAGCATTTTCACAAACTGTTCTCTGCTGCCGATAACCTGCACATCCTCATCCACAACCGGTACATGGTAGTATTCCACTTCTGCCATAATAGTATCCGGTTTACATTTTCTCTCTTCTGCCGAACGCAGATCAATCACCGTCTCCAGATTGTATTCTTCCCTGAGTCTGTTCTTATCACTCTCTGAAATGTGATAAAGTTCCCCGCTTCTCAGAAGTCTCCTCGGCAGGATATGTCTGTCATCAATTGTAACGATCGCACCCAGATCTCTGGTATTCGACAGACTCTGAAGAGATATCCTGCCTCCCCTCGGAAAACCGGTTGCCATATCCGGGTTTAATATCTTAAGAATGCGGATACACTCATGGATCTCTTTTTCTGTCATATCGAATTTGTATCTCTTCTTACGTCTGGTGACAATTACAAGATAATTTACGCTCAGCTGTCTGTTATCACTTTCATCCGCTCCCTCTTTTCGCATATATGCCCATACAATATCTTTACATGGAAGATTGTTTATCATCATATGTCTGGTAAAAACCAGAAATCCGTCTTCTATTCTTATCTTTCCATACTTCATGATCCATCACTCCACTGTCTGCAATTTTATTACTGTTCACTCTGCTCTTAGAGCGTGTCTGAAAAATCATTCCCGCAGTCTGCACGCTCTAGCAACACGCTTCGCAATGCATACTGAACAGCAACCATTTTTTTCAGAATAACACAGAAATCGGAATTTGACAATTCCTGTCAAACGTTTATAATCATGGTGTTATTGTGATCATAGCAGTCACCTTATGAACCGTACTTTTTGTACAGAAATCATTTTTTTGAAAGGATTTATGAAAATGGAAAATCTTATTTTCTGTCTTAATGCTACAATCCCGATTTTTCTCACCCTGATGCTCGGGCTCTTTTTTCGAAAGATCGGACTCTTTGATGACACCTTTGTCAGCCGTCTGAATAAGTTCGTATTTAATGCAGCTCTGCCTGCGCTTTTGTTTCTGGATATTGCAAAGTCAGATTTCTACAGTGTGTGGAATACGAAATTTGTATTGTTCTGCTTCTTTGTCACACTGATCAGTATCGGAATTTCCACAGGACTTTCCTATCTGCTGAAACCGCGAAATATCCAGGGTGAATTTATCCAGGCTTCTTACCGGAGCAGTGCTGCGATCCTTGGAATTGCAATTATCCAGAATCTTTACGGAAACGCAGGAATGGCACCGCTTATGATCATCGGAAGTGTGCCGCTTTATAATGTGATGGCAGTTATAACACTGTCACTGTTCGCTCCCGGCGGCGGTAAACTTGATACCGCAAAGCTTATCCGAACCCTGAAAGGAATCGCCACGAACCCTATTATCCTTGGTATCCTGACAGGTATGGTATGGTCACTGCTTCATCTGCCAATGCCAACAATTCTGAATACTGCCGTAGATAATCTCGGAAAAACAGCGACTCCTCTTGGGCTGATGGCCATGGGTGGCGCACTGAAATTCGGCAAGGCATTCGCAAGACCGAAACCACTGATCGCATGTACCTTTCTGAAGCTCGTGGGATATGAAGCTGTATTCCTTCCACTGGCTGTGCTTCTGGGATTTTCCCATGATATGCTGGTTGCGATCATTATCATGCTTGGTTCTGCCACTACTGTAAGCTGTTATATCATGGCCAAAAACATGGATTATGACGGCGATTTTACTTCCGGTGTGGTTATGACTACCACTCTGTTAAGCTCCTTTACCATGACAATCTGGCTCTATATATGCAAAAGCCTGGGACTGATCTGATCCCAGGCTTTTTATGTTTATATCAGCTTCAGATATTCCAGTCCGTTTCTGATTCCATAATGGAACATATCCTGTGTAATATAATCAGCCAGAGCTTTTATTTTCTCTGAACCATTTCCCATGGCAACCTTCACCGCCGCATATTCAAACATGGCGAGATCATTATTGCTGTCTCCAAACACGATCGTATCCTCCCATGGAATATCAAAGAGTCTGCACACTGCCGAGATCCCCACTGCCTTGTTAAAGCCCTTTGGGACAAGTTCAATGGTAGTTCCCGCAATCCCTGAACCACTCTCATGACGGATAATGTCATAATACTCACTCAGTTCCCTGCAGGCAGCTTCTGCATCACAGCCCTTTATCATTTTAGCACTGATCTTATTAATGCGCATATAGTCTTCATTTCCCCTGATGGGACGCCATTTAGGTCCTAAAGATTCTGTGATCAGATCCGTATACCAGTTCACATCTGTATTATATTCATCCTTATTATAATACATGAAATCTGCACCTTCCATAACCGGGACCAGACCATATCTGCGCAGGATTTCCACTGACTTTTTTGCAACTTCCGGGGGCATCTCTTTATTAAAAAGACGTTCTCCATCCTTTTCAATGGTAGCCCCGCAGGCACTGATCATACCGGTAAACGGAAGCTCTTCCAGATACCAGGAAACAAAGGCCCTGCTCCTGCCTGTGCAAAGCCATGCGTCATGACCGTTTTCTCTTAATTTCTTCAATGCCTCCTTTGTGCTCTGGGGTACACCCTTTTCCATATCGCAGAGTGTTCCGTCTGCATCAAAAAACACTGCTTTTCTGTTCACTTTCTTATCTCCTGATTTTTATATTTACGTTTATCTGCCAGTGTGCCGACAAGCTATGCAAAAAATACTGTCGCTGCCTTAACCAGGCTCTCTGTATCTTTCGCACCTGTTGTTTCATATACAGAGTGCATAGCAAGCTGTGCCAGACCGATATCCACTGTTTTCACAGGAACCTGGGTATTGGAAATATTTCCCAGCGTGGATCCGCCTGCCATATCCGAACGGTTCACAAAGGTCTGGTACGGCACCTTTGCCCTGTCACAGATATCCTTGAAAATTGCAGCGGACACTCCGTCTGTACAATATTTCTGGTTTGCATTGTACTTGATCACGATTCCCCCGTTCAGCACCGGACGGTTTACCGGATCTGTCTTATCCGTATAGTTTGGATGGAGAGCATGGGCATTATCTGCAGAAATCATAAAACTGTCTGCAAGTGCCATATAATATTCCTCCTGGGTACGTCCCAGTCCCATATTGATCCGCATCAGAGTATCCTTAAGGAATGTGGAGGCAGCCCCCTGTCTTGTACTGCTTCCCACTTCTTCATTATCCAGCACACAATGTACAGAAATGCTTTCTTCACGATTTCCCTGCAGGAATCCCTCCATAGAAGAGAATGCACACTGCAGATCATCCAGTCTGGGTGCAGAGACAAATTCCTCATTTACTCCCCAGAGAGTTCCCGGAGTTCTGTCATAAAGAAACAGATCATGTCCCAGAATATCTTCTTTCTTTACTTCTGCAGCCTCAGCCACAGTTTCCATAAATCTGCCCTTTCCTTCCTTATCGCTGAAAAGAGGCAGCATATCCTTCTGCACATTATATTTATATCCATCATTTACTTCCCTGTTCATATGAATGGCAAGATTAGGAATAACCAGAAGATCTCTGTCCACAGTCACCATCTTCTCTCTGATTTTTCCATCCTGACGGACGATCAGCCTTCCTGCCACTGACAGAGGTCTGTCAAACCACGGAGACAGAATCATTCCACCGTAACGCTCCACATTCAGTTTGATATAAGCATTCTCCACCTCTATCTCAGGATTCTCCTTGATCTTAAGGGAAGGGGAATCACTGTGGCTTGCCATAATATGAAACTTCCACACAGGCTTCTGCGGAATGGAAAAAGCTATGATCGCAGAATGATTTCTGGTCACATAATAATTTCCGCCTTTTTTAAGCTTCCAGTGATCCTCCTCTTTCAATTCTTCAAAGCCTTCTTTGTCAAGCCTTTTGGTCATCTCC
The DNA here is from genome assembly GCF_003477525.1 of Ruminococcus sp. AF41-9. Classification (GTDB taxonomy): domain Bacteria; phylum Bacillota; class Clostridia; order Lachnospirales; family Lachnospiraceae; genus Blautia_A. The sequence continues at coordinate 79,966 of NZ_QUDO01000006.1, forward strand.
GTCACTGCCTGAAATGCAGCGGGGCTTTTCTCTATGAATTTCAGTAACTTCTTTGCTGTTTTTCTGTACATAGTTTGATTCTCCATTTGAATAATTTGAATGATTATGAAATGATACCTGATTTATACTATTTTTATTATAATCAGTCTGTCCTGGTAATAAAAACAGCAGTCATTATTTCCATAAGAAATATGTGCTGCTGTTTTTTATATCAGTCTTTAATGATCAGAGCCATAAAAACCAGATCTGTATTTCCTGTATTTGCAAGTGCATGTCCATGATTATCCGGTGTGAATGTAATATCTCCGGCTTTTACCGGACGATAGGTACCGTTGTCATTGTATTCACCCTGTCCCTGTAAAATATAGTAGGTTTCACTTTCTCCATGATGTTCATGATATCCCAGTGAACATCCCGGCTCCAGGGTTACCTGTGCATACAGTCCACATTTACCGTTCAACTGCTCTGCGTCAAGGATTTCTTTGATAATTACGTGACCATTTCCACCTGCCATGTGTTCTTCGCGTCTGATTTTCATAATTTTTTGCCCTCCTGTAGGTGTTTTCTCTTTTATAGAATTTCCATTGAATCTATCATAGCACTGTTTGTAAAAAATGGCAAAGTAAATATCAATGGAACATTCAGAAAAATATTTATATCGTTACTGTTTACTCCGTTCACAGTAACGTAGCCAAAATCCCGAGACATTTATTTTACAGTATTTTCAGCTTTGTTCACAAGGCTGTCCAGAAGCTGTGAAATGGTCTGATTTAATACAGGATGTCGCAGATACGGAGCAATCTGATTCATTGGTACAAGAACGAAATCTCGGTTGTGCAGATCAATATGAGGAATATGAAGATCTGGCATATCAATGATTTCCTGATCATAAAACAGGATATCCAGATCCAGTGTTCTCGGTCCCCAGTGGATGATACGTTCTCTGTTTGCCTCCTGTTCTAACTGATGCAGTCGCACAAGCAATTCCTCAGGAGTAAGAAGTGTCCGCATTTTCAGAACTCCATTTAAAAATTCATCCTGATCAGTAACTCCGTAAGGTTCTGTGATAAGATAATCGGAAATTGCCTCTATACGGCATCCTTTTGTCTCTGCCAGACCACGGATTCCATTGTCTATATACATCTTTTTATCACCCATATTAGAGCCAAAAGCAATGTAAGCAGTATGCCATTTCCGTATAATTTCCACAGATACAGTTTTCAGAGGAAGACCAACCGGTGCCCAGGGCTTTTCGATCTTCAGAGTGATTTTTTCAAGTCCGGAAAGAGAGCAAAGAAGCATTTCTGCAAGATTCTCTGCAAGAGATTCCAGAAGTTTATAAGTATGTTTTCTGGTGAAATCAGTGATCATATGGCTGACTTCGCCATAGTTTATGGAAGCAGACAACTCATCGGTTAATCCCGCCAGACGTGTTCTGGTAAAAAGTGTAGCAGAAATAACAAACTTCTGTCCCAGAACATTTTCTTCGGGATATACACCATGGTTTGCAAAAACCTCCAACTCTTTAATTTCTATTTTATCTAATCTGGTCTCATCCATAACAGCAAATCCTTTCTGTATATTATTTATATTTACCATCTGTTTTGTGCCAGTAATTTATCTGCGTCCCAGGATTGCTTCTGTCATCTGGATCACACGCTTATTTTCTTTAACATCGTGGACACGGACAAAAGAGCATCCTTTCATTACGCCAATTACACTGGTAGCCAAAGTCCCCTCTACGCGCTGATCTACCGGAAGATCCAGCGCCAGTCCGATCATGGATTTGCGGGATGTACCAAGGAGAACCGGAAATCCCAGATTCTGAAAAAGCTCCAGGTGATTCATTGCTTCCAGATTCATTTCAAATGTTTTTCCAAAACCAATTCCCGGGTCAAGCATGATTTTTTCATCTTTAATGCCGACCTGTTTTGCAAGATTGACACATTCCTGCGTTTCGGCGAGCATATCAATGAGAAAGTTTTGATATTCTGTATTAGATTTGTTGTGCATCAGACAACAGGCCACATCATATTTTGCGATCACAGCTGCCATTTTCGGATCATATTTTAATCCCCAGATATCGTTAACCAGGTCAGCTCCTGCCTGAATAGAACTTTCAGCAACACTGCTCTTAAAAGTATCTACAGAAACAGGAATGTCAAAATGTTTTTTGACCGCTTCAATAACAGGAAGAACTCTCTGTGCTTCCTCATCAGCACTGACAGGAGTATGACCGGGACGTGTAGATTCGCCTCCGATATCAATAATATCTGCACCATCAGCAATCATTGCCTCTGTATGTTTCAAAGCTTCATCCATATGATTCCATTTGCCGCCGTCAGAAAAGGAATCAGGGGTAACATTTAGAATTCCCATTATGTAAGTATGATTCTTAGTATCAAAAAAACGGTTTCCAATTTTCATGAGCAGAGCCCATCCTTTCTTTTATGCTTATGAAGAAGATCAGTATTCAATTTTCATATTTTTTTTATCATCAGACCAATAGCATTCAGAAGCAGCAGAACATAAAAAACAATTTCTGGACTGCTTATCCGCTTTATAAAGAAGTGCTGCCAGCGTACTGCAGGAATCTCCTTTTCGGTGATGTCCAATGGAAGACAGAATCAGTTCTTTTTCCTGTTCTGTAAAGTGCAGATCTGTCAGGATTTCCCGTGCGATTTCTACTCCTGCAATATCATGGGGAATGTTGTACTGATATTGCTGTGCACGTCCGATATCATGAAGAAGTGCTGCTGCATAGATAAGCTCTTTGGGCAGCTCCAGATGTTCCTCCAGTGCATAAATGTACATCAACCGTGCAACATCCAGAAAATGTTCAGGCGTATGACGGCAGAAGATCCGTTCACTCTCAAGTTCCTGTATTTTTTTATAATGTTCCTGATAAACCGGGTGCCTCCAGATCTGATTGACACGATCCATATCTGAAAAATTGTTATTCATCCTTTTACCATAGAAAGGAACATTTTCTGCAGTTCCTTATCTTCTGTAAACGCACCACGGGTTACAGTAGTGATTGTTTTGCTACCCGGTTTTTTTATTCCGCGCATGGTCATACAGGTATGTTCCGCTTCCAGCATTACCATAATTCCTTTGGGATCCAGAGTACGCTCCAAAGCATCTGCAATCTGAACAGTAAGCCGTTCCTGGATCTGTGGTCTTCTGGAATAAACCTCTACTGTACGTGCCAGTTTGCTCAAACCGGTAACTTTGCCGTTGGGGATGTATGCAAGATGAGCTTTTCCATAAAAAGGCATCAGATGATGCTCACACATGGAGTAAAAGGTGATGTCTTTTTCCAGCACGATTTCATTATTTTCTACAGGAAACTGCTTTAACAGATGCTGATCCGCTTCATGACCAAGACCTCCGTAAATTTCTTCACACATGCGGGCAATCCTGTCAGGAGTATCAATCAGACCTTCCCGTGTGATATCTTCACCGATACCTTCCAGAAGCAGACGGACTGCCTGCTCAATTTTCAATTTGTCAACCATTATAAAATAACCTCCTTTGTATTTTTTTGAATGGAGATTATCCTTTTGAACACACTCAAGTGGATATTCAGTAAAAAAGGATATCTCCAATTGTGATAGAATGTATGTCGAAAACATTCCCTAACACAATATGAGATATCCTCTTATATTGTTTGCAACGGGTGCGGATAATATACCGTAAGACGCACTTTTCGTTTCAGTGACAACTCCCCATTCACCGAACACTTAACGCATAAAATCCTATTTTGCATATCATTCATTTCGGTATTCAGTATACCATGTAATACGACAATAGAAAAGGGTTTTTCTGACTTTTCAGAATAATTTTTTTCTGTTTTCACTTTTCCCAGTGAAACATTTTTCACATTTACCACTCTTCACATTTAATATCACTTATCTGTTCGATTGGAATGACCGTTTGATCCGTCATAATTATGGTATGCTCATATTCATCTACCTTTTTTACAATACCAGAGTACGTAACATAGGATCCGCCGGCTTTTTTTGCATCGGGAACAAAATAAGTTATGGATACATTCTGTTCTATACCGATATTATTTCTGATTATATTAATTTTTTCGTTCAGCTGAGCAATCGCTTCCTCACTCAGTTCCAATCGTTCATCGGTTAATCTTGCCGTTTCTTTTATCGCAGCATCATGTCCGGTCAGAGCTGCAAAAGGAGCAAATTGCGCTGCCCGATCCCGAAGAGGCATTTGCGTATGATTCTTAGAGACCGGATGCGGTAAATTGATGATATCGTCATAAGAATTATTTTTCATCCTCTTCCAACTCCTTTATTCCTTATGTCCGCCAATTTGTTCATTTCTGTCCTTGGCGGTTGCACCTTCCTGAAGATTCATCCCCTTCAGCATAGCATTTTTTCCAAATTTCTTTTTAATACTGAGCATTGCTTCCTGCATACGTTTTTCGCGATCCAGCGCAGCCTCTTCCTCTTCCTGCTTTTTCCTTTGCGCCTCATAATCCGTAAAAAGATCCAACTGCTCATACACTTTTTCTTTCTTTACAGAATTTTCATCCACAAGCCTGTTCGCTGTGATATTAATTCTTCTGATAAGCAGGTTTCTGTCAACAATCCCGTCATATAGTTCTATTACTGCATCCGTTATCAGTTTTGTTGAGGAAGTCTGCCGTTTCAGATTGGTCGTTCCATGTGCGTGTTTCGGAATTCTTCTTCCATAACGGTCGATCGTAACCTCTCCATGATACTGCTTTTTCCTGTCGGCATTATTCAGATTCTCAATATCATAACCAACCGTCAACACGATCTGGTCTGTTACAAGCTTCTTATCCACCAAATCCAAAACCATCTGGTCCGTCATCTCTTTGACGACTAATTTTGCTTTTTCAAAGTCATAAGGACAATGAAGTACCTGCCCGGAACAAACACTGTTCGTTTCCGGTTTGTAAGCCTTGACCATTTCCATGGTACAGGGTTCATACCCCCAGGCATGGTCGATCAGCAGCTCCGCATTAACACCAAACAGTTTATATAGCAGATCTTCGTTATATAATTCATTCTCTTTTCCGATGGAACATCTGGCAATATCACCCATCGTATAAAGGCCATATTCTTCCAACTTCTTTGCATATCCCTTTCCGACTCTCCAGAAATCAGTAAGAGGTCTGTGGCCCCAGAGTTTCCTTCGGTATGACATTTCATCCAGTTCCGAAATTCGTACGCCATCTTTATCTGCTTTAATATGCTTCGCTACAATATCCATCGCAATCTTGCATAAATACATATTCGTTCCAATTCCTGCAGTTGCTGTTATACCTGTCGTTTTCAGCACATCCTGTATCATGGTCATTGCAAGTTCTCTTGCGGTCATATTATAAGTATGCAGATAATTCGTTACATCCATAAATACTTCGTCAATCGAATACGGAAAAATATCTTCCGGTGCAATATATTTCAGATAAATGCTGTAAATTCTGGTGCTGTATTCCAGATAAAGAGCCATCCGGGGAGGCGCAACAATATAATCAATCTCCAGTGCCGGATTGGTATCTAATTCTGTGCTGTCATCAGAAGCTCCGATAAAGGTTCTGTTCGGCGCCTTCCACCTGCGAGCGCTGTTGGCTTCTTTTACTTTTTGAACAACTTCAAATAAACGAGCCCTTCCGGGGATCCCATGACACTTTAAGGCTGGAGATACCGCAAGACAGATTGTTTTTTCTGTTCTGCTTTTATCCGCAACCACAAGATTGGTCGTTAAAGGATCTCTATTTCGCTCTTTACATTCCACAGACGCATAGAATGACTTAAGATCGATTGCAATATAGGTTCTTTTCTTTTCCATCATTCTACACCTCCCGATTCTCCTGTGTTCTGTTTGTGATTATTTCCCCTTATCCCTCAATTACACATAAACGGAGTGCGAACCTCGATGAGATTACCACTCGGATCATACAGCCTTACAAGTTTCTGCCCACCTGCAAGTTCTGTCAGTTCCGTGGCATATCGGACAAAATATTTACCAGATTCATATTTCGCAAGCAATCCGTCTACATCAAATTCCTCAAAATACAGTTCCATCCTGTTATTGAATGGAGTAGAAATCTCATCTAGCGTCTTTCCCCATAAACCGGCGTCCTGCAAAACAAGACCCTCCGATAAAATCACATTCCCTTCATTCTGAAGAATCACTTGCAATCCAAATAAATCCCTATAAAACTCTATGGATTTTTCTATATCATCTACCACGATCAGTACATTTTTTAACATGCCGGCCACCTCACAATTCGCATTCGATTATATGATCTTCCCAGACAAATGATCAATTTCATGCTGGCAGATCTGTGCCGTCCATCCAGACAGCTTCTGCCTCTGTTTTTTCCAGTTAAAGTCATAATACTCCACTTCAATTTCCTGGTATCTGGTCGTCTTGCGAACACCATCCAGCGACAGGCAACCTTCTTCCGTCTCATACATGCCATGCTTTGAAACAATCACTGGATTGAACATCACTACATCTATGAATCCCATATTCACAATGATGATATTCTTCTTTGCACCAATCATGTTCGCCGCCATACCAACGCAACGTTCTCTGTTCGCCTGCAGCGTATCCTGTAGATCCTTTTCAACCTGGATATCTGCTTTCGTGGCTGGTTCGGATGGCTGACCTAAAAATAAAACGTCTCTTACTATTTGTTTTACCATTTACTTTCTCCTGTATTCCATTTTTTATTTATCTTAATTGGAAAGCTTTCTCATCACAACAATCCGTTCAAGGATTTCCTGCCTAAATTTTTCTACATCATTCGTCCGCTTGCACACACCTGCTGCAGCATGTCCACCTTCGCCAAATGCCTGCAGAAGTTCATTTACATTGATCCATTTTCCATCAGACCGGAAGGAACAACGCCAGCGATTTTCTTCTTCCGCATACATGGTTACCTCGCTCTCTGCACGATTGATGCATACACAAGAAACATTTCCATCCAACAGACGTTCTGCTCGTTTTAACAACTCTGATCTCTTCTGCAGACTTCCCAGCGTATCATTATGCATAGTCTGCATTACATAACTATAATCTACTCCCATCTTAAGCAATTCAGTCACGGCCTGCATTCAGTTCAATAAGTGTATGTTTATTATCCATGGCTCCGCTCCTTTTCAATGCCTTTATTATAACAGAAGCCGCGGAAAATGGCGAGTTTCCAGGAACGGTATCTTCGTCATTATGCCTATATGCCAGAAGCCGTATAACATCCATGAACATAAGAAAATATAGTGTTTTCAAGGTTCAGAAAGTTTCTTTTAAATAATTCCCAGCTGCACTACGTGCGTCTGGGAATTATTTAAAACCTGTGTTATAATGACTGATTTTTGACTTGATGACAGCTCTGAAAAAATCTCTGTTTTGCCCAAAGATCACAATACTTTTTTCGGGTGAACCTCTTTGACCTTTGAATCCAGCGGGTTTAATCCGAGCATCAGATACTGGAACTGTTCCTCTGTAAGCTCGGCAGCTTCCTGTTCTGTCCTGGGCCAGGTCAGAGATCCGTCTTCTAAGCGTTTGTACAGAAGCAGGAATCCATCGCCCATCCAAAGCAGGCCTTTGATCCGGTCGGATCTTCTTCCGCAGAAAAGAAAAAGAGTTCCTTTTTCAAAAGGGTTCTGATGGTATGAGGTGCCGCGCCGACACCTCAACACAGATACATGTAGAACGCGAGGATATGATTATGATTACATTTGGAGAAAAATTACAATATTTAAGACGCAAAAACAATCTTACCCAGAAACAACTCGGCATGACTGTTGGATTTCCTGAAAACACCGCTGATGTTCAGATCGCTCAATATGAATCCAATGTACGCATGCCACAAGAGGAACTATTAAAAAAATTGGCACAGGTACTTAGAGTACAGAAAGAAATTCTCACTGTGCCGGTACTCACAAAACCAAAAGAATTCTCTGCAGCATTCTTCTGGATGAATGAAATGGGAGAGAGAAGATTTTATTTATAATAATAAGATGGATTTACTCCTACTTCATTTAAACAAATCCATTGTAAATTTTACTCGACCGGTGTGAACATTTCGTTTGAAACGGTGTGATTGATTATTTCGGCTCTCCGGTCCACCCAGGTCGCATTTCAGCGCAGTTAGACCGCACGTCAGTCCAATTGATATGATCCGCATTTCGGTACATGCTGACCAAAGTTCAGCTCATCTGTTAAGAAACCTGAAAGAAAAGGTCTATTTAGGAAGTTTGCCAGAAGAATCAAAAGACATACGATAATAAAAGACCGGCAGCCACGAACTGTCGGTCTCATTCATATTTTTGCTTTGATACAACCTTGCAAATAGTGGGCTAAGTTGTTGTTTTCCACTCCCAAGCTTGCCTCTGTCCTACCTTTCTTCCCATTAAATACAACAAGAACAAACATATTGGGATAATGATGTACTCAGTTACTAAAACTTTAGTCCACCAAACTAAGCGGTCTAATATGAATATTAATTTTCTTTGAATTCAATTCTTCATCAGGTGGAATAATAATTCCATCTTTAAAGATCATCAGTTCGTTTGCCTTACGTTTAGTTGAAACGCTGTAGTTTAAATCATAAAGGCGAAGATTATAATTGTGATAGATTTCTTCAATTTGCGGTTCATAGTCATAAGTGATTATCCAATCACAGTTTACATGTTCGCGGATTTCTTGTTCAATACGAACATGATCCTTATAATTAAAGAAATTCATATATAATTGCTGTCCTTTTCTAAAATATGGAGGATCAAAATAAATTAGTGCATTCTCTTCATACAGAGGAACATAATTTTTGATAAAACTATTTACGTCCTTATTGTACAACTTGATATCTTTTTTCCGAGCAGCAATTCTCTGTATACGTGTTACCAGTTCTTCTCGCTTGAAACGTACGTCCATTTTCCAATCTTTTGCCTGTTCCTGTCCCCCAATAACTCCACCCTTAATTATGCCAGAACGGTTAGTGCGGTTCAGATAAAAAGCAGCAAATCCTAATTCAAAACTATATTTATCGTTTTTGGTAACAAGAATTTCGTGCTGTTTCTGCCATTCATCCACAGTAAGAGGAACCGTTCTGATTTCTTCAACAAAACGATCTGTCTCTGTGAGAATGGCTTTCCAGAAAGACCATACCGCTTTGTCATAATCGTTTATCACAATTCGGCTTATAACATTTCTTAAAAGCAATTCCATTGCAATTCCGGCTCCGCCGGCAAACGGTTCAATATATGTGCCGCCCCGATGCCCAAGCTGATCAATCATATACTCCATAAAAGAAGCTAATTTTCCTTTCCCTCCTGGATACCTTAATGGCGAATAATACATATACATCACCTCCTTTGCTTTTGTATATGTCTCTATTCATTAACCTTACCGTTATACTCCAAAAATGCATTATAAATCCAATCTGAAAGGTATATGGGTTCAAATACAGCTTTCTTTTTTCATCTCGGATTCTTTTTCTTAATGATGGAATCACTTCAAATTCTATCATATCTTCAGGGTTTTCCCCTTTTGATTCTTTGATCAGTTTTTTTAGAGGAACTAGCAATTCTTTCTGTTCTTCTTCAGAATAATCTTCCGGATATTTTCCTTCCAATGCATAATCAAACAGCTGAAGAGCAAGTGTCCTGTCAAATAAATCATGATTTCGCTGATTATAAAAGTTATCAAGGCAATTTTTGCAAGACCTTGAACATGTACATTCTGAAAGGATCTCTCTTGTCCGAATCATTACATCATCAAGAACTCCTTCTTCACCCATCAGAGAAGAATAACCGGCACCGCTGGTAAGGTTGTCGTAAAAGAACATTTCAATATGAGCTTCTCCGTTATCTTCATATCTTGTTCTCCATCCGCCGTTGATTTCATTATAGTCAATATCTAAGGAAAGAGAAACCGCTTTTTTCATTGCTTCATGAAGCGTCGTAGCAGCAGCTCTTAAAATACTCCTTTCTTCATTGTCATATCTTGACACTAATTTTTCAGAATCATACTTGATATCAAGCATAAACATGTCTGTAAGAAATTCGTATCCCAAATAAATATTGGTAGCCACCGTTCCTTCATGCTTGCAGATATAACGGTCGTGATAAGGTTGAGAAAAATGGTATTCCCCCGTTGAAATTGGTGATGCAACTTCTGCACCACCACATTTTTTACAAATGTTGAAACCATTTTTCTTCTTACCCATATTTACAGTAAGAACATGATGATCCTCCAACTTTGCGAAACGAATACGACTCTTTTTATACGTCTTCATTTCAGTTTCTTTTGGTACATAAGAATAATACGGTGCTTCAGCGTATGTTTTTTCTTCTTCTTCATCTTCATACTTTACAGGATCGCCCTTTACAGGAGCAAAGCCCCATGGTTTGATCATCGTGCGATGTTCGACACGTGCATGGCAGTATGGACATTCTGTATATATTTCCTGTGCCTCTCCAAACCAATTGCATTCCGAACAAACAATAATGTCTTTTTTATAATCCTTGCTGTTAAAATAGTATTCAGCCTGATTCTGTTCGTAATCTCTCGGTCTTGGATTAGAATACAAACCTCCACTTTTATATATTTTTTTATCAATCGTGATAAAACGACCCGGAGCATATTCGCTTATTGCAACAGCAATATCTCTTTCTGGTGCATATTTGATGTCCTTAGGAGCTCTTCTTCCGCGTTCTGAATCCGTTTCCACACAGAATCTTACCACATTCTTAGGGAACGAATATGACGGGATAAATCCTTCTGAATAAAAAACATCAAATGCAGATGTTTCTTTGTCGCCGTTAAAATATTCATTTCTTTTTCCTTCTGCGAGCACCATGTCACGGATTTTGCAGATTTTTTCGATCGTTTCATCCACTGGGAAATCAAGGTTTTCGCAGTGCTCAATAAATAAGTCAACATAGTTTTCACAGAAAGAAACAATCCCTACTTCTTCAATGCTGTCATAAAGGCTCTTCATCTTCTTCGTTGACATAAAACTATTCAACGCTTTCATATTAAAATGACGCTGCTCGATTTTCGGATTTGATCTGTCAATCCATGGTTTTCTTGGCGCACCAGAGATCATCTCGTCAGGGTGCCTGAAATAGTGACTGTCATGAACGCCGCCAAAAGCATATGTTACGATAGTGGAAATGCCAGAATTCTTTCGACCGGCACGACCTGCTCTCTGCTGATAATTCTCTCTCATCGGAGGAATATTTCTTAATCCTACAGCAGTTAGCGAACCAATATCAATACCAACTTCCATTGTTGTAGTACAACTTAAAACATCTATAGAATTTTCACCCGATTCTCCAGCATCAATGTCCTGAAAACGAATCTCATAATCTTCTGTTCTGCTCAATATATCACTGGTTGTTTCCTTATGTGACAACTGTGCTGTATGCTCTTCAGTATCGATTGTGTGAATCCGCTCCGCTCCTTCGATTGCATCAATAACAGGCTTTCTCCAAAAATCAAATCTTGAAAGATCATCATTCGTGATCGTATGAAGATTTTTAGATTTAAAACAGGAACCACAGGTATCACCAATCTTATATGGAGAGATCTTACCACATCTTTCGCATCTGTACCAATTGAATTCTTTGTCAGTAATGACGATCTTAACTGCGTCGAGTTTTAGATAATATCGCTGATTAGTTCCCGGCCCAAAAAAGCTACTTTTGATACATTTCAAAAGGTCTTCCATTTTTTTATCACTGAAACCTGTCGTATTTTTGATTATGTTGATAAACTCTTTATCAATCGATGTCATAAAATCGGCTCCAAGCCCAAATTTAAGTATCTTGCTACGACCAGGGAGATTTTTTCTAATTTCATCATCAATAACATTTCCTAAAGCAGCATTATCATCCATAACATCCCAAAAAAGAAGAACCAAAATAGAGTGTAAAAGTTCTTTGTCAATTTCAATATCATAATCTTCTTCGAGTTCATAGATGCATTCTTCAAGCACACCATCCATAGGACCAAGGAAACCGAGGCCGATATCCTTGAAGGAGCGAGGACTTTCCGTAAAGAACGTCAAAAGCTGTTCATAATAATCGTATGGCAGCGGTTCAAAATTCTCCCTCGTTATGTCTCTTCCTTTTCTTAGTCGCTTTTCTATTTTCTCGCGATGAACGAGGAAAATCCCAGCGCTTTCACTAGTAAAAAAGTCCAATTTCTGTTCAACACATACAGCTAAGAATGTATTGTAAAGTTCTTTTAGGGAATGCTCTTTTCCATCTGTTGCCAGTTTTTTAGATGCAAGCATGATTGCCTGACGGAAACCATCTGCATCAGACGATTTTGACAGATCAAGGGCAAGTTTAGCTGCATTCTGTCGCGAATCAGAAAATAGAAGTACTTTTTTACCTTCATTTATCAGTTGCTCATCTCTTGCTGGTTGGAGTTCAAACTGTGCTTTTGTAAGGTTGTAAAATGGAATATTCCCCTTTGTTGCCAAATCTGTTGGCTTCTTTAACGGCATGTTTTTTTTACATTTTGGACACTTTCCAAACATAAAGCGGTCATTTTTTTCATCATAATCCGGATACAAAACCTTTAACAGAGAATCATCCCCATTATAATTAAGGTATAGTTTACCCGTAATCGGATCAAGATATGCCGGTTTGTCTTTCCCCTCAAGTTCATAGTCATCCGGACAAATATACAAAAGCATCTCTGTCAACTCATTTGCCCCTCCATGAAGGCCTTTATTCGGAAACACATACCAGTATCCAGTACCCTCAAGTTTTTGCACGTACACCTTAAAATACAGAGCACCGCACTTTACATGGTTTACCAATTCATACATTCTTCCTCCACATTTACATTTATATCGAGGAACAGAAACAACCTTGCCGAGAGGAAGTTTTTCTTGTTCAGAATACTTTTTCCCATCACAGCTGCAATGTGGATTAGAACAAGCATATAGTCCTTGAATTCCACGAACAAACATATGAAGTCTTACAGGAAAAAGAATTTCATCATCCTTTTTTGCAAGAGAAACTATCACAAGCAATGCATCAAATGCATCTGCGCCTTTTTCATCATTGCCAAATACTTCTTCTTTTAATACAGAATACGATTTTGCTCCTTCTCTGCAAAGTTCATGCAGCCGTACAAAAGCTTGATAATCAGGAAGATTATCATACAGCCATGCTTGGGCTTCTTCCGTAGAAATATCACTGGAAAGATCCACATGAAAAACGCTATGAGCAAAAGCTCTTACTCGATCGCTGATCTCTGTTTCAGTCACCTGACTTGTTCCGATTGCCGCAAGCGATGCAGCATCAGTCATAACTTTATACTCTGTACGTATAGCTTCACGCTTACCAAATAACTTCACACATTCAGAATACTTTTTCCCAGTAAGTCCGTTAAAGAAGTCAGAAATCGCCTCTTCATCCCCTTCAGGCATACTCGCAGTGGTAAGAATAAACTGAACTTTATCAAGAGAGAGTCCAAGACGTGAGAACAGTCGGTCTAATAATAGCGCAATTTCCCCACCTGAAGACCCTCTGTACATATGTGCTTCATCAAGCACGATAAGAAGTCTGTTTTCTTCTGATTTTTCGAGCCACTCTTTTGTATTATCCCAGATACCAGACTCCATCTGGCGCATCAGCATATATTCAAGCATGGAATAGTTTGTAATCAGAATATCAGGGGTATTCCCCTGCATTTCAAATCTTGTGATATATTCAGCATCAAAAGGCCCTGGCTGATGAATACCGTTTTCAAGATTTTCAATAAATTTTCTAAGTCCTTCTTCGCCACCATTTCTGGCAGGATATTTATTGATGCTCTTGTAACCATTAATTCTTCTAATCTGCTTTTTCTGATCTTCTTCTGATGTTGATTCATCAATAAGATAGTGCTCACGGTACTTTTCTGCAAGTTCTATATTCTTTTTATTCTTTGGTTCTCCTGAATATGGAGTTCTACCGGTGTACATTCCAAAATGGGGAATGCGTTCTGCATTTGAAGAAGATGTAAAAATCTCTTTAAAAATGTTAGAACCCATGATTTTTCTGAATCTTGCCAATTGGTCAGATACAAGTGCATTCATCGGGTAAATAATGAGTGTTCTGACTGCTGGAAGCTTGAAATCATCTGGCCTGTTTAATGATTCTTCTATAGCCCGAGAAATGATCGGCCACAAAAAACATTCTGTTTTACCAGAACCAGTACCTGTAGATACAAACAAGTCTCTTCCGTTCATTGCCCCTTCAAGAGCTTTAACCTGATGCTCAAAAGGCGTGGAGTAAATACCAAGTTTCGCTTCAACAAGTTTAAGCAGAACCTCTTTCACATTGTCCGGTATTTCTGCATCCCTGATTCCATCGTTTACTTTTCGATAAGAAGAAGATGTTTCGATATAAGGTTCTTTTGCAATATTAATTTCTTCAGGGCACATTTCTCCTAAGATATCATTTGCATACAAAAGAAGCGTCTCACTGTTCGCCAGATAATCAGATTTAATATAATTTGCTAATCGATCTCTGATTGTTTGATAGTACTGTTGTACAGCATTTGTGTTTCTATCCATAAAATTCACCATTTCTTGCAGTAAATCCAATTGCGCCAAGGACTTTTGCAACCTGTTCCGTTAATTTGTTACGAATAATAAAATTATTCCGATCTGTAAATTTGTTTTTTGGCCATGCATTCATGAGAAGATAATAATATTCTCTATTGGGGAGCTGACCAAGAACGCGTATATGCGAGTATTCCTCATCAATCGGACATATAAGGAGATGCATTGGATTGTCGTAATGCTTTTTTAATGCTATATATTTTCTGCGGAATTCTGCGCCTGTAAGTGCATCAAGATCATCCGTATTCTTATCATCTGCAAAGAGATATGTTCCGTTCTCTTTTCTTATGACTCTATAATATAGTCCTAAAGCAATATTTCGTGCCATCGTAATATCTGACTTCATTCGTCTGTGCCAGGAACTGGATACATTGCCATAGTAATATGGGTTAAAGAATTCAAGATCATCTAAATTGATGTCTTTGGTATCAAAATCGCACTCATCAAAAACAACGTTCAAATATTCATCAGGAGTAAGGCTGTCGCGAACAAGAAATTCATTAAGCGATATTTCCAAAATGCTTCTGTCTATATGTATACCGAGACCATTAATTGTATAACTTTCCTCTGGAACCCCTAGATATAGGTATAACTTGTCGGAAAACCGAACTGTCTCTTTGCTGTTGTTTAAAATATTTCTGTTATTTTCCTTGGTAAGCAAATATCCGGTCTGTTCATAGAGATTGCGAATGAAGACAGCAATATCTATATATTTAGAAACAAACATGTACGGTCTTGTTTCCGGACAAAGGGCTACGTATTTATCTAATAGATTATGTAGCAATATACTTTGGGCACTTTTGCTGATTCCCTTCTCATGCTCTTTTTCGGTTAGTGCCGATTTTAGGCACCATTGACCTAAGGCAGAATAGATAACCCTGAATTCGAAGGACGCATCCTCTTCATTCATATATGGCCGGATGCCCATATCGGATGCCATAATTTCAATTAATCTGTTCATTATCCAAACCACCTCATTATTATATCTTTCTTTAAGCAGCGTCCAGTTTCTCCTGCGTATCTCTGAAGGCGTTTAGAACAGTTGTATGGATTCTTTCCGATAACCTTTGCTACATACGGAAGAAGTGTAAACATCAACATCTCGTTCAAATGATTCTCATTCTCAATCATGCTTGCCATCGCTACAGCTGCAGATTCTTCTACTCCACACTCACAAGCAATATCCCTGAATATCTTCTGCAGACGAAAATCTGGATTGACAATGCCTTTGTACGCAAATGGCTTTTCCTTTATTTCTGAAGGATTTTCCGTAATATCTTTGATTTTTAATAAAGAACTAAATTCATCTGCGTTGATAAAATGAACATGTGATAGTATCTCATTTGGTACAAAAGTCAGCGTTCTGTCAAACATATATGTAAGTATGATGATTTTGTTCCGGTGCTGCTCAAGTACCGGAATGAGTTCCATTACATTACAGTTTCCTACAAAGCCATCCAAACACACAACTCTGTCTGGTGTTTTAGTTAGAAACTCATCAATGATTTGTATATTAGCGCCTTCTGAACAAAGTAAACGTGCCGCAATTGGTACGCCATAAAGCGTATTTGAAAGAGAATTAGCAAGATTTATTCCAGGACCTCTTTTAATCAGTACAGGAACACCCTGAAAAAATACTTTTTCAAGATAACAAAGGAAGTCTACTGAACCATCTTCGTTTTGATCGAATCCAATATTTTCAAGGTTATGGCAGAAATATTCGTCAAAATCATCCATGTTTTCAGGACACATTGGCATATATCGTTCACTATCATGATATCTCTTTGAGATAGTTTTTACAGCAATGCTGATATCTTCCTGATCATCGGTTGTTTTCATGATCTCAGCCTCCGTGGCTTGAGCTTTCATTTCAGTACGAACAGACGCTAACTGCTCTTTGTATTGTTTTTCTTTTATTAATTCCTGCTCAAGAGCTTCTTTAAGAGCCTTAATCTGCTTTTTGTCAGCATCTTTCTCTGTTAATAACGTAGCTCTTTCTGCTTTGAAAGTAAAAATCTGCTTCTCACGATTTCGTACTTGATTTTTCCAAGTCTGAATATCTTCTTCGGCAAAAGCAAGTTTAGATTTCAGTTCTGAAAGATTCGCTAAATACTCTTCCTCCTGAACAGATTGTTCGTCAATTCTTTTAGTCAAGACTTCGATTTTCTGCTGCATCTCTGATGTTTTCCAGATTTCGTCTTCTTTTGTCTTTTTTAGTTCAGCTTCATATTTTTCAGCTCTTTCTCTTGCTTTTTTGTACTTTTCCTGTTCTTCTTCCAGTAAACAAGAACTTTGTTCCAGTTTTTCTTTCAGTTCTTTTTTACATCTATTAAATTCTTCCGCTTTTTTCTGTTCGTCAACGACCTGCTGTTCAAGCTCTTTTTTATTTTCAGAAAGTACTTTTATTTGATTCTTTATTGAATGCAGTTCTTCCTTTTCTTTATTTCTGTAGCCTGCTTCAAAAGATACTGCAGAACTTAATACTTTAAGATAATCTTCTGATTTTTCTTCTTCCTTTATTTTAAAGAAAAGAGCCACATTCTCGGAAAAATACGAATGCGACAGAACATTTATGTAAGCAGCATCCTGGTTAAGGCCTTCTTCTTTGGCTTTTGCTAATTCTTCATCAATTTCTTTAATCCATCTGTCAATATGTTTGATCAAATAAGTTGAAACAAAATCCCTTGTCCGAAATTCATAAAGTGTACGAGACACCATTTCTTTGGTGAGAGATTTCACACGAAAACCGGGTCTCAATTTAGCAAATTCCTTTGGATATCTTTTAAAATATGAAGTTGTCTCCTGATATGGGATAGCAGAACACACATATCTTATATCTTCTTCTGTAAGATCTATTAAATAATTCAAATCAGACTCTCCTTAATGTACTTCTTGATGACCGTGTTGATCTGTCCGCTCCTATAACAGTTTTCCAAATAGAGCAAAATTGTTTCATCCGCAACAATCTCCATGAAATCATCTGGTTCAAACGGTTCTGACTGAGGATGATATTTTACAATATCGTTTATCAATTTCTTTTTATCAGTTGTTTTATTTGAAGTTGCCAATACAATAACACGAACATGTCCGTTTTTATACCCGAGAATGTGATTTGTTTCAGAAAGGTATGCCTTCGATCCAGCAACCAGACGATCACATCCATTCTTATCAAATATAAAATAGTCATATGTATCCGGAACAATGTATTTATCAGCGTGAATAATCTCAGGTTCTTCGTAAGTTGAATCCAAAATCGTTTTCTCATCCTTCACGATCCTACACTGAATATTCTTTTCGCAAATAGTTACTCTTTGATTAAAAGTGAGTTCATATACATCAGGACATACTTTTTTAACATCCATCCCGTTGGCATCAATATTTCCGTGAGGAATCAATTCAAAACTTGGTAATATAAAAACATTATCTGATTTAATAATCACATCCTCGTCTCTCGTATATACAGGAGGCCATAGAATATCCATAGACTCCGATTTCTCCACCCGAAATTCTTGTTTCTGAAAAAAGATTTTCGCAGAATAATCGGCAGAATAAATAACAAACCGTACAGCGAAAAATTGTCTGCCTTGTGTGAAAAATTTAAAAGGTTCACCATCTATCTCTGTGCTCTGCAGAGCAATTAAATCTTTAATGTTATCCTCGTTTTCAGAAATTGCTAAGTACCAATAATTTGTATACAAGATGTCGGATACGATTCGTTTGTAATGGTTACTGGACTGACTTATCCTGTAAATATTCAACTTACTGTTTCGTTTCAGTACATTCTCACATAATGTTTTTGTACTTTCAGCATTAAATGAAACGTAATAATCGTTGGAGTATTCTGAAATTGTGTAATAATTTCCGGTATCAGGTATAAGGTTACCTCTGTTAATCGGCATACTAAAAAATGCCGGCGCATTATATTTTGTATGTAAAGAGAATTGCCCGCCATTTTCTGCATAGTTGCTGATATCTTTATCTGAAAGCGTCAGCGAAATCTCAAAAGTCATGTGGTCGATATTGAAGCAAAAGCCAATACTGTCCATAGTATGTTTTCTTATAGATACATAGTGTTCTAATGCACCCGGCTGTCCAAGATAACGCTCACATTCAATATCATTATTTCCTCTTCTATGACGAAAGTGAGGCGATTTCTCGCTACTTTCAGCCGCAGCAAGGAATACTTCTTCTCCACAACATAAACATTGATATCTAAACTGTGTACCATACAATGGTTCTATAGATTTTGAAAGTTCCAACGCATCAACTTCTCGCTGAAACACAGAGTCAAATGCTTTATCCATATAAATAAAACTCCTACTGGTTAATAATAGTTATTGTTTCTTTTTTAACTTAATATACCGTCCGCTTTTTATCCTACCGTCTTTAGGTTTTTCTGCATCTGCAGGCACCGCCCAATAGTTTCCGATACGCATTACTCCTGGAATTTTTTTCTCTATACACATCTTTTGTATTCTTCTTGATGATATACCCCATTTTTGAGCAATCTGAGTTGTTGATAAATATTCCATACGGCCTCCCAACATCATTTTATACAAAAATATATTATATTAAATTATAACCCGAACAGCGAACTTTATCAACCTAATGCTGTTTAGGAATCTCGGTCCTAAAATATATTCGTTTCTTTTTATTGACTTTTTGCTACTATGGGGGTACAATCATAACTAAGAAATGGGTTTTTTACTGAGTAATGTCTTCGGACTGGAAAAGGGTGCTCGTTTCTTTTTTTATGTTCATTATATCATATAGATACATTTTACCATCTTTTGCATGTCGAATAACCATTATTACATTAAAAACATTATATCTTTCAATTTCCCCAACTTCATTAAACACTGGCAAAGCAAATCTTGACTCGTAACGATACCAGCTATACATTGCATCTATTTGCTTTGAAACCTACTCCCCAATAGCCCAATCTAATTCAATGATTATGGAATTAACCTGATATTCAGCTTTCTGCATTGCAGAAACAGCTTTCCAAAAACAACGATAATCAATAGCATTTAACGGCACTCCCATCAATTCGTAAGTGCCACTTTTTCCAACTTATTATTCACATCAAGGCAAACCTTGTCCCCTTCATTGATGTTACATTCATAAAGCATGGCATCCTCTGCTTTTATCCTTATTTCTTCTCCTGAAGAATTCGTAAGCGTCACTATTGCCATGACTGGCATGCCTTTCGGTCGCTCTTCACAACCGAAGTCCAGGTCTTCCTCAATTCGTTTTACTGTGTATATCATAGCAATCCCTCTAGAAATAATATTTGAAATCAGTTCTCCATGTTTCTTCGAATTTTCTCTATCAAAGTGACATCTGCCGGTAGCCAGGCAACGCTGTCCAGTTGATCCTTCGTAAGCCATTTTGCAGCTTCCGCTTCTTTTAGTTCCAGGTGACCAGCTGTAACCTCTGCCCAGAAGCAATCCATGGAAAGGTGAAAAGTGGGATAGTCATACTCTATAGTATCAATCAAATCCCCTACCTTAATTTCTGTATCCAGTTCTTCCATGATTTCTCGCTTTAATGCTTCCTGAGGTGTTTCACCTGCTTCGATTTTTCCTCCTGGAAACTCCCAGCCGCCTTTCAGCTCACCGTAACCACGAGCCGTTGCAAAAATTTTATTCTTTTCTTTCATATTGTCACAGATAACTGCTGCAACTACTTTTATCGTCTTCATCTTTTTCGTACCTCAAATCATTTATGCTGTAATATTTGACTGTAAATACCGTAATAAATCTTCTCTCACTGGATGCTGCATTTTCATCGTTACTTTCGTGATCGGCTGCATACGTCCGCGATTATCTTCTTTCCGGGCATTTCTGGCTTCTACCACAGTGAATTGTCCCATGTAATAAAAGCTTGTTTCCGCATCTGACTTTTTCACAAGTAAGTGCTTTCTTTCAGCTTCCAGTACATCTTTCATATATGAACTATCCAGGCCTTTCCCAATCTGAGAGTCCCACTTAAAAATCAGATCATCCTCAAAAGCATCCGCATAATCAGGCTTTCCATCTACATAGTTTTTTTCGTCCTGACTTTCTTCTTTGTGATATGTAATGAAAATAAAAACATCATCTTCAATTCTTTTCATACCATACATAATAGAAGATAAATCCTTGCCACAATTCATAAGAAGGCTTACATCTCTTCTGGAATATTTTTCGTATAATACAAACGGACTATCCACAATTCGCCCCGGAAAATACTTATCCTTGTATCTGGCAATACCGACTTTTATAATATCTTCCACCTGTGTGTAGAACTGAATATGTGCAAGTCTTTCTGTATAACTTTGCAGTCTTCGGATCATTCCTGATTGGTCATTTTCCAGAATATCAATCTGACGAAATTTCTGATATTCTGCTTCTTTACTCACGAAATGTCCTTGTAGCACCTGAATTGCTTCACTTACCTGTGATGTGCTGATTTTAATTCCATAGGTCTTTTGGTATTCTTTTATAAAATCTGCAACCCCTATATGATCTCTGTAAAGCAATTGACTTAATATTGCAAGCTCATCAGGGCGCACTCCTGAGAGAATTGTTTTGGACAAATACTCCAGTGTTAATTTCTCCTGTTCGTTTAGGCTATTCTTGTATTTATCCTTTTCCATTGCCTGCATAAAGGCATAATATGTTTTATATTCTCTAATAATTACCAGTGGATCAATTTCCTGATTTTCATAGAAATCATACAGAAGCGGGAC
This sequence comes from Ruminococcus sp. AF41-9, assembly GCF_003477525.1. Lineage (GTDB taxonomy): Bacteria > Bacillota > Clostridia > Lachnospirales > Lachnospiraceae > Blautia_A. Next base: position 101,328 of record NZ_QUDO01000006.1, read on the forward strand.
CCGCCCTAACCGATTCTTCAGAGAAACATAGCTTTCTTTGATCAGAGTTTTCATCCCTTTGATTTTATCAATGGATCTAAATATCTTATCTTTGGAAATCTCATCAAAATGAACCGTTGAAGCCCCTGGTATTGTACTATTTCCACTGATTACATATTTGCGGATTACATCAGCGTTATAAGAACGGTCTCCTGATAAAGCTACCGGAATCATAAAGTTATTATTATAATTTCCAATAAAATCCAAAATAACAACATATTCTTTCCCTGGTGCCTTTCTAAGTCCTCGTCCCAACTGCTGAATAAATACAATGGGAGACTGCGTTGGTCTAAGCATAATGACTTGATTCACCTCAACGATATCCACACCTTCATTTAATATATCTCGCGAAAAAATATAATCCAAGGGCTGCATTTCTTCCGTTGCATCTGCTTCATCCATTGCCAGTCTCTCGAATGCTTCCTGCCGTTTTTCTTCATTATCAGCACCACTAAGAGCAATTGTACGGTATCCCAGAGCATTAAACTTTCTTGATAATTCTTCACACTCCTTAACACGACTGCAAAAAATAAGTCCCCTTACACGATCGCCACTGTAGCCATAATATTCCGACTGTTCGATCACATGCCTCACTCTCTCATCACTGGTAAGCTGATTGAATTCCTCATCTGTCAGCTTCGCAGCCTGCAATGTTTTATCATCCAGGGAAATAACCTCACTGATACCAAAATAATGAAACGGACAAAGAAGATTATCTTCCATTGCCTGCTGTAAACGGATTTCATGAGCGATTTGATAATGGAAAATCTCATATATATTTTTGCCTTCCTGATTATCATCTCTTTTATCCGGTGTCGCAGTCATACCCAAAAACAGTTTCGGATTGAAATAATTAATGACCTTGGTGTAAATATTGTTAGAACTGTGGTGAGCCTCATCCAAAATAATGCAATCAAAGGCATTTGGCTGATACCGAAGCAAATGTGCGTCTCTGTTCAAAGTCTCTACTGTTGCAAAAACATAATCCTTCTCATATTCATAGAAGCCTGCTCCCACCAAGCCCATTGTCACTTTCTTATCAAAAACTTTTTCAAAAGATTTTTTAGCCTGCTTAGCAAGTGTTACACGATGAACCAGAAATAACACTCTTTTGAAACCAAGCTCACGCATAGCAAATGCGGATGCATAGGTCTTTCCTGTTCCGGTGGCAGAGATCAGCAATGCCCGCTCTTCTCCCTGCTCCAGAATCTTTCGCAAGTTCGCAATAAATCTCTCCTGCATGGAGTTTGGCTTTAATCTATATTTTTCCAGTGACGGGATTTCTTCGCTTTTTGCGATTTCCCGCTGGTGTTTTATAATATTGTAGCGTTCTTTGTAGACTTCATAAAAATCATTATATGGTAAAGCGTACTCACTATTCCATAACTTCTGAAATTCTTCTACGATTTCTTCCGCAATCTCACCATTTTCCGTAGAAATCAGTTTTGTATTCCACTCTTTATTTACCGTCAGCGCCGCACTTGTCATATTAGAGCTTCCGATGATGATTCGATAAATCTCTTCTTTTTTAAAAATATATCCCTTCGTGTGGAAACCATTTCCAGCCGCTTCCACGTCATACATTTTCAAAGTAACATTTTTCAAACTATTAAGTTTTTCAAGCGCTCTCGGTTCACTAAAGTTCAGATAATTTGTCGTAAGAATCTGTCCTTTAACGCCCTTTTTCTCAAGCTCTTTTAACGTCTGCAGAAGTGGTGTCACACCACCCATTGTGATAAATGCAATACTGATCTGAAACTCTTCGCAGCGCAGTAATTCATCCTCTACGGATGAAATAACCTTCTTCCCCTCTTCCGGATTGTTCGATACAAACGCTGGCTTATATGCCAGATTCGCCGCCATGGAACCATTTATATATGCGGCACTTAGGCCGTTTTGCAATTCATTGATCACATTCACATCCATTGAAGTAGAACTCCCTCTCATTTCATGATGAGCAAAACAAAATGCTCTGCTTAGTATTATACCTTATGAGAGAAGGTTTGTCATTGAAATCTCCTGGAAGCGAGCGTGGCAAATGGAACAAAAAAACAGGTTCGGATGCACTGAAATTAATCAGTGTATTTGAACCAGGCTTTTCTATGATCTTTCCGATGAATAGCTGGGCTGGCTTTTCATTGAAGTTACTCATTTAATTGTAAAATGATTTCCAAAATATATTCGTTTCTTTTTTATATTCACCATATCATATAAATATACTTTTCTATCTACATTATGTCTTGCAATCATCGCTACATTAAATTTTGTATTCTATCCTATCACACTGGCACCAAATGGCATGAAAGAAAGTCTTGCCATCTTGAAAAACTGCTTTCCAAACGGCCAGAATGCCAGGGTTGCAAATTTTTTTCGATTTCTCAACCAGCTTTACGGCAGAATCTCAAGCCAGTATCCATCTGGATCTACAATGAAATAGATTCCCATCGCTTCATTTTCGAAGCAAATGCACCCCATCTCTTCGTGCTTCTTGTGCGCTGCCTCATAATCCTCTGCCTTGAATGCTAAGTGGAATTCGCATTCACCCAGATTATACGGCTGTGGATGATCTTTAAGCCAGGTAAGTTCCAACTCAAAATCACTTACATCGTTGCTCAGATACACAATAATAAAATCATCTGTAGTCTTTCTTCTCACTTCGTGCAGATCAAGGGCCTCGTTGTAAAATTTAATAGATCGGTCCAGATCTGATACATTGTAATTTTCATGAATCATCTTAAATTTCATAGTTCTTCTCCTTTTGTACATTCTGTGTTTCTAATACGTGACTTAGATGTCAAATCTCCACCCACAATCGCCATGATAAATCATTTGTTTTGTCATACCACCGTCAATACAGATGTTTTCACCTGTGATAAAGCCCACTTTTTCAGAGCAAAGAAACAGTACCATATTGGCAATATCCATGGGAATTCTCCCCAAAATCGCTTTCTATTTCTGCTGCCACAACATTGGATATTCTTTTTCACCAGTAGCACCATCGAATCCTTCGCATTGGATATTAAACTCTTCTCTTTGGTAAAAAGAGAGAGCTCTGGTATTTTTCTGGTATACATTTAATCGTAATCTGACTTTTTTATTCTTGGTATAATCTAACAAAAGCTTACCTATACCACATGACTGCATTTCATCAGAAACAAAAATACCTTCAATATATTCGTTACTTAATCCTACAAATCCTTGAATCATTTTATCATCTTCATACACATAGACTTCCGCTTGTGACATCATTTCCTTCACTAATTCATAATTACTTGTCCAGTATTGTTCAGAAATAAAATAATGTGCTTTCAGATTGGTCTTTAGCCATATGTCAGCAACTCTATTAATATCTATATTCTTCAGCTTTCTGATCATAACAAATATTCTCCATCCACTCCCGATTTCAGGGCATCATTTTTCAAACACGCTCTAATACTGATTTTACCGTACTTTTTAGTCTCAGTCCATCCTTTAGCGACAGAAAAAAGCACCTTAAATACCGAGAAAGAAAAACTAAACCTTAAAATGATAATTTTACAAAGCCTATTACTTGTTGTTAGTTCATAATTTATGTATAATAAAATTCATATAAGAAATACACGCTCAGCATGTGGTCTGAAAGATAGATAATCCTCATGTTTAGCGCTATACAGGGAGGAAATTCTCATGGGTAAACAATCCACCCGGGAAAACAAAACAATTTATCAGCTTTGCCGAGAAGCAGCTGGGCTTACAAGAGCAGAGGCCAGTGAAAAAATGAATGCTGTCTCTGCTTCAAAAATTGAAAAATTTGAATATGAAACACAAGAACCTACGCCTTATGATATCCTTCAGATGGCAGACGCCTACAAAAGACCAGATCTTTGCAATTATTATTGCTCTCACAAATGTGAAATTGGCTATCGCTACGTTCCAGAAGTAGAAGTAACTGATTTGTCAAATATCATCCTGGAAACCATTGCCAGTCTAAATGAAATCAACCCTCTTACCGGTCGTCTGATTCAGATTGCCCGTGACGGTAAGATCAGCGATGATGAAATAAAAGATTTTGCTTATATCAGTAAAAAACTTGATGAAATTTCTTTGGCCATAGACTCTTTGAATCTTTGGGTAGATAAGACAGCTGGAGAACAGAGGCTCAATCTCAAACTCTTAAATGCTGAGAAAGAAAAATTAAAATAATCTATAACACCACAAAAGGCAATGAACCATTTCTGACTCATTGCCTTTTACCTTACATACGCTGTAATTGATTAACTATACTTTCTGTTCTTCGAATTGCTTCTTTTTCTTCTCTGGATCCATTATGAATGTGATGTTACCAATGCTATAATACCACCGACAATCAACAATGGAAAAGCAATGTACAGCAGTCCACCTATAACCATACCAATCAATATTACCGGAAAGAAAATAACTGTACAAAGCAGTTTCATAATTCCCCAAGATGCTCTTAACCCAAAAACAAAAAATTTTCCTACAAACCAGATCATACAAATTGTAAATAATAATGATAACATTTTTACTCCTCCTGAAACTCATTCTAATATATATCTTTCATTTATATTCTCCCCTATCACACGGGCACCAAAATCAACTATTTAATTCCTGGAACATTTTTCTGCATCAATCGCAAGTACAAACATCAGAGCATCCAACGCATTTTCTGTATCCGGCACATCAATAACATATGTATCAGTCATATGAAACAATTCTTTACTAACCCGTGCAATTGAATAACCGCTTCGATCAAGAATGCTATAATCCCATTCCATAATTGTTCCATCAATATGCCATCCATTATAATCAATATTATAATGTGGTGTCAGGAATGAGAATTCTTTGCTTAGGCATCCGATATAACTGCCATTTTTATAAATTTCAAATTTAGGAAGGAAGGTAAGAACTTTCTGAACAACCATTCCTACTTCATTTCCATAAGCATCATAAATTGCAAGTTTATGTCCCCAGGACAACTGGCCCTTTACTACATAAACAGTGTTGCCTGCTTCATCATAGATATCATAGCTGTCAAACCATGAAAACAGCCTTTGTTTAAATAATAGCTTCATAACTTTTCACCGCTCTCTCCAACAAACATAATAGGTTCTTTATAAGTACCATAATACCATGCCAGAACGCCTAAAAAAACATGTAAATCGAAGAATTAACCCATCTTATTTCACAGATTATGATAAAACATATCTTTCCAACGCCACCTTTCTGGTTTACTACAAATATAACGCTACGCTTGAAATGGATCTTTTTTATAGAAAATAATTTTTCAAATACGGACATAACCGGTGGATGGACCTGCACCGACCTTTGCAATATACCCACTCTTAACTAAATCCGTCAGTGTTCTTTCCACGGTAACCTTACTTATGTCAGGGCATAGTTCCATAATTTCCTTCTTCGTTATCTTACCGACCTTATTATCAATCACCGCCTTAATTCTATCCGGCTTGGAAAGATTATGATACTTCAAATGTTCTACACGGCTTTCAAATTCATTGTATGTTTTCAGCATAATACCCAAATAATACTTAACAAAAGGCTCATAACTATTTTCACCCTCATGCCAACCAACAGAACTTGCTTGAAGAGCTTCATAATATGTTTCTTTCGTTTTTTCAATCAGCATTTCCATGCTGACATACTTTCCAACGATATATCCAGCCTTATAGAACAACAATAAAGTCAACAGACGGCTCATTCTACCATTTCCATCATTGAAAGGATGAATACACAGAAAATCCAGAATGAACATGGGGATTAAAATCAGTTTATCAATGAGATTTGCTTCCCATGCTTCAAGGAAACGAGCGCAAAGTTCGTCTATTGCTTCTGCAGTTTGAAAAGCTGGAACTGGAATAAAACGAGCTTTCTGGTGTCCTTCGGCATCGGTTTCTGCAATTACATTGTCCGAGTTCTTATAGGTACACCGATGTTTCCTTGGGAATAAGAATATAAATCACGATGTAACTGTAAAATAATGTTTGGTCTTGGAGTGATATATTCATAGCTTTCGTGAATCATAGTCAGCACTTCACGATATCCGGCAATTTCCTGTTCAGACCGATTACGTGGCTCTGCTTTCTGACTTACCAGTTCTTCCAAACGTTTATCGCTTGTAAATATACCTTCAATTCGGTTAGATGCTCCCGTACTTTGAATTAAAGCAACTTCCAGAAGAGTTTTCAGTTCATCTATGTTTGCTTCCAGAAATAATTCCTGTTTACCTTTATGCTCATGAATACTGCCAACCATCTGAACAATTTCAGGTGTCAGCAGCTTCGCAGGATTTGTAATATAATCAAAATTTCTCATTGAAATCTCCTTCATTTTGAATTTATCTCCATCATTTTAATGCTAAATGATGGAGATTTCAATAGATTTGATGGAGATAGATTCTCCATATGCACAATAAATATACTCATTTGGATATAGAATTCATTACTTCATCGTCTTCGCCAGTGAATTAAATAAAAAACGCCAGTGGAATACTCCACTGACGCCTTAAATTTTTGTATTCTACCCTATCACACTGGCACCAAATGGCATGAAAGAAAGTCTTGCCATCTTGAAAAACTGCTTTCCAAACGGCCAGAATGCCAGGGGTGCAAATTTTTTTCGATTTCTCAGCCAGCTTTACGGCAGAATCTCAAGCCAGTATCCATCTGGATCTACAATGAAATAGAAACGACAGGTCCGAAACCCTTGAGTTTCAAGGCTTTTCGTCCTGCCGTTTTTCATTTCCATAGTCAGGCGGATAAAATCATCCGCTTCGCTACACAGCTCTACACCGAATAACTGCTCCGCAGGGGACTTACTTGATTCGGCTAAATTTTACGAGATTATAATCCCACTCGTCCCTATCAGGAAGCTGCTTACAGATTCTTAATTCGTTCAATTGCTTCCAGTGTATTCTCATGTGTTCCAAACGCAGTGAGACGGAAGAATCCCTCACCGTGTGCACCGAATCCTGAGCCTGGAGTTCCTACGATGTTGGCTTTTTCAAGAAGATAATCAAAGAACTCCCAGGAAGTCATCTTATCCGGTGTTTTCAGCCAGATATATGGAGCGTTTACGCCACCGGATACGGAATAGCCTGCTGATGCCAGACCTTCGTAGATGGCTTTGGCGTTGCTCATATAGTAGCCTACCTGTTCTTTCAGCTGTGCTTTTCCTTCAGGAGAGTATACCGCCTCTCCTGCACGCTGTACGATGTATGGAGCACCGTTGAATTTTGTGCCATGGCGTCTTGCCCAGAGACTGTGGAGATCTACACCGTCACGAACCAGATCCTTTGGTACAACTGTAAAGCCGAGGCGAACACCTGTGAAACCTGCATTTTTGGAGAAGCTGCGCAGTTCGATGGCGCAGGTTCTTGCTCCTTCGCACTCATAGATGCTGTGCGGTACATTTTCTTCGGAGATGTATGCTTCGTATGCTGCATCATAGATAATTACAGAACCGTTTTTATTTGCATAGTCTACCCATTCCTGAAGCTGCGGTTTGGTGATCGCACCACCGGTTGGGTTATTCGGGAAGCAAAGGTAGATAAGATCCGGTACTTCTTCCGGGAATTCCGGAAGGAAGCCGTTGGATGCTGTACATGGCATATAGATTACGTTATCAAAGTTGCCACGTTCTTTGTTGTATTCTCCTGTACGGCCTGCCATTACGTTTGTATCTACATATACAGGATATACAGGGTCGCACACTGCAATCTTGTTATCCAGTCCGAATATTTCCTGGATATTTCCGGAATCGCTCTTTGCACCGTCAGATACAAAGATTTCGTCTGCTTCAATGTCACAGCCTCTGTCTTTGTAGTCATTCTTTGCAATGGCAGATCTTAAGAATTCATAACCAAGATCAGGTGCATAACCATGAAATGTAGCTGCATCACCCATTTCATCTACAGATTTATGAAGTGCCTCAATGATCGCCGGAGCCAGAGGCTGGGTTACATCACCGATTCCCAGTGAGATCACGTTTGCCTGTGGGTTGGCTTCTTTATATGCTTTTACTTTTTTTCCAATTGTGGAAAACAGATAGCTTCCCGGTAATTTCAGATAGTTGTGGTTTACTGTTACCATGTTTGATTTCCTCCCTGGCATGTTTCGCAGTTTTTATATACCTGTCTACAGCAGGCTGCTGCTTTGCCTTTCCATTTCTGTTTGTGTCTTTTCTTCAAATATGTTTTATTCGAGTTTTATTATACTTAATTATTTAGCAATGTAAAGCCTAAAAGTATCTTTAAAGAATAATTTTAAATTTTTTATGTTACTGAAAATAAAATGAACAATAACATTTTTACCCCGGGCATAATGTCCGGGGTGATTTATTTTATTTGCGCTTCTCTACTTCTTTCATTAGTGTCTCGCGGACGCTTGCAGGATTTGCCTTGCCTTTCATCTCTTTCATGATCTGACCTACAAAGAAGCCCATGACTTTATCTTTACCTCCCAGAAGTTCTGAAAGTGGTCCTGGGTTAGCATCCAGGATCCTGTTGATGGTTTCTTCCAGAAGTCCTGTGTCTTCTACAATCTTCAGACCATGTTCCTCAATGTAGGCTACAGGATCAATGTCTTCCTCAAATACTTTCTCAAAGACTTTTTTGGCATTCTGAGGGCTGACTTCGGATTTTTCTACCATTACCAGAAGATCTGCAAGATGCTTCGGTGAGAAAGATACCTGTTCCGGATCCATAGCTTTATCTTTCGTCAGACGGAGTACCTCACCCATAAACCAGTTTGCTGTCTTCTTTGCATTTCCGTAGATTGCTGCTGTTTCTTCAAAAAGACCTGCAAGATGGCGGGATTCTGTAAGGATTCCCGCATCGTATGCCGGAAGTCCGTACTCTTCCTGATAACGGGCCTGTTTCACTTCGCGAAGCTCCGGCTGTTCTGCTTTGATCTTTTCAATCCATGCATCAGAGATATGGATTGGAGGCAAATCTGGATCAGGGAAATATCTGTAGTCTTTGGCATCTTCTTTGGAACGCATGGCGTAGGAGTATTCTTTGTTGTCATCCCAGCGGCGTGTTTCCTGTGTAACTGCCTTGCCTTCTTCAATCAGTTCAATCTGACGTTCTCTTTCGCCTTCGATTGCTCTGGCAATGGCTTTGAAAGAGTTCAGGTTCTTCATCTCTGTTCTGGTACCGAATTCTTCTGCTCCCACTTCACGGACAGAAAGGTTAACGTCTGCACGCATGGAGCCTTCCTGAAGTTTACAGTCTGATACACCCAGATACTGCATCATACAACGGAGTTTTTCAAGATAGGCGATTACTTCCTCAGAGCTTCTCATATCCGGCTCGGATACGATCTCGATCAACGGGACACCGCTTCGGTTATAGTCTACCAGGGAGCAGTCTTCCCATTCATCATGGATCAGTTTACCTGCATCCTCTTCCATATGCATTTCATGGATGCGGATTTTCTTTTTGCCTGCAGAGGTTTCAATCTCTACCCATCCGTCATGACAGATTGGCAGATATAACTGAGAGATCTGATAGTTCTGTGGGTTGTCCGGATAGAAATAGTTCTTACGGTCAAATTTGCAGTACTGATGGATCTGGCAGTTTGCTGCAAGACCTGCTTTCAGGGCAAACTCTACTACTTTCTTATTTAATACAGGCAGGGAACCCGGCATACCTGTGCAGACCGGGCATGTATGTGTATTGGGTGCTCCTCCGAATTCAGTGGAACATCCGCAGAAAATTTTTGTTTTTGTTGCAAGTTCTACATGGACTTCAAGTCCTATGACTGTTTCGTACTGTTTCATTATCTGGTGCCTCCTTCTCCTGGCACGGCAAAGGAGCCGCGGCTGGTTTCATAGGCGTGTGCTGCACGCAGGATTTTCTTTTCCATGAAGCAGTCCCCGATCATCTGGATACCGATTGGGAGACCTTTGCTGTCTTTTCCGCATGGAACTGTAATTCCCGGAAGACCGCAGAGATTGACTGCTACTGTGTAGATATCTCCAAGATACATGGCAAGGGGATCTTTTAAGCTTTCACCGATCTTCGGTGCTGTAAATGGAGATGCAGGTGCAAGGAGCACATCATATTTGCCAAATGCCTGGTCAAATTCTTTCTTGATCAGGGCTTTTGTGCGGAGTGCTTTCAGATAGTATGCATCATAATAACCGGAGCTTAACACGAAGGAACCAAGCATGATACGGCGTTTTACTTCCTCACCGAAACCTGCTGTTCTGGTCTTTTTGTACATGTCGTGAAGACCTTCATATTCTGCTGCACGGAAACCGTACTTCACTCCATCGAAACGTTCCAGGTTGGAACTTGCTTCTGCACTGGCGATAATATAATAAGCCGGAATCATGTATTCCATGGTTTTGATAGAGAAGAATTCTACTTCTGCTCCCAGTTCTTTCAGCGTATCAAGAACACCCATAAAAGATGCTTTTACTTCCGGATCAAGTCCCTCTGCCAGATATTCTTCAGGAACTCCGAATTTCATCCCCTTGATATCTCCTGTCAGTTCTTTGGAGAACTGAAGATCTTCTCTTTTCATGGATGTGCTGTCTTTTGTATCATGTCCTGCGATGATCTCCAGAAGAGCTGCACAGTCAGATACGTCTTTTCCTACAGGACCAATCTGATCCAGGGAAGATGCATAAGCTACAAGGCCATAACGGGATACTGTTCCATAGGTTGGTTTAATTCCGGTTACACCACAGTAGGAACTTGGCTGACGGATAGATCCGCCTGTATCTGAACCAAGTGCCAGATAAGTTTCTCCTGCTGCCACTGCTGCACAGGAACCACCTGAAGAACCGCCTGGTACGTGTTCTAAGTTCCATGGGTTTCTGGTGATGCCGTAAGCGGAGGTCTCTGTTGTACTTCCCATGGCAAATTCATCCATATTTGTTTTTCCGATAATGACCAGTCCGGCTTTTTCCAGACGGTCAATAACTTCTGCATTATACTGAGGCACAAAATTCTCAAGAATCTTTGATGCACAGGTAGTTTTCTTTCCATTAATACAGATATTATCTTTGATCGCGATCGGTACGCCTGCAAGAGGACTGGTATAAGTACCGTCCTCGATGCCTTTTTGTACTTCTTCTGCACGTTTGTATGCTTCTTCTTTATATGTGTCAAGATAAGCGTGTACTTCTGAATCCTGTTTCTCAATCTGTTCAAAAACAGTTTTTACTCCATCCAGGACGCTGACCTGACGCTGTTTTATTTTTTCCCCAAGCTGCAGGGCTGTTAATTTTTCCAACTCCATTGTCCTGTCTCCTATCCTATGGTTTTCGGAACCTGATACTGTCCTTCTTTTGCCTTCGGTGCATTTGCCAGCATTGCTTCTTTGTTGTCTCCGTTTGTGACAACGTCCTCACGAAATACGTTTTCATCCTGGAAAATATGGGACATAGGCTCTACTTCCGATGTATCCAGTTCATCCAGTTTCTCTACATAATCAAGCATTTTCTGCATTTCAGCTTTTGCTTTTTCCTTTTCTTCTTCCGAGAGGGAAAGCTTGGCCAGGATGCAGACATTTTCCATTGTTTCATCATCTATGATCTTTGCCATGATTTTCTCCTTATATATACTGCCTGTAACATTCTATATTGCTTTTATTTCTTTCTGCCCGGAATCAACCTGCCGTTTCCGGTCAATATATAGGCAGCTTTCCAAGTTTCTGACTTGTTTACGGCTCCAGACGGTTCATATCTCGAGGGAAGAGACAGGTTTCACGAACATTCTCTTCACCGATAAGCTGCATGGTCAGACGTTCCAGACCGATTCCCAGTCCACCGTGAGGCGGCATACCATGTTTGAAGGTATCCAGATACTGTTCCATGCCTTCCTGCGTCATACCTCTGTCTTCAATTTTCTGTACCAGCATATTGTAATCATGGATACGCTGTCCGCCTGTTGTGATCTCAAGGCCTTTGAATAACAGGTCAAAGCTTAAGGTAAATCTTGCGTCTTCCGGATCATCCATTGCATAGAATGGACGTTTCTTTGACGGATAATGTGTGACAAATACGAAATCTGAGCCATATTCTTCTTTGAAATACTGTCCGATCAGTGCTTCTTCTTCCGGCTCCAGATCGAATGGATTTCTGATCTTACGGTTATATTTCTGTGATACCAGTTCCTTGGCTACATCGAAACGGACTGCCGGAATTTTGGATACATCCGGGATCTCAAGCTTCAAAATCTGTACTTCTTTTGCATATTCTGTTTTCAGAAGGTTCATGGCATACTGGAGGAATCCTGTTTCCATTGCCATAATTTCTTCGAAGCTGTCAATATATCCCATCTCGAAGTCCAGACTGGTGTATTCATTTAAGTGACGTTTGGTATTATGTTTCTCAGCCCGGAATACGGGGCCTGTCTCAAATACTCTGTCAAATACGCCAACCATCATCTGTTTGTAGAACTGTGGGCTCTGTGCAAGTACTGCAGGTTTGTGGAAGTAGCTGAACTTGAAAAGGTTTGCTCCACCCTCTGCTCCTCTTGCTCCGATCTTTGGAGTGTGGATTTCTGTGAATCCCTGTCCGTAGAGATAATCGCGGAATGCTTTTGTCAGTGCCTCCTGAATTTTAAATTTGGAACGCTCCTGAATGTTTCTCAGGGAAATCGGTCTGTAGTTTAATTTTGCTTCCAGGGAAGTGTTCAGTTTCCATTTGTCGATTGCCATTGGAAGTGGCTCTGCCGGTGTTGATAAAATATCAATATGACGAATACGAAGCTCTCTTCCGTGGGGTGCTCTCTCCTCTTCATGCAGGATTCCTTTCACCCTGATCGTCATTGCTTCCTTCAATTCATGAATGGAAACATTTGCCATTTCATTTTCATAGACTGTCTGGAATAAGCCTTCCCTTCTTCTAAGAATGATAAATGCCACATCACCCATATTACGGATGCTGTGAACAGCGCCTTCGATTACGGCTTCCTGGTTCAGGAGATTATTACCTACGAGTTCCTCCCAGGTATTGATTTCTTTTTTCCATGTTCCATCCATAAATTCCATTTCCTCATCCTCCATTTCTTCATTTCTGAAAACCTTTGTGATATCTTCACTGGTTACAAGTTCAAAAGGCTTTTCGTGAAAGCACAACGACTTTTTGGCTAAAACCCTGGAATATCAAAAAGGCGTAATCAGAAAATCCGGAGACACTTATCCCCTGGACTCTCTGATTACGCCTTTGTAATCATTCTTCCTGTTATTATCTATTTTATGTTTGTTTGTGTTCTTTCTATATATAATATAATGTTAGGGTTAAAATGTATTTTGCCTCTAACTTGATATGAACAAAAATATATTCTGTATATTACCACATATTCTGTCAAAATAATATCGTCATTTTTTACAAAATTTTCCTTATTATTTTCGGATATTTTATTTAGAACGTGTTTGAAAAATCAGATTTCATCATACATCAGCATGAGTAACATCTGTGCAGTTTCTACCATGTTGGTTCCTGAATCCATGCTGCATTTCTGGATGTGTCGATATGCTTCATCTTCTGTCATCTGGTTTTTTTCCATCAGAAGGCGTTTGGCATTCGAGATATAATTCTGTTCTTTTTCTGATCTGGGCTTTGGTTTCTTTTTTTCTTTTTTGATCCGGCGTTCCAGATGATAGAGCATGTCATTGACCGTATCTATCAGTGCGCTTGCTTTCATCGGCATCTGTACAGTGCTGACGGAATTCGGTGCTTCATCTATAATACGCTGAGAAGCCAGAAGCAGCATTTCAAAATACTGTGGCAGGTCATCGAGAGCGTCTTTATAATAGGCATCTGTCAACTTATACCCACATATCAGAACACCACTGTCAAGCTCTGAGATACTGGCCAGCGCATTAGAGACAGAGCTGCAGACAGAGGCTACTGTGAGCCCATGTCTGTTAAGTATTGTGCGGATTTTCTTTGCGTCTTCAATTTTCGGTAACGCAATCACAATGCTGCTGCTCATAACTCTGCCACTCCTATTTCTGTTACAGTCTGAGTTTCCGTCCACTGCTTATTGCTTTTTGCAACCTCCGCAGGGGACTTGTTTGATTTTGATCAAGCGGATGTTCGCAATCCGCTTCGCTACTTGCTCATAACCGAATAACTGCTTCGCAGTTTATCAGAAGAAGCTTCGCTCCTCCTGATACAAACAAGTCCCCACCCACTGCTTATTGCCTTTTACAATTTCTACAGGGGACTTGTTTGATTCGGTTAAATTCTGTATAAGTATTCCTCGATTTCCCAGGCTGAGATTTCTCTTGTATAGCGCAGCCATTCTTTTTTCTTGGCTGCTGCGTATTCTTTACAAAATTCTGTTCCAAGTACTTCTTTGATCCAGTCACTCTGTTCGAAGTAATCAATTGCTTCGTTCAAATTTCCCGGAAGATTCTCAATCTTCATTGTTTTCTGGTCTGTTTCAGATAGCTCTCTGCTGGAGGACTTGGTCGGATAAATCTTCTTATGGATTCCATCCAGTCCTGCTGCCAGACATACTGCAAATACCAGATACGGATTTGCTGCTGCATCCGGACTTCTCAGCTCGATCCTTGTTTCCATCCCTCTGGATCCCGGAATTCTTACCAGGGAATTCTGGTTATTCTTTGTCCATGTCAGTTCTGTCGGTGCTTCATAGCCTGGAACCAGACGTTTGTAGGAATTTACGATAGGATTGGTGATCAGTGCCATCTCTTTGCTGTGAGCCAGAAGACCACCTACAAAGTAATAAGCTTCTTCACTTAATTCCTGGGGATTTCCCGGATTGACGAATACATTTCTTCCATCTTTAAATAAGGAGAAATGAATGTGCATTCCGGAGCCGTTTACTTCTGCCCGCGGTTTAGGCATAAATGTCGCATGAAGTCCATGGCGTTTGGCAATGGTACGGACCGTCATCTTAAATGACATGATCCGGTCTGCAATAGTACGGACTTCACCATATTTGAAATCTACTTCGTGCTGTGCAGGAGCAGTTTCATGGTGAGAAGATTCTACCTCAATCCCCATGTCTTCCAGATTTAATACAATATCACGTCTTGCGTTTTCACCCAGATCCACAGGACTGACATCCAGATATCCGGCCTTTTCATGTGTTACAGTAGTCGGAACTCCGTTATCATCTGTATGAAAAAGGAAAAATTCACATTCCGGATCTACCAGACAGGTGTATCCCTCCTTCTTTGCCTCCCGGGCGGTTTTCTTCAGGATATATCTCGGACTTCTCTCATGAGGGGTTCCGTCCGGACAATAGATATCGCATAACAGTCTGGCAACTTTTCCCTGCTGTGGTCTCCATGGGAGAATTGCAAAAGTGTCAAGATCCGGTCTTAAGTACATATCCGGTTCAGATTCTCCTGCGATTCCTGCGATAAAGGAACCATCTACGATACATCGGTTATCCAGCGCACGGGGAAGTTCCCGGGCAGTTATGGCGATGTTTTTCAGCGTTCCGAACATATCTGTAAACTGGAGACGGATAAATTCCACGTCTTCCTCCTCAGCCATCTGTAATATTTCTTCTCTGGTATAATTCCCCATTTTCATTCACTCCTTGTCAGCATAGTTTCTGCTGTTTTTGCTTTCTTAATGATTCTTCGATACAGTTTTGTCCTGTCTGGAAGTTTTATAGATTCTTTTTATAATGATATAAAAAATGGCGCACTTTCTACAGTTACTTTTCTATAGAAAGAACGCCTTTGTTCATGTAGGCAATTATAACAATGTACCTGTTCTTTGTCAACTGCTTATTTTTTCATCGGCTCTTTCCATGTTACTGTGCATTCCGCTCTCAATAACATGCTTTGCAGCTTACTTATAATCGCTATTTTGAGAATACCGCATCATTCTCGAAAGAAGATATACGCAGTACTGATTCATGCCGATTCCCTCTCTCTGAGAATGTTCTGCCAGTAGTCTATGCAGGCTTCTTGGAATTCTCAGTGTGACATACTCACGCCACTTAAATCTTACAGATTTTGAAGTGGGAGCTTCCTGCTCAATTGCCCTTCAGGGCAAAGCTAAAACAGGCTATCCCCGCGTGTCCCGCGGTTCTTTTTTTATCCGGTTACGGATCTTTTCTGTGCTATTATGCACATTTTTTATATATTCTTTTTCCTTCTTTCAGAATATTGACCGCCGCATTCACATCCCGGTCCATCCGGTTTCCACATTCGCATAGGTATATCCGTTCTGATAATGCCAGCTCTTTCTTCTTATGTCCGCATACGCTGCATATCTTACTGGATGCAAAATATCTGTCTACTTTTATCAGATATTTTCCACGTTCTTCCAGCTTATATCCAAGCATGGAAAGGAACTGACCGTATCCGTTATCCTGTATCCCTTTTCCGAAATGCAGACCTCCGGCTATCCCCTTCAGGTTCAGATCCTCCACACATACTGCGTCATAGTCTTCTGCAAGGCTGTGGCTGAGCTTATGCTGGAAATCCTTCCTCTGATTCTTTATCTTTTCATGATATAAAGCAACCTTTTTCTTCTGTTTCTTATAGTTACGGCTGCCCTTTTCACATCTGGAAAGTTTTCTCTGTTCCCGGGCAAGCTTTTTCTCTGCATTCCGGTAAAACATGGGATATCCGGCTCTTTCACCGGTAGAAAATACACACATCCCATGCATGGCAAAATCCATCCCCAGGAATTTTTCCGCCTGTCTTTTCTCCGCTGTTTGGTTTTCACAGTCGAACAGCAGGCTGGCAAAATATTTTCCGGACGGTTCCCTGCTCACAGTCACTGATTTCAGCTTCCATCCCTCCGGGATCATACGGTGGAGTTTTATTTTTACCGGCTGCATCTTTGGCAGTTTCAGGAACCTGTCCTGCAGACAGATATTCCCATTTACCATATTCGTTGTATAGGATTTCCGCGAATGTTTTTTTGATTTATACTGCGGAAATCCCACTCCCGGTTCCCGGAAAAATTTCCGGAAAGCCCCTTCCAGATTTAACTGTACATTCGCCAGCGCAAGAGAATCTACCTCTTTCAGCCATGGATATTCTTTTTTATATCCGGCCGGCGTATTTTTCAGCATCTTTTTTTCTTCCTGATAATAACGGATCTTATCCGCAAGCATCCGGTTATAGAGAAAACGGCTGCAGCCGATTGTCTTCTCTATCTGGGTTATCTGTTCTTTATTTGGATAGATTCTTATTTTTACTGCCCGGTTTATTTTTCTCACCCTGACTCTCTATATACTGATGGATTGTTTCAACAGGTACTATATTTCAAAGATTTCTTTTGCTCTCTCTGACATCTTATCGTCCAGCATCTTTCGGCTACATTTCATAACCATGATCAGCAAAAAACGCTGAATGAGAATTATTATCTAAACCCATTATGTACACTCACTTATTGCTTATTTCGACCGTCCAAACTTCAAGAGCATATTGTTCTTTTTCTATTATAATATATTTATTGTGTCAGAACAAGTGTTTTGTGATTTTTTATAAATTTGAGCAGACATGCTCGAATGTGCAATTCATCCCCTCACCTATAGGTGAGGGAATTCTTACTACGGTTGTTAAAATTTCAGGGAGAATACAACTTAAAAGAAGTTGCACTCTCCCTGTTTTCTAACATTACCATAGTTACATATTCCCAGCATTCGTAAGAAACTATCGTAATCTGGTCATACTTCCCTCATATTTTTTTCATTTTCTTCTTTCTGCACTTTTAGCACTTCCTGTAACGAAATACTGAACATTTCTGCTACTTCCTCTGGCGTTTTTCCACATAAAAGTGCACCTTGAATTTTTCCTTTTATCATTCCATCTTCTACCAACATCTGTCCTAATCTGGTCATCGCCACCGCCTCCTTAATCTCTTCCAACTCTTTTCCTGCAAGAAATTTATCTGCCAAAGTGTATAGCATTGCTAATGCCTTATCGGAATCTTCATTTGTTTGATATCTTGTCAGTAAAATAGCCTCTTTAATTTTATCTTTTCTGGTTCTATCCCCAGACATTAATGGTGTTAATGATAATTCAGCATAATCTTCTTTCTCAAAATTTTCTCCTGCACTCATTTTGTTTTTCAATCTTTCTATAATCTCATCCGCATTTTTATTTTTCATATACACTGGCTTCACTTTATATGTATACAATCCACAGTCCAGCTCACCTTTCGTCTTGTCGATTCCACCAGAATAAATCACATAAGTAATAACCTTTTTCCCAGTCTTATGCGAATACATTGCTTCATATGCATGAAACCGTTGCAAATCTTCCTCTTCTGAATTATTTGTCGTCTGGAATTCCACATGAATATACATATCCTGTGTTGTCAGAAATGTAAAATCCATAAACAAAGAATGTATTGTCAGTTCTACTAGTTCCGTTGATCCGGTATCGATATATTCATACTCGATTCCCAATATTTTTAAAATATGCTCTCGAAAATATCCGATTCCCATTTTCAGAAGCGCATCTTCATGTTTCGTGTTGTTTGTCATGAGATAGTCCTTTCTTCATTATTCCATATTGTTATCTCATGTATTCTGAAAATTTTATCGAATCGTATTCTTTCGTTTTATCTTCTGTAAGTGGTAATATACTTTGCCACTCACCCTCTTTCGATTTTATTAATTTTATTGTATCAGATATTTATTATGAATGCCATGTATTCCGCAGAATATAATTTCTTAATATTTTATAAACCATAGCACCTTCTATATCTATAACTATAGCAATTCCAGAAAATACTGCAAATAAGACAGTCCAACACAGTGCAAATGACAAAGAAGATGTCTACCCCATATAAGTCCATCGGATGTTCGCAATTGAAACAGAGAACTTCCTTGATTCAATAAAAATCTTTACCAGTATCTATATTTTTTACGTTTAACCACAAGAAATACCAAAGTTACCACCACTGCCATAAACTCAGCTACAACAATCGAGCACCAGATTCCATTAAGCCCAAGAAGCAGCGGCAGGATCATTACGGAAGCGCATTCAAACAGAAGTGTTCTGAGGAATGAAATGACTGCCGATGTAAGTCCATCATTGAGGGCTGTAAAGAAAGCGGAGCCAAATATGGCAATCCCTGCGAAGATAAAGGAAACTGCATAGATTGAGAAACCATGCGCAGTCATATCCAGCAATGCTGCGTCATATCCTACAAAAATACCTGCCAGTGGCTTTGCCATAAGTTCTGATACTCCAAACATCAACGCAGATGAAATCAAAATCAATACAGAACTTTTTTTCAGCAAACTTTTCAGTTCTTTTGTATTCCCGGCACCATAATGATAACTGATCACCGGTGCAACACCTGTTGCATAGCCAATGAAAATTGCAATAAAAATAAAATCCACATACATGATCGTACCATAAGCTGCCACCCCGTCTTCTCCTGCATATTTCATAAGCTGTGTATTATAAAGCATGCCGACGACGGACATAGAGATATTGCTCATAAGTTCCGAGCAGCCATTGGTGCAGATTCTAAGCAGTGCTCTGCCGTCCCATTCCGGTCTGACAATCCTTAAGCGGCTGGTATTTTTCCGGGCAAAATAAATCAGCGGAATAATACCTCCTACAATCTGTCCCAGTGCGGAAGCCATTGCCGCTCCGGCGATTCCCCACTGAAAAACAGCCATAAAAAGCGCATCACCAACCATATTTATCACACCTGCAGTAACTGTCACAATCAATCCCAGTTTCGGCTTTTCTGCGGTAACAGCCAGGCTTGAAAATGCGTACTGTAACATAAGGAATGGCAATGCTACGAGAATAATTCTTCCATATATAATACATTCTTCCAGCATCTCTCCTCTTGCTCCAAGAAATACGGCTACTGGTCTGAGAAAAATTATGCTGATTGCTCCAATTACAATTCCACAGATAATCGTAGCCATAATAAGGAGCGAAAAAATTTTCTGTGCTTTCTCTTTCTTTCCTTCACCCATGATTTTAGCAATCAACGCACTTCCACCAGTTCCAAACATAAATCCCATAGCTCCGGTGATCATCAGAAATGGCATGATAAAATTTACCGCTGCAAATGATGTCTTTCCAACGAAATTTGATACAAAAAATCCATCAACTACACCATAGATGGATGTAAAGATCATCATAAGAATTGACGGTATTGTAAAACGGATCAGTCGTCTGTAACCGAAATGATCCGAAAGCTGTATTGTCTGTTCCATTTTCCTATTTTCCTTTCTGTTGTTAGGTCCCATAATCTTATAGATGATTTTATAACAATTTTCTTTAAATCTTTCCTCTGCTTATTTGACAGATTCCAGTAGTTCTTCCACTTCTATAAAGATTCGATTTCATTCTTTAAATCTGCATGATATCTTTCAGTCAGCTTAAGATACAGGTTAATTTCTTCCTCCGTCCAATTGCTTAGCGCTTTACATTCAGCCTCAAATAGTCGTGCAGCTGTCTTGGAAGTATATGTTTTTCCTTTTTCAGTAAGATATACCATCTTCGATTTTCCATTACATTTTTCCAGATATACCGTTTCTTCATTTTCCAGTTTTCGAATTGCTGAATTGACTGTTTGTTTGCTGATTCCCGATAATTTGTAAATATCATAGAGCAGACATTTCCCGTCATTCGTGTGAAGCATATAAAGAACAAACAGAACGCAGTCCGATACTCCCAGCTTTAATGCCGCCTGATGATACAGGGAATCAATTTCTTCGTTCAGGCAGTTTATTTGATTAACTTTATCTTGAATTATCTCTGACATTTTTATTTTCCTTTCATGGTATGATTTCATACCAAAGTATAATAGTACGAAATCATACTATTGTCAATAGAGTGGCAGGCAAATATTCTGGTAAAAAATTTCAGGGAGTGTACAACTTACTTAAAGTTGTACACTCCCTGTTTTTTAATATTAGTATAGTTGCAGATTCTCTGCATTTAATAATTTTCTATATATACTTCAGAATTTGATACCTTATCGTAGCCAAAATTTATTTGCAAAGCTCCTCAGCCATAGCCTCAATCTCTGCCTCATTTGCTTCGCTGAGTGAGGACATGATCTTTACATTGTTCTCGAGCCATGTAATGTTTTTGCTCTTTTCGAACATTCCCTGCATTACTCTTGCCGCTGCCGGAGCCCAGCTTCCGTTTTCGATGAGTCCGATGGTGCGGTTCTGGTAGCTGCGTTCTGTCAGGTTTTCGATGTAAGTACGCATGAATGGGAAAATATCTCCGTTATATGTAATAGTTGCAAGTACAAGTTTGCCATAGCGGAAAGCATCCTCTACTGCCTTTGCCATATCTTCTCTTGCAAGGTCGCATACGACAACCTTCGGGCAGCCTTTTTCTTCCAGTTTCTGTGCCAGAAGTTCTACTGCCTTCTTCGTATTTCCATAGACAGATGTATAAGCGATCATAACACCTTCGCTCTCCACTTTGTAGGAGGACCAGATATCGTATTTCTCAAGGTAATGTCCCAGGTTCTCTGTGAGGATCGGACCATGGAGCGGACAGATTGTCTGGATATCCAGAGTTGCGGCAGCTTTCAGGAGCTTCTGAACCTGTGCACCATATTTTCCAACGATTCCGATATAGTAACGGCGTGCTTCGCGGTCCCAGTCTTCTTCTACGTCAAGTGCTCCGAATTTACCGAAACCGTCTGCTGAAAACAGAACCTTATCAGTGCTGTCATAAGTAACCATAACCTCCGGCCAGTGACCATCGGTGCAAATACGAAAGTCAGCACATGTTTTCCAAGTGTCAGGCTGTCACCGTTTGCAACCACCAGCTTCTTTCCGTCCAGATTCAGGTTTCTGAAGAAATTTCCCATCATAGTGAAGGTCTTGGTATTTGCAACTACGGTTGTGTCAGGATATACTTTCATGAAGTTCTCGATATTTGCGGCATGATCCGGCTCCATATGCTGTACTACCAGATAATCCGGTTTCGCACCATCCAGGACTTTGGCTACATTTTCAAGCCATTCGTCTTTGAAATTAGCATCTACGGTATCCATAACTGCAATCTTTTCATCCATGATCACATATGAGTTATAGGACATACCGTTTGGCACTACATACTGACCTTCAAACAGGTCTACTTGATGATCATTTACACCTACATAATAAATATCATTTCCGATTTTCATGATAAAATGTTCCTCCTTAGCGATATCCGAGCCGGTCAAATCCGGTTAAAAATTCCAATTTTTTATTTCTGAACCTATTATATCCACATTCATATCGTTCGTCAAGTCTCATACCTACTTATAAAATCAATTTCTCATCTATTTTATATAAAAATCTGGAAATACTTGAGAGTGTACTATTGCTACTTTTTTTCTTTTATTTCCCTTCAAAAATCTGAGCGATCGGTGAATCCGCGGACAGTATCACTGTTTTGTCCTCACCTTTCATAGATGTCTTCAGCGCATCCAGACTTCTCACAAAAGAATAAAACTCACTCCTGTCCTCTTCTCCATAAGCCTGAGCAAGGATTTTCATATATTCCTGTTCGCCCTCTGCCTCCAGGATCTCTGCCTGTTTTTTTGCATCAGAAATCTGGATTGCTACTTCTTTGTCTGTTTTATTTCGAATCACCTTTGCTTCGGAGTTTCCCTCTGCCTTGTAAGTCGCTGCAATATTATCTCGTTCAGAAATCATTCGTTCATACACAGCTTCCTTATTATCATCCGGCAAATCCAGCTGCTTGGTTTCGAATTTGAGAAGTTCGATTCCATACTGATCCATGTTTGTTCCTATTGCCTCCATAACCATATCAGATAGTTCTCCGTCACGGCTTGTAATCACCTGATCCTGTGACATACTGCTGATCGCATTTTTGGTGGCATTATACACAGCAGTATTAATTCGGCTCTCACCACTTTCCACAGAAGAGTTTAATGTCTGTGCAAATTTAAGCGGATCGCTGATTTTCCAGAGAACATAGCTGTCGCTGATCATCGTTTTCTTATCTTTTGTAATTACATCAGATGCTGCCAGATCATACAGCAATGTTTCCTTTGGCAATGACTGTGTACTCTCTATAAACGGAATCTTAAAACTGATTCCCGATGAGCTGATCACCCTGTCAACCTTACCAAACTGACGGATCAGTTTGTATTCATTTTGCTGAGTTACAGTTACCGACGCTCCGACAGCTACAACCACTGCAGCCACACCAATTAATATTCCAACTTTCTTACCTTTCATATATTAGTCCTCTCCAAATTATATCTCTATTCTCCGTATTTCTTTTACTAAAACACCTTTTATATGAAATATTTTCTGTCATTTCATTATTCGTTCTCAGAATCATTTACATTTTGTGTGTCCTGAGCAGGATCTGTGTTCAGTGTCTCTGTCGGATTCTCTGAACTGTTCCCTGTAAAAGAATCTAACGGCAGAACCTTCTGCACTCCATCTCCATTATCAATCACAATCTTCATTCCCGGCAACACATCTTCCATTGTCTCATAGAACATACGCTTCTTTGTGATCTCCGGATTCTTTATATACTCCTCATACATGGCATTAAAACGTGCAACCTCAGCTTCCGCTTCATTAATCCTTACCTGTTTCTGCGCCTCAGCATCCTGAATGATCTGGTCTGCTTCTGCCTCAGCCTCCGGCAGCTTTTCGTTTCTGTATTTATTGGCATTATTCAAAGCAGTTTCTTTTCCCTGCTTGGCAGTTTCTACTGCTTTAAATGCTTTCATAACTTCCTGTGTGGGCGGTTCTGAATCCTGGATTGTGATATTCACAAGTTGGATTCCCAGATTCTGTTCCTCCATCTGTTTCAGTATCATTTCTTTGATCTTGCTCTGGATTTCACCTTTTCCGGTTGTAAGTACTTCATCCACATCATAACTTGCGATTACTGTACGGATACAGCTCTGAGAAATATTTTTTAGAATATCTTCCGGTTCCTCAGAATTATAAAGATATTTTACCGGTTCTAAAATTCTGTACTCAACAAAGAAATCTACATCAATAAAGTTATAATCCGAGGTAATCATAATGCCCTCATTCTCAACCACCGAATTATCTCCCATACTATATCCAATAGGAAATCCCTGGATCGTTGTATTTACTTTCTGTACGTTCTGTATAAAAGGAATCTTAAAATGCAGTCCTGTTTCTGCCACTGCCTTCGGCACTCCGAAAGTTGTCAGTACTGCCTGTTCCTGCTCCTGGATCTGATAGGTAGCATCTCCTGCAAGCCCTGCAATAATTACCAGCCTGCTGCTCCTATTACAATACGTTTCACATGTTTTCCCGGCTTCTGTAATTTTTTAAATGGATTTACTTTTTCGTTCACTTTTCTCCTCCGTTTCACCATTTGGCATAAGTAAATTTTTTGCTTCTAAAAATTTCTGAAGAAAAGAAAAAGACTTTCATTTCAGACATAACATGAGCTCTTCTCTTAATGTCTAAAACAAAAGTCTTGCCGATTATATCATAATGCGGGCATTCTTAATCTGCCGTTCTGACGCATTTATGTACCATTTATAGGAAAAACAAGTCCAGTTCTTCATAACGATGGCCGCTACTCCCTTTTCTTTGAGCAGCATCATATCATAACTATTTACAAAATGCAAGAAATATTTTTACGTAATCTCAGCAACATTATTCTGTATACATATTTCCATTTTCATCTGTCCAGGTTCCATCTCCATTGTCGCTGTAGCCAGTTCCATTATCATCTCTATAGTAATAATCTCCATTTGTCGTCTCTGTAACTGTAATTGTATTCCCGTCAGAAGAAGTCAATGTATACTGTTCTAATTCCTTACCA
This sequence comes from Ruminococcus sp. AF41-9, assembly GCF_003477525.1. Lineage (GTDB taxonomy): Bacteria > Bacillota > Clostridia > Lachnospirales > Lachnospiraceae > Blautia_A. The sequence continues at coordinate 126,116 of NZ_QUDO01000006.1, forward strand.
ACCATGAATTCTTGTATAATTTCTGTTTATACCTCACCCTTTTTTAATTTTCGTTCTAACTCTAAAACTTCTTTTCTGCAGAATTCTATTGCATCATTACAGGTTTCCACATCATCACCATCTATCTCTATGCTATCGTCACCAGGATATCTGGTTGAAAAATAAAAACCATCTATCATTCTCATATGTGTCTGCGTATTTTTTGAAAACTCTGCTCCCATTTTTCTGCAAAATCAAAATAACTGTTTAAGGCCATATCTGAATTCCCTCCTTTCGCACATTTGTATAATACAGCATTTTATTCCTTTTCCAGTCATCGCCAACTACAATTTTCAGATCCGTTTCTGCATCATCCAATTCCACAGAGGATACTTCTGATTTTAGAAGATAAAGATATTTTTTTAGCTCTGGCCGGGAGCGAAATGACTCTGACAGTTCCAGAAACAGATCAACATCACTGCTATATTTCTCTTCACCCCGTGCACAACTGCCATACAGATATATTGTCTTAATATAAGGCTTTATGCATGATGACTGAATAGCTCTTAAAGCATACTCCGCTACATTTCTCTGCCGTTTTGATCTGATACATGTCAGCATTTTCTATCCCTCCGTTTTCTCTGCATATTATTTCCAGATTATGCTTACATTTTCTGCTTCAGGATTTCTTTGTAAAAAAATTATAACATTCCTGATCTTCTACAGAACGCAGAAATAGCCATGTAAAGACATCCCATTTCTCTATTTTAGTGCTTATTCTGGTAGAATTCCATATTCCTTATATAACCGTTTTCGAGTCTCTGCATTTGTCACAACAGACTGTATTTCTGCACTTCTTCCATCCATAATCAGACGATTAAGCAAAGTGCTTAATCGTTCTTCGCCGATTGCTTCTCCAATTGCTTTTGCCTCTGCTTCCGCCTCTTTTTGAAGCCGTTCGAGCCTTTCAGATTCCAGTTCAAGAACTTTTCCACCCATAGTCTCACCTATTCCTTTCCGGACTGTTTTTTCATTCCTGCATATATAGTCCGCTATTTTTATAATCAGTTTATTTAAATTCATGTATAAAGCCGTCTTATCTGCTCCTGAAAGTTCTCTTTCCAGATTTATCCGGATTTCCTCATAGTCGTTCAGCAAACTCTGGAACATTTCCGGATTCTCACTCATTTCATGAATATCCTTTTCATATCGCATAATATAAAATGGCAGAAGCATCAGTAAATTCTTTTCAAAAATACTGTCTCTCGTATATGTCTCCAATTTCATTGTCGGAACCCGATAATGTACTATGTTCTCATCCGAAAGTACCATCTCTATCTCCAGAAAATCCGGCGTATTCTTTCCGCTTCTCAAATATAATACGCAAGACTTTGGAAAATTCATCCTGTATTTGCGTTCCTGTTTCTGTGCATTTTCGATTGCTATGGAGAAATCATATTCTATCATACGAATTGCCATAGTCGTATCATCTACACTTTGACAGTGAATTAAAAACTTTATCCTCACACGACTGAAGTCGCGTGCTTCCAGACGCTTTAGGCGTCAGACTAAATATCGGCGGATACGCCTGTAACTTAGGCCAGCGCAGTTATGCGCATTTTCCCATGCCAGATATGGCAGGTTCCCACATTGCAGGTAGTCCGCTGTATATCTGCCTGCATTTATGCCGCCTTTAAGATTTCCATTTGTAAATGAAGTTCTTTCAGATCTG
>NZ_QUDO01000060.1 GCF_003477525.1 Ruminococcus sp. AF41-9
ACCAGTCATCTAGTTTTTAATAGTCCCATATTGGAATAAAAATAGAGATTATTGTTTATTGAATTATCAAATCCACTTTACAATAATCTCTATTTTTATATACGTTTCAATCAGATCATCCAGTCTTATTATGGAAAAATCCATTTTAGTTTTTTATTTTTTCAAAATCTTCTGCAGTTTCTTCAAATCCAGCGGTTTCACCAGATATTCTGTAACCCCTGCCTGTTTTGCCTTCGCCACATCCTCCGCAAACGCATTGGCAGATATGGCAATGATCGGGATTGTTGTGGCATCTGGTCTGTTAAGGCGGCGGATTTCTTCTGTTGCGGTCAGTCCGTCCATCACTGGCATCATGATATCCATAAAGATATAGTCAAATTCATTCTGCTCTGACTGTCTAAAGGAATCCAGTGCTTCTTTTCCGTTTCTGGCAGAGACTGTTTCTGCGCCCCAGTCCTCCAGCATAAACTGAATGATTTCCAGATTCATATCATTGTCTTCGACTATCAGAACTTTCTTTCCATGCAGTCTGAATGACTGTCCGTTCCTTCTTCCTGCACGTACACTTTTTCCACAAAATCCTTATCAGTTGCAAATGTCAGCGTCCATATAAACTCCGTTCCTACATCTTTCTTACTGTTTACTCGGATTTCTCCGCCCATTTTTTCGACAATCCTTTTTACAATGGCCAGTCCCAGTCCGGTGCCTTTGTATTCAGTTCTGTCGTCTTCGTGTTCCTGGGTAAACTGTTCGAACATGTGCTTCTGAAATTCTTCGCTCATACCGATTCCGGTATCTGCCACTTTAAATCTGCAACTGACATGATCCGCATCCTGTTCTGTGACCTGTGCGGAAATCTGCCGCTGTAGTTTCCCCCGGATACTGACTTGCAAAATATTTCAGAGAAATCTTGCGAAGATGAATGTTTCCATCACTTAAATATGCCGTCTTTTCCGTATCCGACAGGCTGTACAGATAGGCATTCAGTATTCCCAGAAACTCCATATCACGTTTTTTGTTCACAGCGAGACAGATACTTGAAGTATGCCCGGATATGGTACTGATGATCAGATTGTTGGAAGTATCATAGGTATAATATTCAACCGAATTATGATCTCCCACTCCGGCATCAGCCACGCCTTCTGCTACAGCTTTGACGCATTTTTCCGTATTGCTGAATATGATAACCGTTCTCCACTCAGAAGTGTCGATTGCATTTTCCAGTCCTTCCACAACAGCCAGGACATCCTTATTTCCGTCACCTCTTCTGTAAAAAGATGCCAGTTCGGCTTCCATCAGCAGGTCACTTCGGATCAGCCCATTCTTTGCACAGTATTTCGAAGTAAAACTCATGCCGATCACAATATCAAAATTTCCCTCTTTTAATTTCTGCTCCGCATCTTTTGCGTTGCTGCAGAACGTGTAATGAACCGTCCCGTCGAAATTTTCAGCAAAATGATCCAGCACTGACACAATCATACCTGCTGCTTTTCCATCTCTCTGATAAATATAAGGTGCATCATCATCCACGCAGAGTACCTCTATCGTATCCATCCTTTCCAGATATTTCACCTGTTTCTCTGACAGAAAAATCCCCGTTATCCCGAACTGTTTTTTTCTCTTTTTGCTCCACTCATAATTTTTCCCATCCACTCTCTCAGTCGATCAGGTCATTCTGGAACCTTGACAGATGTTCATATGGCAGAATAAGCCGTCCTCTGTACAGTCCGCAGCCATCATTGATCAGACTGTTATTGACTGCCGCAAACATATTTACATCCAGTTTTGACAGATCCAGGTTCAGAAGCCGGATTCCTCTCTCATATGCATCATCAAAATATCTGCATTCCCCTTTCGGAATTGCATCCCGTCTTGCCCGCTCGCTTTCCTGTTTCTTTTCATATCCCAGATGATTGGCTGCACCAATTTCTGCCACATCATCCATATCTTTGGTACGGATCTGCACTTCCAGAAACGATCTGGAGCTGTTATCATAAAAAGTAATATGTAACGACTGATAATCAGAGTCTTTTTTCTCGGAAATATAGTCCCTGTAATAGGGCTTTGCTGCTTCATCCATTAATTCTGAATGGCCTTCTTTTACTCCATTGGCAGGCTCTGCCGTAAATCCCCGTTCTTCCAGAAATCCCGGAAGTTTATTTGCAATATCATAGAGATATTTCAGTTCTGCGTTTTCTCTGTCCTCCCCCGCTTTCAGATGGCATTTCGGAAGAGAGATCACAATGCGGTATGCGATCAGGTCACGGAAACAGCTCAGTTTATTCTTTAAATCTGCGATTGGCGGATACGTTCCGTGTTTGCTGTAATAATCATAGATGTACTCCACAATATATCCGTTAAATTTCTCCTCCGCGCGGATCAGTGACTTGATCCTTCCTTTTACTGTAAAGGCCAGAAACGGATATTCCTGCGTCATATATTTATAAAATTCTCTGATCTTCTGTGACTGTGCAGTAAGGAAATCGTTGTGTTCCAGCAGTTCTTCGATCTGGATCAGAAAGTTGCAGTGGATCAGATCGATCTCATTGCGATTCTTCTTTGCATCTTTTCTCAGATCCTCTGTATATCTCTGCAATATTTTCAGTACGGTATCTCCGGAATATAAATAGTCATTTAATGTTATCATAAGTGTTTCCCTTGCTTTCCTTATTTTCCATGAACATTCAGTAAAATTTTTTGTTTCTTTCTATTTTATCAGACTTTTTTTGTTTCGCAAGGGATATTCGTTATTTACCCACGTAAAAAACAGACGGCTTTTTCCACCGTCTGTTTTCGTTTCTTCTGTCGCTGTCTTTTATTCACTTACTGATCGTTTCCGCACAATCTCACAGAATCATCCGATCGGTTCGAAATCTACTGCGCCGTGTTTGCAAAGCGGGCAGATGTAATCTTCCGGAAGTTCATCGCCTTCATAAATGTATCCGCAGACTTTACATACGAAGCCTTTTTTGCCTTCTGTCTCTGGTTTTGGTTTTACATTCTTCTGATAGTAGGTGTAGCTCATTGTTTCCTGGTCGCTTACGACACGGGCTTCCGTCACACTGCAGATGAACATTCCGTGAGTTCCGAGATCTACATACTGCTCTACTTTCAGAGACATAAATGCATTGATATATTTATCCAGGAATACCAGTCCATTGTCAGAACGGTTTACCTTCTGTCCTGCAAATTTATCTGCGCTTCTTCCGCTCTGGAAGCCGAACTGCTCAAATACAGAGAATGGTGCTTCCACAGAGAGGCAGTTAACGTTCATCACACCTGTCTGTTTGATCACATGGTGAGAATAGTTTGTCTTATTGATGTTGACTGCTACGCGGAACGGAGAATCTGTAAGCTGAGTCACTGTATTTACGATCAGACCGTTGTCTTTTTTGCCGTCATTGGAAGTTACTACATATAAACCATATCCGATGCGGAATAATGCTGTCATATCGTTCTTGTTTGCCAATTCATCATTCTTTGCGATATATTCCTGGCAGAGTTCAGAAGCCATTGCTTCCATCTGATCTTTGTTATCCTGGTTGACCGCGGACATGATCTTTACAGTGGTAGCCAGCCAGTTGATCTTTTTGCATTCAGACAGCATATTTTTCATCACTTTCGCTGCCAGAGGTGCCCAGGAGCCATTTTCGATCAGACCTACGGTACGATTCTGGAAATTGTGCTCCACAAGGCGGGTAATAAAATCATTCATGAACGGATAGATTCCTGCATTGTAAGTGGTAGTCGCAAGAACCAGTTTACTGTAGCGGAACGCATCGCTGAGTGCCTGGGACATATCATCTCTTGCCAGATCATAGACAACTACTTTCGGGCAGCCTTTACTCTTTAATTTCTCAACAAACTGGTTGACTGCTGCTTTGGTATGTCCATATACAGAAGTGTAGGCAACAACGATACCCTCTTCCTCTGGTGTGTAGGAAGACCATGTATCATAAAGTCCGATATAATGACCCAGATTCTCTGTCAGTACAGGTCCGTGTAATGGACAGACGATCTGGATATCCAGTGTTGCTGCAACTTTCAGAAGTCTCTGTACCTGTGCACCGTATTTGCCGACAATACCGATGAAATATCTTCTTGCTTCGTCGTCCCAGTCTTCTTCTACGTCCAGAGCGCCGAATTTACCGAATCCATCTGCGGAGAAGAGAACCTTGTCTGTACTGTCATAAGTCACCATAACTTCCGGCCAGTGTACCATTGGTGCAAATACGAAAGTAAGGTTGTGGTTTCCAAGGCTTAATGTAGAACCGTTCTCAACTTCCAGTTTCTGTCCTTCCAGATCCAGACCGAAGAAATTTTTGATCATAACGAATGTTTTCGCATTGGCTACTACTGTAGTGCCCGGATATACTTCCAGGAAGTTGGCTACGTTTGCCGCATGGTCCGGTTCCATATGCTGTACGATCAGGTAGTCTGGTTTCCGTCCGTCCAGTACCTGCTCCAGGTTGTCCAGCCATTCATGTTTGAAATTCGCATCTACGGTATCCATAACTGCGATCTTCTCATCCAGGATCACATAAGAATTGTATGCCATTCCATTTGGCACTGCATACTGCCCCTCGAATAAATCTACCTGATGATCATTTACTCCGACATACTTGATCGTATCTGTAATCTTCATAGTTTTGCGCCCTCGATTCTTTCTTAATATAGTGTATATTGTACGTTTTATAAATGTTTATGTATTGCTGTTTTGTTTATGGTTTCATTCTATACTATTTTAGTTCAGTTTTCAAGTCTTTTCTGGAAATTTTTTTCATTATTTTCAGAAACAACCAGATCAGATACTGGCTGCTGCTTATAACTTTGTAATCATTTTATACAATGCCTCCACACTGTACGGCAGTATCCTCTCATCAAGCTGGAATTTCGGATGATGAAGCGGATGGTTTTCTCCCGGGATTCCTGCAAGGAATACGGAAAAAAGTCCTCTGGTTTCCCTGAAATATCTGTAGGCATTGTCCCCGGACAAAAACAGCTCATCCTCTCCCTCCAGGACAAATTGATCGCCAAACACTTCTGTTCCTGCTGCCTTCGCGATCTCCACCAGTCCGTCATCATTTGCAAATGCGTACACCGGACTTTTCGGAAACTCCATGCGAATCTGTGCCCCGGTCTGCTTTTCAATCTCACGCAGGCAGTTTTCCAGTGCTTTTTCCAGTGCTGTATAGGTTTCTTCATGAACTGCCCGGATGTTTCCGTTAAGTACCACATGATCCGCAATGATATTTGTATATTCCCCTCCATGGATTGTTCCGGTTCCGATGATGTATTTTCCGGCATCCGGATGCTGCTTTTTGAAATTTTCATTCAGGTCATGAATCGCATTCACTACCCGGGCTGCTGCATAGATTGCATCGATTCCTTTCTCTGCTTCACACCAGTGGCTGGATTTTCCATGGACGTGGATCTGCATACTGTTGATCATGGAAGACGCCTGCCCCTGATGAACCGCCATCCCAAGAGTCATATCCGCTGCATAATGAAACATGAGAAATGCATCCGCTTTCGGATTCTGCAAAGCTCCTGCCTGGAGCATCCTTCTGGCACCTTCTCCGATTTCTTCTGCCGGTTCAAAAAGGAAGCGAATCCTTACCGGAAATCTTTCTTTTTTCTTCCGCGTTTCATATTCCTTCTGTCCTTCGCAGCTTTTCTTTTCCTCATTCTCTTCCTCTGCTATGATCTTCGCGAGGATCAGTGCTGCCGCCAGAATAAAATCATGTCCGCAGGCATGCATATATCCCTGATTCACGGATTCATATGGCAGTCCTGTCTGCTCCTGTATCGGCAGGGCATCCATCTCCGCCCGGAGAACCACCAGTTTCTTTCTGTCCTTCAAACCGGGAAGTTCTGCGATCAGCCCGGTAGGTTCCACAGGAGTGATCTCATAGCCCAGCTTCTCCAGATATCTGCGGATATATGCCGAAGTTTCCACTTCCTGAAGTGCCAGCTCCGGATGCTGGTGAAAATGGTGTCTCAGACTGATCAGTTCCTCTGTGTAATCTCGTATATTCATATATCCTCCCATCTGTATTTTCAGTTATTTAGTTATGCGCAGGCAGCGAAGCGGATTGACTGCGAATATCCGACTGACTAATCTATTCCGTCTTTATTTTCTTCCGGCATGCTCAAAACAGCTTCCGTGCGCGCTGAAGTAAATTCCTGTATTTCTTTCAGAAATCTCTGCCCGTATTTTTTCAATTTATTTTCTCCAACACCGGATACATTCAACATCTCTTCTTCATCCGTCGGCTTTTTCACACACATATCAATCAGCGTCTTGTCACTGAATACAATATACGGCGGCATGGACTCTTCCTTTGCAATCTCCAGGCGAAGTTTCCGCAGGATTTCAAACAGGTCATATCCTGCAGAGGTAAGTGCATCCGTACTGCGTTTTCTGACCGTTTTTGATGTCTTTTTCTTTTTATCCGGTTCTTTTTCTTCGTAGGTCTGCATGACCACATGCGTATTTTCATCCTTCAAAGGTGCAATATTTCCCAGTTTCAGAACACTGTAGCGTTCCTGCGTCTGATATAAATATCCCATTTCTGTCATCTGACTGATCAGATTTCTGAGTTCTGTCTCACTGTGCCCGCTTAATGCTCCATATGTTTTATACTTATCTGTTCCCAGTTCCCTCAGACGTGCTCTCTTTGCCCCCATCAGGGTACCAAGTACGATCGTCAGTCCATAGCGTCCTCTTGTCTCAGCCACACAGTTGACGATCTGCTTCGCTTCTGCTGTCATATCTGTTTCATGGTAATCCCTGTGACAGTTTCCACAATTTTCACACGGACCGGAAGTCTCTTCTCCGAAATATTCCAGAATATAATTGCGCAGACATCCTGTTGTCCTGCAGTATCCTTCCATGATCTGAAGCCGCCGGATATCTCTCTGCCGGATCAGATATTCATCCTCTCCGTCCACATCCGAAAAATCTTTGCTGTCCAGAAGCATACGGTTTATCATGGTGTCCTGTGGGGAAAAGAGCAGAATACACCGGGAATTTTCCCCGTCACGGCCAGCACGTCCTGCTTCCTGATAATAGTTCTCCATGCTCTGCGGCATATTGTAATGAATCACATAACGCACGTTAGACTTATCAATTCCCATTCCAAAAGCATTGGTCGCCACGATCACGGACGTTCTGTCGTAGATAAAATCATCCTGATTTTTCTTTCTGGTTTCATTATCAAGACCTGCATGATATCTGGTGACCGGAACGCCTTTTTTGAAAAGTTCCTCAAACAGATTGTCTACATTTTTCCTTGTTGCACAGTAGATAATTCCGCTTTCTGTCGGATGTCTGTCTATGTATTCCATCACAAACTCATCTTTCCGGCGGATATTTTCCACACTGTAATATAAATTCTTTCTGTCAAATCCGGTTACTACTACGGCAGGATCGATCAGATTTAAGATACATAAAATATCATTTTTTACTTCTTTTGTTGCTGTCGCTGTAAAAGCACTGACAATTGGTCTTGTGGAAAGGTTACGGACAAATTCTACAATTTTAAGATAGCTCGGGCGGAAATCCTGTCCCCACTGCGAAATACAGTGTGCTTCGTCCACCGTTACCATAGAGATCTCCACATGTCTGGCAAATTCCAGAAACTCATAGTTTTCCAGACGTTCGGGAGCAACATAGATGATTTTATATCTTCCCCCTGCTGCCAGATACAGTGCTTTGCTGATCTGGTTCTCAGTAAGGGAAGAATTGATAAAAGCTGCATGGATTCCCGCCTCATTCAAGGCTTTTACCTGATCCTGCATCAGCGAAATCAGAGGGGATATCACAAGAGTGATCCCCGGCAGCATCAGTGCCGGGATCTGATAGCAAATGGATTTTCCTGCTCCTGTCGGCATGATTGCGAGCACATCCCGGTGTTCCAGGATGGACTCCACAATACTCTCCTGCCCTTCTCTGAATGTATCGTATCCAAAATAAGTTTTTAAGGTTTGTAATGCATTCACCTTTTTTCACCTTCCATTCAGTTAAGTTTTATATCAGTTAAATTTTATATCTTCCACATGCTTCTTCTTTTTCTGCTTTTTAATGCGTCAGGTCTTTTACCCATTTGTATTTGCGGAAATGATGCAGTACCCACGGCAGTTTTCCAACTTCATCGATGCAGGTGCATGCATACACCAGTACCACCGGCCAGTGGAAAAAGTAAGTTCCGGCTGCTGCCAGCGGAATTGCCAGACACCACATACACACGGCAAGGCTGTACATATCAAACATCGTATCGCCGCCTGCGCCGAAAATTCCATTGATCGTCACATCATTCACTGCACGTCCGATCATATAAAACGCAATCACTGCGAACATTCCTTTCAGATATGCCGTCGCCTGCGGCGTCAATCTGACAAATTGCAGAATAACCGGTGCGGATATGCACATCAGAAGTGCTACACTGATCCCGCATGCAAAAGAAATCTTCAGCAAACGAATACCGTAGGCCTTTCCTTTTTCCAGATTTCCGGCTCCCAGCTCGTTTCCGACCATGATTCCGGCTGCACTGGAGATTCCGGCACTGAAACAACAGATCACATCCCTTACAACCGCAGCCACAGAGTTGGCTGCCGCCGCATCTACTCCGAGATGTCCCATAAAAGAAGAATAGGAAGTAAATCCGATTCCCCAGAAAAGGCAGGCTCCCAGAAGCGGAAGTGCACATTTTCTGAAATCCTGTGAAAGCTGCTTATTCCGCTGAAACAGTTGTCCCATATTCGGGTGAATGTAGCCTTTTCTGTAAGATACTGCTATAGAGCATGTAAGCTCAATGATTCGTGCGATCAGTGTTGCCATTGCCGCACCTCGCACTCCCATCGGTGCGATTCCAAACGCGCCGTAGATAAATACTGCATTCAGGACAATATTGATGCATACTGTTGCTGAACTGATCACTGCGCTTGTCTTTGCATGTTCACTGGTCTTCATGATTACGAGGTAACACTGGGAAATTCCTGTAAGCAGATAAGAAAATCCTGCGATTCTCAGGTAACTGATACCGTAATCGATCAGTACACTCTCATTTGTAAAAATAAGCATCAGGTATTTTCCGAAGAAAACACAGCCTGCAAAAAATATCACAGACACCAGCCCGCATAAGCGAAGTGCCATGCAAAAGATGACATCCAGAGTTCTGATATCTCCTTTCCCCCAGTACTGTGCACCCAGGATTCCAAGACTTGCCGTTGCTGCTGACAGAAACATATTCTGAATAAACTGGATCTGTGTTGCCAGGGAAACGGCAGACATATAGTTCTGATCCATTCCTCCCAGCATGAATGCGTCTGCTACAGCAACCAGGGCAAGCATCAGGTTTTGCAGCACGATAGGAATCATCAGACTCCATAATTTACTGTAAAATGCGTGGTCTTTTTCTTTTTTCATCATTTGCTCTTTCTGTGCAGGGTATTTTACCTCAGACGGTAATGTTACAGTTCATATGACATATCATGCCATTCTTCGCCACCCCATACAGATGCGGAAATTCCCAGATCTTTATATCCCATTTTTCTGTACATTTGTACTTTTCCTTCCAGACAGGTAAGAAAGACTTTCTTTCTTCCATTTTCTCTTTCTCTGTTCAGATACTGAAACATCAGCTCTGTGGCAAGTCCCTGTCCCCGGTGTTCCGGCAGTACATCCAGCCCAAGGAGCATAATGTTTTCTCCCTTTGGGTCATTTAATGTAATATCTGTAAAAAATTCGTCCCGGAAAACATCTTCATCTGTGGCTATTCCATTCAGGAAGCCGGCTATCTTTCCTGTTTTTCTGTCCTCTGCGACCAGGAACAGTTCTGGTGCTTTTAATATTCTCTCTTTCATGTTCTTGTCTGAACACGCCTCATGTGGTGGAAAACAGATCTTTTCAATCATAATTCCCTGATCAGTCTCCTCCGGTCTGATATTACGGAATTCATATTTTTCCATAATTGTCTCACTGACAAATTCTTTCATTTCTTTTTTCCTCATCCAAAAATCATTTTCATACACCCTTTTTCATCCGGACGCAGAATCTCAGAGAAACACCTGTTTCCTTCAGAGGTGTATTCATTTTATTATACTGTAAAGAATCTGATTTCTCAATGAATATTATCTTTATAAACAAATAAAATTTATCGCACCTATTTTATCATTTCTGCAAATTCTGCCGGTCTGTCCAAATTTCGTTTACCTGTTATTTTTACCTGAATATATCCTTCCTGAAAATGCCACATGCGGAAGTTCATAAAAGATGCTGTCCTTTGGACATACCGGACGGTACAGAGGGTCTGCCACGATGATTCTGGCATCTTTCAACGCCTCTTCCATTGCTTCTTCTCCAAACACTGCTTTGTCTTTTTTGCCAAGCAGTGTTTCGCATCCTTTCAACGGACAGAATACGCGGGCCGAATGTCCGTATTTTTTTTCGATACCGGCCGCTAATGAACCCATCGTGACAGGTTCACCGATCAGAGTGATCTCTGCTGACTGCTGCATGCGGTTCTTCAGATAGAAAGCCGCAGAATCTGACTGCTGCACGACCACAGACTGCTCTATGACTGTAGCTTGCTGCGCGGTTGCAGACTGCTGTGTAGTTGCAGACTGCTGTATTGCTGCAGCGTGTCGCATAATTGTTGTCTCCAGTGCATTGGAAATATCTTCTGCCAGCCACTGGTTTGGAGTTCCGATCACATAGGGTATTTTGTATGTTTCCCGGAGAACCTCTGCCGCCAGCAGTCCCACAGCAGATACCACCAGACTGACAGTTGCTTCCCCTGCTTTTTGCAGAGTTTCCAGGTCATCTCCCATCGCCCATGTAGATAAAACGTTCCATCCATATTCTTTCAGATTTTCTTTTAATGTCTCTACGTTTTCCTGTGGTCCGAAATCCAGTGGTGTCACGCCTAACAGATTTACACTGCGCACAGGAAAGCGGTCTTTCTTCTGCCTGTCAGGTTCTTTTACAAACCTCCGGGCGATCTGTTCCAGTGCAATTCCTGCTCCATAGATATAATCATTCATGCCATTTGTCGGCACAGAAAATGTCGGAATTCCGGTTTCTGTCTCGATCACGCGCGCAATTGCCGGGAAATCCGTTCCATTCATAAATGGGATTGGTGAACCTGCCAGTGCGATAAATTTCGGATGCAGTTCACGGGCTGCATGTTCGATATCATCAATAAATTTCCGGTCATTTCCCATGATCGCATCGATTTCTGTAAGTCCGGAAATAAAAATCAGACTGTCCTGGTCGTACCAGCGGATCTCATCGTGGGTATTGTAAGTAGAATTGCATCCGGAAGGGTCATGCATCACTGTCATTCCGCCAAGTTCATACAATGCGGAACAGACACCGGACACATCCGCCGTATAAATCGGTATCATTCGATAAGACTGTCTCATAAGCAGCACTCACACCCCCATCCTTTTTGCACTACAAGTTTCTCAGTATCCTTTTCTTCCCGGTACGCATCCATCATCAGCTCTGCTGTTCTTCTGATCCCGTCAAATCCGTACAGTCCTTCTCCCTGTACCAGATTAACAAAGTGACGGCTTCGGCTGAAATAGGCAGCTTTCTGTCCGATGGCAAGCACTTCTTTGCTGCCGCCTCTTGGCAGTACACGCATCTTCACCTGAATCGTTGCGATCAGCTCAAGTTCCGGTGCATGCTTCTGCAGCCAGAGAAACTCCTCCTTTTCCTCCGGGCTGATACCATCCAGATAAACTGCTTTCACACAAAAACCATGCCTCAGAAGCAGTTTTGCCAGCCCCAGAGGTCTTGGGTGATACAGATAATCCAAAGTGATGGGCATATCTTTGATTAGAGTTTTAGCTTTTGCCAGCGCTTCCTCACAGGATTCCCGTTCGCGCGCCAGTTCCTCTCCCGTCAGTTCCGGCAGACCGAGAATATCTGTGAGTTGTTTTAACTGCTTTTCGATTTCATCATAATCAAAACTGCCCGGTAAGTACAGGTGTTTACGTCCCAGACGCTCCGCCTGCGCTTCCATTCCGTATTTCCCTGCCGGATAGCAGTCAATAAACAGACTGCCTTTGCTCATATCCAGCAGATCCTGCCATGTTTTACAGGCTGGCAGTTCTTTTACGGTATACTCATATCGTTTTAATAAACGCCTGATATCACTGCTCTCATCCAGCGCAAAATCACTGCCAAATATCGATACCGTTTTCCTGTCCGGTTCGCAGGCCGGAAGTGGATCATACATTGCTTTGCGCAGTTTCTGATCCGGAGTTAATCCATGCTTCTGCATGATCGGATCCATATAACAGCGGATAAAACAGATGTCCGGGAAACGATGCCCCAGTTCACTGTAAATGTAGTCCAGATTACTTCCCACAAAATGATGCAGACAGACTGTAAACAACAGAACTGCTTTCGGATGGTCCCCGCGTTTGTTCAGCACATCTGTCACACCCTCAATGGTAATATCTTCCAGGTTGCTGTTTAAGAGATCCTGTTCTTCCAGAATCACAAAGGAAAAACGGTCTGCTGCATTCATTTCTGCCGCTGTCAGCACAACGCCACGCATACAGTTATCTGCACAGACATAAATCTGAATGGATTCCGGGACCTGCATCCCTGTATGTACGATATTCCAGCTGCCATGCACCGGAGAATTATATTCCAGTTCCGAAGCAAATGGTGCCGGGAAGGAAGCATCTTTTATTTTTACCACTGCACCTTTCGGATCAATCGTTTCACCCACACGACGTAACATTACACATCCTCCTGTGTCTGTCCATTCATATATTTATCCCTTACAGCATCGTTTTCATTTTCCAGAACACCACCGCATATACGGTACATCTGAACCGCAAGCGCACGATATTCCTCTGCCATTTCACTTTCAGGATAACACTCCATCAATGTTTTCTGCTGTTCTTCTGCCAGTGCTACCTGACTGCTGTGTGATAACGTACCGATGACTGCTGTCTGGAAATCATCTGCCAGTTCTGACACTTTTTCTTCTTCTCTCGGAACATCCCTGTGGTTCAAAATCAGTCCGCCAAGCCCTGCATATCCACGATTTTTAAAATTCTGCACTGCCATGGCGATATTTGCCGCCGCATGGATTGCCATATTTTCTCCGGATGTAAGGATAAATACTTTGTCAGCGTAACCATTTCGCATCGGCATGGAAAATCCACCGCAGACCACATCTCCAAGTACATCATATAAAACCACATCCGGTTTATATCTCTCATAGGCTCCCAGTTCTTTCAGCTTTTCCAGTGCCGTGATGATTCCGCGGCCTGCACAGCCAAGCCCCGGTGTCGGACCGCCGGCTTCCACACAGATGACACCGTTATAGCCGATGCGGATCATATCCTCCAACTGTAATGACTGCTTTTTCTCATTATATAAGTCAAGCACTGCCGGAACTGTCTCCCCATGACGGAGTAAAATCGTAGAATCCGCTTTCGGATCGCATCCGATCTGCATCACCTTAAGCCCCATCTCTGCCAGTGCTGCCGCTACATTGGAAACAGTCGTGGATTTTCCGATCCCGCCCTTTCCATATACTGCTATCCTGATCAATGCTCTGTTCCTCCTTCCGCCGGAGTAATAACCTTTGAATATGCTGTTTTTGCAGATACTCCCTTTAAATGTCCGATTTTTCCGGAAAGTGCGCTGATCTTATCCTGCGGTGCATCAATCGCAATGCTGATAATACTAATCCCCTTCGAGCGGTATGGAATCCCCATTCTGCCGATAATATACTGACGTGCCTCATGAAGCAGGGTGTTTAATTCTTCGATTGCATCTTCCTGTTCTACAATAATTGAAATAACTGCCACTCTGGTGTCCATGCCCTGATTCCTCCTGTTTAACAGATTCTTGGCAACAGCTCTCCTCCCGGCTGAGGAAGCAGTGCCTGTGTGCCGATCTCAGTCTCCATGATAACTCTTCCCGCTTCCTCCGCGATCACCTCACCGATGATCGCTGCATTTTCGGAATATGGACATTTTCGTAATGTTTCCACAATGCCTTCTGCTTCTTCCTTCGGTGCCATGATAACAAGTCTTCCTTCGCATGCCAGATATAAAGGTTCCAGTCCAAGCATTCCGCAGACCCCTTTTACTTCCGGCTGTACCGGAACTGCTGCCGCATTCAGGCGAATGCCTACATTGCTCTGACCTGCGATCTCATACAGGACAGTTCCGACGCCTCCTCTGGTCGCATCACGGATCACATGCAGATTGTGTGTGGTATCCATAACCGCCTTTATCGTATTCCATAAAGGTGCACAGTCACTGGTCACGTCCGCGTCGATTCCGAAATTTTCTCTCGCTAACAGGATCGTACATCCATGGCGTCCGATATCACCGGTTACAATGATCGCATCCCCCGGTTTCGCCAGTTCTCCGCCAACGGTTACTCCTTCTTCGATCTCACCCATTCCGGTTGTGGTGATAAAGACTCCATCCACCTGTCCTTTTCCGGCAACCTTTGTATCTCCTGATACAATATGTACGCCTGCCTCTTTTGCTGTTTTCTCCATGGCAGCAGCGATTTCCTCCAGTTTTTCCATCGGAAATCCCTCTTCAATTACAAATGCGCAGGTCAGGTACAGTGGTTTTGCGCCCATACAGGCAAGGTCATTGACAGTTCCGCAGATAGACAATTTGCCGATATTTCCTCCCGGAAAGAATGCCGGAGATACAATGAAACCATCGGTAGATACTGCCATCTTACCTGTCGGCGGAACTAATACCGCAGCATCATCTGCTGTCAGATCCTTGTTTGCAAAATGTGCTTTAAACACCTGGTCGATCAGTTCAGATGTCTGTTTTCCACCGGCACCATGTGCCATTGTTACTGTTTTATTTTCCATGATGATTTCCTTCTTTCTCATTAAGATAACTCTCATCGCCAACGGCGATTTTCAATGGATTTTTGCTTATAACTGTGAATGTGCTGAACAGCTATGAATACTGATAGTATGCTGAACAGGCACCTTCCCCGGATACCATACAGGCTCCGACCGGATGCTGCGGTGTACAGCCTTTTCCGAATACTTTACAGTCAGATGGTTTGCATTTCCCCTGTAACACATCCCCGCAGCGACAGGCCGGATTCGGTTTTCCTTCTATTTTCGGCATCTGATATTTGATACGTGCATCGAAATTCTGCCATTCCTGTCTTAATTTCATGCCGGATGCAGGAATCACACCCAGACCTCTCCATTCACAGTCACAGGCTTCCATCATCTCGTCTACAAGCATCTGTGCTTCCCTGCTTCCATCCTGTGTCACCACACGCGGATAACAGTTTACAAAAAATGGCTTTCCTTCCTGAAATTTCACCAGCACAACTGCCAGCGCTGTCATCAGTTCTTTTGCCGTAAAGCCAGCCACAACACCGCTGACTCCTTGCTCTGCCAGGGCTTCGCACAGACGTGTTCCCGTGATTGCATTGACATGTCCCGGATATAAAAAGACATCCGCACTGCCCTTTAACGCCTCATAAGCCTGAGGCATGGTTTTGTTGGCAGTTAATATCGAGTAATTATCCAGCCCGTTTTCTTTTGCAGCTTTCACTGAAAGGCAGCTTGCCGGTGTCGTTGTTTCAAATCCGACAGACAGAAATGTCACCTGCTTGTCCGGATGTTCTCCGGCATATTTTTCCGCATCTGCCGGAGAATATACCACATGGATATCTGCCCCCTGTTCGCGGGCTCCCGCAAGGCTCATTTTTGTTCCCGGCACACGTACCAGATCGCCAAATGTACAAATGGTAACTCCTTTTTCCAGTGCCAGATAAATCGCTTCGTCAATAAAGCTGACCGGAGTTACACATACCGGACATCCCGGTCCGGAGATCAGTTCCACCTGCTCAGGCAGCAATTTGCGGATTCCCAGCCGGAAAATCTCATGGGTGTGCGTGCCGCATACTTCCATGATCCGCACCTTTGGGCCATCATAATTTTCAATGATCTCTCTGGCGGTTTTCCTTTCGGTTTTCTCTTCGCTCTTCTTTTCACATTTCTCGTCTGCCATTATAAAAATTCCTCCATGAGCTGATCTGTTTCACTGTCATCTTCATCGGTGATCTTTGCAATTGCCACACCTGCGTGAACCATAACATAATCTCCAGGCTCCAGATCTTCCAGAAGCTGAGAAGAAACCTCTCTTTTGGCACCGCCTGCGTCAATGAGTGCTGTGCCGTTACTGATTTTTACTACTTTTGCTGATAAACCTACACACATTTTTTATATCCTCCTGTCCTGTAATCCATGATTGTTCAAGCGCCACATTCCATATGCGGCCTGTCCGATCGCGATTCCTCCATCATTTGGCGGGATCATGTGATGTCGTAATACTTCAAAACCTTCCTGTTCCAGTTGTTCTTCCGTCAGGCGCAGCAGTAACCGGTTCTGAAAGACGCCGCCGCTCAGTGCGACTTTCTTTCTGCCGCTGTTGCTGCGGGCTTCGATACAGGCTGCTGTAATCTGCTCTGCCAGTACCTGATGGAACAGATATGCCAGCCTGCCGCTGTCTGCACCTTGCATTTTTTCTTCTACGATCTGCTGCACCAGCATTCTGGTATTTAAAATGAAACGTTCTTCTTTTTCATATACCAGTCTATCCGGTTTCTCGTCTCGTCCCTGCATAATATTTTGCTGTTCATATGCTTCTGCTGCAAACTCAAGTGCCATCGATGCTTCACCTTCAAAACTTGACTGGCGCCGGATTCCGAGTATCGCACTGACTGCATCAAAAAGCCTTCCCACACTGGTTGAAATCACTGCGTTAATCTTCCGGTCTGCCATGGTAAACTGCACTTTGCTTTCCTGTTCGTTGCAAAGGCCAAGCTTTTCAATGATCTTCCATGCCAGTTCGCGGTCTTTCGTATATCCATAAATCATAGATACCGCAATACGCCAGCCCTCTTTCGCAGAAGCATCACCGCCAATCTGTAAAAACGGGGTAATACTTCCAAATCTTGTGAAATTCTCATAATCTGCCAGCAGAATCTCTCCGCCCCAGATCGTACCGTCCGTTCCATATCCGGTTCCGTCAAAAGCAACTCCAATGACCGGATCATGACAGTCATTTTCTGTCATGCAGGATAAGATATGCGCATAATGATGTTGCACCTGGAGCATCGGATAACCAAGTTCCTTCGCTACAACTGTGGAATTGTACTTCGGATGCATATCACAGACCACCACCTGCGGTTTTACCTCCAGTAATGTCTGAAACCGGTGAATTGTTTCCTGCAATGCTTTTACAGTTCTCAGGTCTTCCAGATCTCCCACATACGGAGACGGATAAAACCGACTGTCCACACCGATACAGAAAGTATTTTTCAGTTCTCCGCCAACCGCGAGCACCTGTCCTTTCCAGTCCGTTGATGTCATAAACGGAAGCGGTGCATAACCTCTGGACCGCCGGATCATGTACGGTTCATTCTTATAAAAATCCATCACTGTATCATCTGCCCGGATTCTGATTTTTCGATTATGTGAAAGCATCGCATCGCACAAATGTGACAATTCTGCAACCGCTTCCTCATCTTCCCGGCAAATCGGAGCACCGGATGTGTTTCCGCTGGTCATCACGAGAAGATCCGGCATTTTAATTCCATCATCATACTGAAAAATCAGCAATTGTACCGGTGCATAAGGAAGCATCACGCCAACTTTCGGATTTCCCGGAGCTACAGAAGCCGCCAGTCTGCCACTGTTTTTTCTGTCCAGGAGCAGGATTGGTTTCTGATGTCCGGTAAGGATTTCCTCCTGCTCCGGTGTCACAACACATTCCCGTTTCACTGCCGCTTCGTCCTTTGCCATCACTGCAAAAGGCTTGGCAGGACGTTTTTTTAATGTACGCAGGCGTTCAACCGCTTCTTCATTTGTCGCGTCACAGCAGAGATGAAATCCTCCGATTCCTTTGATCGCTACAATTTTTCCTTCACTGATCATCCTTCGGGTATATGTAATTGCCTCCCGGCCCCTCTCGGACCTGCCGATCAGATACACCTCCGGTCCACATTCATTGCAGCAAACCGGCTGTGCATCATACCGTCTTGTTTTCTCATCGAAATATTCCTTCGCACAGTCCGGGCACATCGGAAACTCTTTCATACTTGTACGTTCCCTGTCATATGGCAGAGAATCCAGAATCGTAAGCCTCGGTCCGCAGCAGGTACAGTTGATAAACGGATGCAGATACCGCCGGTTCTTCGGATCAAACATTTCTTCCTTACATTCTTCACAGATTGCAATATCCGGGGAAACGAAGATCTCTCCCTTTGTTTTCTCACTTTCGATGATATCAAATGCCTCAAAATGTACTGCTGTCTCAGCAGTAATATCTTTTGTATTTATTTTTAAAATAGCCGCACGTTTCGGCGGATGTTCTTTCAGTTCATTCAGGAATCCGTCAATCTGCTCTTTTGCACCCTGCGCAAAAATTTCCACATATGGTCCTTTATTACAGACAGTTCCGCGAATCCCGTGGATCATCGCATGGCGGCTTACTGTTGGCCGAAATCCAACTCCCTGAACGATACCGTATACCCGGATACGCCAGGTTATCTCCTCTTTATTCATACACTTCTCCCACCGGACTCATACGATGGTCCTTTTGCTTCTTTCGCTGCTTCCACTGTTACAAGTTTCCCTGACACAGCAAAATGTACCGTATCCACAAATACTCCCTCAAACTTCGGTGTCATTCTCTCCATACATGGGTCTGCGTAAATCACATCATACGCTCCGGTTTCCACCAGCTTAATATAATCTTCCTCATCCCGCAGGTGCAGATCTTCGTCCCTGCGAAGCTCCGGTTTCATCATAAACCAGCTTGCCACTGTTACCTGTGCATCCGGTGCTTTCTTTAATATTTCCTCACGGATAGCATTTCCGATCACCTGCTGCTGTACGACCAGCACCTTTTTTCCATGATAATCCATATCACGGACCAGTTCATCCACCAGCGGATAGCCAGTTTCATACGGTGTTCCATAAGTTCGTTGCAGGTATTTCGCCACTTCCAGAGCTGACGGTGCAACCACAATATTTTTTTCCACACCGGAAGCTATTTTCACATCCTCAAGTCCGTTTCCCATTCCATAACAGACTGCTGTTTTCCCTTCTGCTGCAAAACGTTCCCGGAGGCGGTCTGCTGCACGCAGATCACTGATATCCTGCGGTGTCATACCGAGAATTCCTATTCTATTTGGAGCCACCTCTTCCTTTTCGCCTGCAAATACACGAAACAGCTCCATCCATGCTTTTTCTTCACCCTTGTCATATAATTCCATGCCATCCGTATCTACAGTCAGGATCGGCAGGTCCACTTTCTTCTCAGTCATACGTTTCAACGCATGATAATCTGTTCCGATCACTGCCGGAACCGGCGTCCCGATGATCGCCGCAAATTTTGCATCCAGCTTTGTCACTGCATCAGCAAGTTTTGCCACCAGACGGTCATCACGACCAAGGATTGCATCCATATCGCGGAGTCCCGCACTGAACAGTGCGCTTTTGCTCTCAAACCATCGCGGTTCATCAAATCCACAGATATTTCCGGTACAGCCTCCGGCATCACAGATAACGATAATGCCGCCAAATTCATATAATACAGATACCGCGCCGGACTGATCCGGTGCAAAAGGTGTCAGATATTTTCTCAGTCCTCTCATTGTGTTATACCTCCGCCAGTGACTCAAACAGTCTGCGCACACCGGCATAACCATATGGCTGCCGTTCTTCATTCCAGAGCACGTTTGGACATTCTTTATGATAATATCCGGCATCTTTTCCAATAGTCAGACTGACGCCGGACTGACTTCCGTCATAATACAGCATGGTTGGTTCCAGGTTGGAAAATACTTTCGTCTCCGGACTGATCTGCGCCAGTTGTTTCACATAGACGAAATTTTCACCGGATAAAGTTCCGTAAATCTCCGGCACCCGAAATCCATAGCGCACCAGTGCAAGCGCCAGTTCAAACGGATCTCCGTTCATCCATTCTCCAACTGCGAACGCTGCATCCGGATGTGATTCCCGGAATTTTGCCACCGCATCCTCTGCTGCCTTGCGTGGTTTTTCATCATCAAATTCCACCCCCAACGCTGCTCCAAAAGCACGATACTGACTGGCAATTTTATCGATCTGATATAGTCTGCGAAGTTCAATATATGGAATTTTCAGCCTGTCATGAAAATCTTCTGCTGCAAAACGCGCTTCCGGGTGAAGCACCAGGTTAAAGTTTGCTTCCGACATGGTCTGATATTCTGCATAATCCCTGCATCTGGAAATCTCATGAATCGTTTTTACCCCTGCTTCGTGAAGCAGATCATACAGTTCACAGTCATCCACCAGCGGTGAAAAATATCCCAGCAGATTCACTACATTTCCTTTTTTCTTCTTTGGCTCCAGCAGGGAATAAATGGACTGCCGCACATGCACCATCGGCGGCTTTCTGCCTTCTCTGGTCAGCGCATACATATAACATGGCCTTACGGGAATCCCTGCATATTCCTCTGCCTTGTGACAGACACGCTCCATATCTGTGCCAAGCAGGGCATCCACGCAGGTGATACATATCATCACGACAGATGGCTTTTTCTCAAGTCCTTCGCAGATTTCCGCCACTGCCTTCGGGATCTTTTTCAGGTGTCTTCCTGTTACAATGTCTGTCTCATCCATCAGCAGATAATAAAAGCGGTCATGATAGACCCGCATGGAACTGAGCACCGATGTATTACGGCCGCAGCATCCCGGAGACACGATCAGCATAATAGAATCCGGAACTGCCAGACCTGCACGTTTGACGCCAAATCCTTCTGCTCCCGGTGAGTTGAACGCCAGCGTTGCCGGTGAACTGTAGATCAGATGTGTATGGGAAATAAGCTGCTGTGGAATCTTATCTTTTCCCAGTTCATTCAGCTCTTTTACTGTACAAAAATAAGCTTCCTGTCTCATACGCTTTCCTCTTCTTTCCATAACAATGCAGCCAGATCCAAGAAACATTTGCTGATCTCTGAGTCTGGATTCCCCTCGATCACTGTCTTTCCCTGTTCCTCCCAGTGGATAATTTCATCACTTCTCGGCACTTCTCCCACGATCGGCACTCCGATTTTTTCGGAAAATGCCTGCACTTTCTCTGTCTCATTTTCTACATTTCTGTGATTTAACACAATGCCAAATACACGGGCATAACTGCGATCCTCGAAGTTTCTGACAGCACTGGAAATATTGTTTGCCGCATACAGTGCCATCTTCTCTCCTGAGGTAACGATCAGAACTTTATCCGCGTATCCTTCACGGATCGGTGCTGCAAAACCGCCGCACACAACATCACCCAGTACATCATACAAAACCACATCCGGTTTATAATGTTCGAATAATTCCATATCCTCAAGAAGCTGAAACGTTGCAATAATTCCGCGCCCCGCACAGCCAAGTCCCGGTGTCGGTCCGCCAGTCTCAATGCAGAGGATTCCTCCGTAGCCTTCCTTTGAAATCTGAGCCAGCTCATCCGGCTCCTCGTCCTCTTCCCGCATAAAATTCATTACCGGACGAAGCGGTTCTCCTCCTAATAAATTGATTGTGGAATCCGCTTTCGGATCACAGCCGATCTGAATGACACGCTTCCCCATATTTGCAAAAGCGGCCGCCAGATTGGAAGTCACTGTGGACTTTCCGATGCCGCCCTTTCCGTATATTGCTACCTTTAACATGTTACCCCTCCTGTTGTTTTGCCACTGATATTTTTTTCGCTTACGTTTTTCACCATGAAAGCAGGCTCTTATCTGACCCGGTTCAATACCACTCAAATAAAATTCTGACTGCAAAATATTCCAAATATACAAAAAACCACCTTCCTGGCATTTTGTCAGAAAAATGGTTTTGTAAATTCTTATTTAGTAACTATTTCCGCTCGGATTCTCCTTGCCGTCAGAGTTTTCTTATTTATTCGTATTAAAATCGTTTTCATTAATTACTGTTGTTTCTTTTTCACCAAATGTTTCACAGATGCGTGAATCAGATACAGTAATTTTATGGATTAATTTTATCATCTACGATACAAATTAGTCAACACGAACTCTGTTGATATTGACTATATTCCTGTCTTTTTGTTACTTAATGGGGATACTTTCCTGCTTAAACCGCGGCGGTCTGGGAGTCTCGATCCCCCCGGATCTTTTCAGGGCATAGAAAGACTTCCATGCCTTGTCCAGCAGCTTGCAGAC
>NZ_QUDO01000061.1 GCF_003477525.1 Ruminococcus sp. AF41-9
TACTGCTGTTAATGTTAAAGCAATATGAACTGTTTCTGGATTCGTTTCAGTTCGCCTGTAAAAATTACAAAGGCAGTACCAAAGATGCGGACATTGCCAAAGTAATGGGATTTGAATCGAAAGATGAATATAATGAGATTATGTTTCTCAGGGAGATCACACATACTGTCAACGCATTTAATGATATGGCAGATGTTGTAAGGCTCTATTCAAAGAAACCGGAAGCGGCAGAACAAAGGCTTGCAAATCTTTTATCCGAAGTTATGTATGACGATTCTGAATCGGTATAGTAAGATAATCGGAGTTATGATACAATGAGCGCAAGCGAGTCAAGCTGTTTACAGATTTGACGAGCGGCGAATTGGCTTATGGACTTGTCCATAAGATGCCTACACGCAAGAAGCATTTCAGCAGTTCCGATTGTCTGATATCGAAAGGAGACATACGATTATGGCAAAAGGATCTGTTAGAAAAAAAGGAAAAAAATGGTACTATCGTTTCTATGTAGAAGATGCAAGCGGTAAAATGGTTCAGAAAGAATACGCCGGAACCGAAAGTAAAAGTGAGACGGAAAAGCTTCTCCGCAAGGCACTGGAAGACTACGAAGATAAGAAGTTTGTTGCAAAGGCAGATAATCTTACCGTAGGGGAACTTCTGGATATGTGGGCAGAAGAAGAACTGAAAACTGGGACACTCAGCAACGGTACAGTGGAAAATTATCTTGGTGCAATCCGATGTATCAAAAAACACCCGATTGCAGACCGCAAACTGAAAACAGTTACTGCCGAACATTTACAGGCATTTCTTGATCTGCTTACATTCGGTGGTGAGTTTCCAGACGGGAAAGTAAAAAAGGGATACAGCAAAGATTATATCCATTCTTTTTCCGCAGTGTTACAGCAGTCATTCCGTTTTGCAGTATTTCCAAAACAGTTAATCAGTTTCAATCCGATGCAGTATATTAAGCTGAAAAAGCAGGCAGAGGAAGTTGACCTCTTTTCCGATGATGAAGTGGAAGAAGGTACACAGCCGATTTCACATGAGGATTATGAACGGCTTATCCAATATCTGGAAAAGAAAAATCCACCTGCTATTCTTCCGATTCAAATTGCGTATTATGCCGGGCTCCGTATCGGGGAAACCTGTGGTCTTACATGGCAGGACATTAACCTTGAGGAACAATGCCTGACCATAAAACGCAGTATCCGCTACGACGGCATGAAACACAAAAATATTATCGGACCAACGAAACGGAAAAAAGTAAGGATTGTTGATTTTGGAGATACGCTGACTGAAATACTGAAAGCTGCCAGAAAAGAACAGCTCAAAAACCGGATGCAGTATGGCGAATTATATCACCGCAATTACTACAAAGAAGTGCATGTGAAAAACAGGGTATATTATGAATACTATCATCTTGACGGAACACAGGAAGTCCCGACAGATTACAAAGAAATCTCCTTTGTCTGCCTGCGACCAGATGGCTCTTTGGAACTGCCGAGTACACTCAGCATTGTATGCAGATCAGTGGCAAAGAAGCTGGAAGGATTTGAAGATTTCCATTTTCACCAGTTGCGTCACACTTATACCAGCAATCTGCTTTCCAATGGAGCTGCACCGAAAGATGTACAGGAACTGTTAGGACACTCTGATGTCAGTACCACAATGAATATTTACGCTCACTCAACAAGAAAAGCAAAACGGGATTCCGCAAGACTTCTTGATAAAGTAGCGAGCAATGCTTAACTAAAAATTTCCCTTATTTCCCTTGCGGATTCCGCATAAGGGCAAAAATAAGGGAAAATACATATCATTTCACTATTTAATGGGCTGAAAAGCCTGTAAAATAAGGAAAGTTCAGGAAATCTCTCCACAAATTCCGATTTGTTAATCACATAATATCACACTTCTCCTACAATTACATCTATCTATTTTCATTGCACTTCCACTCTGCTCACTTCTGTCATCAGCATCCGATTAATCTTCTCCTGCATGGTTTCTTTCGCATCTTCATTAAAGTGATAGCGGACAACATATACCGTCTGTCCGATCTTCTTTGTAAAAGTGTGTCCCTGTGTCGCTGTATTCATCATTTTTTCCATAATCATCAAATTCCTTTCTGTTATATGCCCGACAGAGAGAGGTTCGTATTGTCCCTGCCGGAAGTTTATCTATAAACTGTCAACGTAAATGTCAACATGGGTTTTCAAACTTCTTATGGGATGTTTTTTCCTATCCTCCAAATACATCCCAAGAGTTTTTTGAATATCTTTGTTGACAATTGGTAAAAACAGCAAAATCACCAGTAAATATAAGGGTTTCGGCTGTCAACAAGAATGTCAACAAGCAATACATTTCCGGGTAAATCGACAGCCTTCAGGTGCCAAAATCAGCCTTTCTCTCTGTCGGGCAGGTCAAATGGAAGTTCGAGTTGTTCTGCCTTTGTCAGCTTCGTAAATCCATCTTTATCCGGTTCGTTGACACTCTCATCCTCTGTTCCTTCCCGAATCCAGCTCCGCTGTCTGCCATAACCTTGCTTTTCAAATCTGTGAATCCCGGTTCTCTTCCAACCTGTGATCTGGGTATCCATGATCGAGCAGATCTCATTGGTTTCAAATTTCTTTGGTTCCCGGTCAAAATGGTCAAATGCTTCTTTCCAGATCTGCACCGAGCATGTATGGGTTCCTTTGTAGGCATCCAGCCATCCCTGAATCGTTCCTGCCATGGTATCTTCCTGCGTGAACTGTTTCCGATATTCCTCAATCTCTTTCTCCATCTCTTTTGAAAATTTTAACAGACTGTTTTTATTCTCCGTTGTCCAGTAGAGCACCATCGCTTCTGCCCACAACTGGTCAAAATATGCTCTTGCTTCTTCCTCATCATCAAGGATATGTTTCTCTGCCTTACTGCTGTCTATGGCAATCGGCAGGAAACGTCTTGACCCTGTACGGTCAAAGGGAATGAACTGCCTTGTGTTTGTTGATCCGGCAAAAGCACACTGACGCTTCCGGTCTTCCCCATAGACTGCATATGGATCACGGTAAGAATCTTTCTGTCTGGTCAGGAATGATTTGATTTCTTCATTGTTCTTTGCACTGATTGTAGCAATCATCTCTGGCATTTCTATGATCCAGTGTCCCCGCAGATATTCATAGACTTTATTGTCGCCAAGATTGCGTAAGTCATCGGAAAACCAGTCATCCTTTAAGGCAAGGAAGCGGAAAAAAATAGATTTTCCGGCTCCCTGCTGACCGACCAGACAGAGCATTTCATCCGCTTTGCATCCGGGACGGTAAATCCTGCTCAACGCTTCCATAAGGAAATGCTTCATTACCTCATACACAAAGTCCGAAGCATCTGCTCCCATATACCGTTGCAGGACATATCGAATCCGTTCCTGACCGTCCCATTCCAATTCTTCCCCTGCCGGAAAATCCGGTCAGAATTAGAAAGGAATTTTTCTTTAAATTCATTTTCCTGCTGAACCAGCATTTCTTCCTGTTTCTGTATTTTTTGTTCATTTCCTCTGACCACGATTGACTGTTTTGCAATATCCAGGCGGTTGGCATTCACTATCTCAATCTGCTGTTCAATCGTTTCCTGTTGCTCTGCAATTTCTTCTTTCTGCTTCATGCGGATGTAGTCCTGCTTCTCCAAATACTGCCTTCCTCCATAGGACGGTTCTTCATCCAGTTCCAGTCCATGACGTTTGCAGATATCCAGAAACATCACCCGGCAGGCAGAATCAAAAACCATCTTCCTGTTATTTGTCCGGGATCGTGCTTTGTCCGGCTGTGGCAGTTCAAAGCCAAGCTGCTTTAATGCTTCTTCCTGTTTCGGTTCAATCTCCCCATATCTGTTTGTGGCATCAAATACATGACGCTCATGGATATGCGGTGTCGCTTCATCCATGTGCAGTGACCAGTCAATGATATGGACATTAGAGCCGAAACGCTCATCAAACTCTTTCTTAAATTCATCAAAGACCATGACCAGCGTTTGTGCAGAAGCATGTTCATCTATCGTTCCAAGCTGATAGATACTTTCTTCCGGGCAGGTCTTTTTGCTTTTCAGAATATCCTCCACACCTTTGCACCTGTCAGGGTGTCTGGCTTTCTCATGTCTCGCATTTTGGTTCATGACGTAATCGCTGTAATGCTCCACATAGTATGCAAGCTCGATCTGGTTGAAAGAAAAATTATCCTCTTTTCCCCGGTCAGCCATGGTGGTATATCCCTGATAGCAGTCCCAGTAGATATTCTGCCGGACACGTTCATTGTCGATATGCTCACTGTGTTCCGGATCAAATCTCCGGTCATTGTGAAGCGGATTGTAAACGCCGTCCTTGCCGGATCTACCATTATGCCTTGTCCCTTTCAATTCACATCTCTCCTTTTTTCAAGTTTTCTCCCCGAAGGGTAATGCAGCGAAGCTGCCAAAAGTCTCTGTCTCCGTTACAGACAGTACCCAGTGATATGGCGAAACGCCATATCACTGGGCAATGGCTGCCGCCCTTAACCTGCTAATGGGCTTTGCCCCTTAACCCCAGCAAGGTGCTGCCGCCCTTTGCAATCCAGGCACAAAGGACTTACCACCCTCTGTACTCCCGTCAGCCAAAACGAAACTCCTGCCGCTGTCCCTTCGGCAAGATTTCCGTTCCGTCTGTTTTTCAAAAATCCTCAGAATCGGATTTTGTGAAAATATAAAAATGGATAAAATAAAAGGCACTAACTTTTTACGGTTAATGCCCTTTACTTTACTCATTCATTTTTTAGATTTCTCTATATGTATCACTCTGATAACTGGCGGAGAATCTCTTTTGCAAGTTTCTTCAATCTCATTCCGTCCCTTAATCCGAGACGGTAAAAGAATTCTTCTGTCTCAGCTCCGCTGTTGAATATCTGATCGCAGTATTTCGTAACTGCTTCTTCCTGCTCCGGTGGCAGAGTTTCAATCACCTTCTTGTAGGCTTCCTCAACTTCATCCGGTGCCACTTCTGTCTGTTGTTTCAATTTCCAGTCCGTATACGATTTTCCCATGTGTTCGGTTATCGTCAGGTTGATGAATTCTTCAATTTCTTTTGTCATTTTCATTCATGACCACCATTCCTTTCACACACCTCATTCTGTTAAAGCATCCAGCATAGCCCGCATTGCTTCTTTCAGTTTTAGCCATCTCTCAGACCCATACGGTAATAAAATTCGTTCAGGTCACTGCATTTATTTGACGTATCTGTCAGGTAATCAAACAGAACCTTCTCCTGTTTCTTTGGCATCTTCCGAAGTACCTTTTGCAGTTTCAATTCCAGTTTTTCATTGAATGGATCATACTGCTTTCCATCATTTTCCTGATAAACCTGTTCCATTCTTTCCCCGATCAGGTCATTCATAAACTCTTTCATTTTCTCTGTTACTTCCATCTGCTTAATCTCCTTTTAAACTGATCTTGATTATTTCCAGCCACATGACCGCCCAGCCGGAAAGGACAGGCAGGGTATAAAGTGTAAAACCTGCAAGAAGCATTTTGAATACTTCTGTACCTGTCTCCTGCCCAAATCCATAACTTAATATTGCTGTAATACAGATAATCCCTGACAGGATATGAAATACGATTGCGGACAGCCATGTAAGGAACATGAACACCAGCTGTATGATTGTCAGACATATCTGCAGTGGCAGCGAAATCACTTTCACAATGATCTTTACAATTCTCATGACTGTCCACCGCCTTCACTGTTTCAGATACTTGCGGTAGTTATCCATGACAGAATCGGTAACTCCGCTTTTGTATATCTTACGGATATCCACAATCTTTTCATCTTTCAAAAGTTTCAGCCAGTCCAGCAGGTCTTTTCTGCTGTTGGCAAAGTTACAGCATTTTCCATCTGCATATTCAATCCGGTACCTCATAAGCTCCTCCTACACATACACCATTTCATTCAGTATGATTTCATCTACCCGGCTTTTTACATTGTTTGCCCGGCGAACCCATTCCATCTGATCTCTGCTTTTCAGTTCCTCCGTAATGCCTTCCTGCTCCATCATCTGATCCATCAGAAAGTCCCTGCGTTCTACACACTGCTCATTCACATCTGCAAGATAAGACCAGAGCTTTCCACTCAGACTCAGATACGAATATAATCCACTTTTATAATCCTTCAGATAATTCCTGTGGAGACTTCCGTAAAATCCAATCTCACGAGTCTCATTCGGTACTGCAAGCAGTGGCAGATACACTTCCCCGACAAGGATATAATCCAGTCCGTTACTGTCATCGTGTATGATCCGTTCTAACCCCTTCATGCCGGTATCGCTCCTTTCTTTGGTTCCGCAGGTGGAAGCATGGAAACAGGAATAAAGACACCTTTTGCAATATCTTCCTTCCAGATTGCTTCTTTCTTTGCATCCATCTCTGCTTTCTTCTCTTTGGTTCGTTCGTAGTATTCCTGCTGTTTGCCATTTGCTTTTCTTTTCAGGTAGTTCTGGTGCAGCCTGTCTTTTCTGGCTTCCCTCTTTTTCATTTCTTCGATTTCCTCCGGTGTCAGCTCCACCTCTCCGAAGTGTGGTGGCAGATACCGTCCAATGAAATTAAAATAAATTTCCACTTCCTGTGTAGTTTCAACACTGCCTTTCCGGTCACGCTCATGCACAACAATCTTCTCCACAAACTCATTCAGCATATAAGTGGTCAGTTCTTCAAAGTTCTGGTATTTATCAACCATGGCAATGAATTTCTCCGCAGACCTGCGACCTTCCTCATAACCGGATAATTCTGCTTCCATCTCTGCAATCTCTGCTGACAGTTCTTTCTGCTCTTTAGAATACTGCCCGTCCAGAACTGCATAACGTTCATCCGGCAGCTTGCCAAGAATGTTATCTTCATAAATCCGGCAGAGCAGTTTTTCCAGATCCTGTACACGCTTCTGTGCTTCTGACAGCCTGCTTTTCAGCCTTGTGATCTCACTGGACTGCTGTGAGGTCTGTGCCTTTCTCACCGTCTCTATGAACTCATCCCGGTTCAGCTGGGAATATTCTGCAATCGCTTTTAAAAGCTCCTTGATAAGCTCCATGACCACATCAGCGTTGTTCCTGTGCTGTGTCGTGCAGAGTGTCCCAACCGGAACCTTTGAGTATGCAGAACAGGTATACTGTGGAACTCTCTTTCCATTGTTTACCCGGTGAACATACATTTTCGCTCCACAATCCGCACAATACATCAATCCAGTCAATGGATGAGCTTCTCCCCATACATCCGGGTATCTTCTTACATTACTTCTGATCCTCTGGACGTTATCAAAAGTTTCCTGGTCTATGATAGGCTCCTGCGTGTCCTCGAATACTGTCCACTGGTCTTCCCCGACATAATGACTTTTCTTATCCTTGAAATGCTTTCTGGTTTTGAAGTTCACCGTATGACCAAGGTACTCTCGCTTCTTCAAAATCCCTGCGACAGTGGAAGAACCCCATCCATAAGGATCTTTGATTTCATCCACCCTGCCTTTCCATAAACCTGCATCCTTTTTCGCCATATGCACTGCCGGAATCTCCACCTGTTCCTCTTTCAGAATCCTTGCAATCTGATACGGTCCACGCCCGTCCATGGTCATATGAAAAATCCGCTGTACAATTTTGGCTGCTTCTTCATCAACAATCCAGTGGTCAGGGTTCTCCGGATCTTTTAAGTAACCGTATGGTGTTGTGCTGGCTACATGCTTTCCGGATTTTCCCTTCGCCTTAAAGGTTGATTTAATCTTCTTGCTGGTATCCCTTGCATACCATTCATTCATAATATTTCGGAATGGTGTGAAATCATCATCCTCCCGAAAACTATCTACATTCTCATTCACTGCGATCAGACGCACATTCTTCTGTCTGAGCAGTTCCATATATTGCCCGACCTTCAGATAATCCCTTCCCATTCGGCTCATATCTTTAATCAGGATCGTCCCAACTTTCCCGGACTCCACTTCTTTCATCATGGCAAGAAAGCCGGGGCGGTCAAATCTTGTGCCGGAAATTCCATCATCCGTAAAATGAATCAGATTTGTAAAACCGTGTTCCTTTGCATACTGCTCCAAGAGCTTCTTCTGATTGGAAATACTGTTGGACTCTCCGTTTAATTCATCATCACGACTAAGACGCTCATACAACGCTGTCATGAATCCCTGTGTCTGTGCCATTTTCTGACGCCCTCCTTTCTCTAATTTGGCTCCTGTTCTCACCCCATATCCGTTCCTGTACCGGGTTCTGATGTTTCCGGGACGTATTTCCAGAAAAAATCTGGTATCACTATGGGCAGGCTATTCTGTTTCCAAGGTTCGTGTAAGAAACCAAAAAAAATTCCTTACACATAACCCATTGCTCAGACGCCTTTTTACAGGATCGCAACATAACTTTTCTCATTTTCCTGGATTTCGTGTCGGTAAAAAAGTTTCTTACACTATACACAGGTGGCAGAGGGTAAAAAGTCGTATTGCTTTGAAATGTTTTTAAAAAAGTACAATTTTGCTCTTTGAGGTAAAAAAATAAGCCTCAAGAGACTTTTTAATCAATTTGGAGCTCCAATTCTCTAAAATTGAGTGATTAAGAAGTCTCTTCAAACTTACTACACCTGATACAAAAAAATCAGTTTCAGCAGATATTCCTTCTGCTGAAGCTGATTTTTTGTTGTACCCCAAATCCATCTTTGAATGTTTTGGTAAATTTACAAAGCGTCTTTCTTTTACATGCTTTTGCATGCGGCTTTAATATTTTTCCTGTTTATTCGCATACAACAGGTTTGCCTGTTACGCAGTTGCATTTTTTCTTATATAAATACGCTCCGCAACCTTATCCACCAGCTTGTTACATACCACCGTATAAACCGCACCAAACACATTCGCTCCAATACGAAGTGCCACTGCCGCAGGCATTCCGAAGAGTCCGGCTGCGATGGACAATGCTCCGAAGGTGTTAAACGCTGTCTGCCATGCGTATCCTGCGGAATATCCTACGCCGATTCCGCCGATCATTCCAATATACGGGTACATGGATTCCGGAAGTACCAGATACAGCACAATAAATAACAGGCATCCCACAACATTAAACAATCCTCTGTTTCCGGCTCTGGATGCGCAGTCTTCTGTGAATGGAAGGCATACGGACATGCAGGCGATTCCTGCCCACATAGCTCTCGGCAGTCCCAGAAGGTTCATAAACAGCATGGCACTGGATACGATCAGTGTCAGTTTCAGATACCATCTGGTTCGTGCAGAGTGAATATCGAATTCACGGAATAAATCCAGGAAAGTTCTGCGGTAAGGTCTGTTCTTCTGGTTTTTATAAAAAACAGCCATACAGATCAACATTCCCACAACCAGCCCCTCAATTCGCAGAATGTATTCCTGTCCGGTCACATCGTAACCCAGAAGCAGTAAATACCCCAGTACAAAAGTGGAATGGTTATACATAATTACGTTGTGGCATCCCAGGATCATCAGCAGCAGAATGCATACCACATTGATGAAAAATGCTGCAAACGGTAACGCTGCTGCCATATTTGCCAGCCTCGGCCCAGCCATGAGGATTCCGAAAATTCCTGCTATAGAGAGCAGTCCATGTGTTGTCCGGATTCCGAAATCTGCCTGGCGAAGTACCAGAACCGCCAGCAGAACGGTAACACCAACTACGCTGTTGTTACTTCCGGTCAGTTTACTGTACATGCTTACTACCGCAACACAGAATGCCATAACCAGATAGACTTTAAAGTTATAAATCAGTATGTGACGTCTTTTTTCTTTTGAGTCTGTTGTGTTCTTAATCAACTGTTTCGAACCAACAGAGCTTAGTTGCAATTCCTGATAAAATGTCATTTCTACTCTGTCTCCTTTTTTGTAAAATTGCTATAAATTTTGACCAAATATTTTGTTCAATCATAACAGTATCGAGCACTATACCGCAATTCTTTACAAACGTCAAGTGAAAAATGCCATTCTGTTCATCTATATCAGGCATATAAAATCCACATATCTTCCTATAAGGAAACTGATATTTCCATATAACTTCATAATATAAAAAGAACCTTCCGGCATACTCACTATGTCAGGAAGATTCTTTCTATAGCAATTATAACAATTATCTGTCATTCATCATCCGCATGATAAATCCCCACATATCCCTGCGGTTCCACTCTGACGATCTGTTCCACTTCTTCTGTTGTTTCCGGGAAAGTGGATTCCGTGTGAAACCGGACGCAGGTTCCACAGGAAGAGCTTAAGTCTCTGGGTACTGGCATGACTTCTGCTTTCAGATTCATGCCTTCGCAGTTTCTTCTGAACTGAATAGCTCCATAATGGGAATAAAAGGTAGCAATATATGTGATCATTTTCTGATCTTAAGCAGGATATCGTCTCCCTGCTCTTCCACCTGAACCTGATATCCCTGATGGTTTGCAAAACGGGATACGTTTTCTTTTGCCACTACATTGTCTACAAGGATTTCATATTCTTTGTCACCGGATTCCATGGCGTTCTTTGCACGGATCACAGGTTCCGGGCAGGATAAGCCTCTTGCATCTACTCTTTTCATCCTTCTCGTTTCCTTTCTGTTTTCTTTCTGACTCTGAAACAACTACTGCCTTTGCTGAAAATATCTTTACAGTCATTCAATAATGTCAGGCTTCTTCTTTTCTCATTGAATTCACTGTCGCGATCACAGCAACTACCACGATTCCGATAATAACAGCAATCTTTCCATTCGCTGTCGGGCCTTCGCCTGAGGATGCCAGTCCGAAGTTATGGGCAAAAGCAGCTCCTGCCATCAGACCAAGAACAGTTACAGCAGAGTCTGTATTTCCCTCACCTGCAAGGATGAGCTGACGCAGCGGGCAGCCACCCAGAAGGATGCATCCAAAACCGGCCAGATACATGCCAAGTGCATTCCACAGACCGTCTGTGTGAGCAATCGGCTGTCCTGCAAATCCAGGATTGAAATAAGAAGTTCCGGTCACTGCACCAAGGATCAGATTCATCACCAATGCTGTCACCAGGATTGCAACGAAACCAAACAGTAACTTATATTCTTTGAAAAGAACGGCATCACGGATACCGCCAACCATGCACAGACGTGTTCTCTGTGCCAGAATGCCTACAATGATACCTGCTGCAAGAGAAATAAGAATTGCAGCGTGTTTTGCTCCAGGTCCGCCTTCCGGCTCTGTGAAATGGATGAAGGCCGGTGCTGCCACAAGCAGAAGTAACATTACAATCTGGAATGCCGGATAAATACTGCCTTCCAGTTTCGGCATTTTATAAGAACGTTTCAGAGTATAGCCCTTCTTCAGGAAAACGGTTCCTGTCAGAATACCGGCTACAAATCCAACAAGGCCAAACAGCGCATTTCCATCTCCGCCTGCCAGACGCAGGATCATTCGGAACGGACAGCCGAGAAACATCAGGCATCCGATCATGACAAATGCTCCGAGTGTAAATCTTGTCACAGGTGCAGAACCACCTCTTGGACGAAATTCTTTCTTAGCCAGTGAAATGATACAGGCCCCCAGTACCAGACCGATGATCTCCGGGCGGATATACTGTACAGCCGCCGCTGAATGCAGTCCCAGCGCACCTGTGGTATCTCTCAGGAAACATGCAATACAGAATCCCATATTTGCCGGATTTCCAAAGAAAACCAGGATTGCAGCGATCACACCGATCACGCCTCCTGCCAGAACGATCGTTCCTTTTTCATTTTTCATTTGTTTCTTTCCTCCTTTTAACAGTTACTCTTTTTTCCGTACGCTAAATTTTTTTGTTTTAAGCATACTTTCTTTGTATTATCATACCATTTTTCAGCAAAATTCACCAATTCATTATAACCGTGTTTTATATCTATTTATAGAATTTTTCTATAATTTGTGATATAATCTGAGTCAGGCGGATAAAAACATCCGCTTCGCTATAAGTTATGGTATCAGGGGCAGACAATATTTCATAAAACTGCCATCGTCTGATATTCATACATTATTGATAAGATATCAAAGTCAAAAAGTATTCTGACCTGATGTTTTCGAATATTATTTTGGGGGAATTTTTTATGAATATGAATACGAATAAAATATATCTGGATCAGGCAAGTACGTCTTTTCCAAAGGCACCTTCTGTGGCAAAAACAGTCTACGACTATCTGTCCGGTTCTGCCGTGAATGTAAACCGCGGCGGATACCTGGCTGCTTATTCTGTGGAAGAACAGATTTTTGAAACCCGTGAACAGCTTCTTCGGCTCTTTCATTTCTCTTCCGGAAAAGGAAAGAATGTGATCTTCACCGAGAACATCACCACCAGTCTGAATGTTCTCCTGAAAGGACTTCTGAAACCCGGTGATCATGTGCTGGTCACTGCCATGGAACATAACGCAGTCATGCGCCCGCTGGTACAGCTTACAAAGAATGGCGTCTCTTTTGACAGGATTCCCTGCGATTCTGAAGGCAATCTCCTTCTGGAAAAAGCCTCTGCCCTTCTTCGTCCATCCACCCGGCTTGTTGTCTGTCTTCACGCTTCCAATGTGTGCGGAACCATCATGCCGGTGCAGGAGATTGGAAACTTCTGTCAGGAACACGGGCTTTTATTTATCCTCGATACCGCCCAGACGGCCGGAACCATCGACATTGATATGGAAAAACTTCATCTGGATGCACTGGCATTTACCGGACACAAAGGGCTTCGGGGACCACAGGGAATCGGAGGCTTCCTGATCCGCAATGAGCTGGCAGCTCAGATCGAACCACTGCTCAGCGGCGGAACCGGAAGTGCTTCCCATTCTGAAGAAGTACCGGCTTTTCTTCCGGACCGATTCGAGCCCGGAACTCCGAATATCCCCGGAATCCTCGGACTGCATGCTGCACTCAGTGATCTGGAAAAAGCTTCCGGAAATCCCGAAAATTCTTATCAGGTTTCCATGGAATCCATCTTTGCGCATGAAATGATGCTGACCCGATACTTTATCGAACACATCCTGGAACTGGATACTGATGGAAAATTTATAAAGGTGATCGGTAAAAAAAATACAGATAACCGCTGCGCCGTCGTCTCTGTCCAGACACCTCAGATGGATATGGCACAGGCAGCCTATGAGTTGGATGACCGGTATGGCATCATGACCAGAGTCGGACTTCACTGTGCCCCGAATGCACACAGAACTCTCGGAACTTATCCGGAAGGCACCTTACGATTCTCGTTCGGTCCGGAAACAACCAGTCAGGAGCTGGATACTGCCCTTCATGCTCTCGCAGCATTAACCGGGTTAAAGTCATAACATCCCGGTATTCAGAATCCGGCAGCAATATTTATATACCAAATATTCATATACCAAATATTTATCTGCCATATATTTATTTATCATATGCAGGTACCCCTTTTTTCGGTTTCCTGCAGTCAATTAATAAATAATCAACAGACATCATCACCGGAGGACTTAAAACTATGGAATTTAAACAACTGGAAGCATTTGTCGCTGTAGTCGATTACGGAAGTTTTCCGAGGCGGCGCGCGTCTCTATCTGACTCAGCCTACCATCAGCGCACATATCCGTTCCCTTGAGGACGAATTACATATGAAACTTATCATCCGCACAACAAAAAAAACAACGGTCACTGCCAAGGGCTATCAGCTCTATGACAGTGCCGTCCGCATGCTGGATATCCGAAATAACCTGCTGAAAAATTTCACAGGGGCACATAAACATATGATTGATCTCGCCGCATCCACCATTCCTTCTTCCTATCTGCTGCCGGAACTTCTCGCAGCATTTGGAAAAGCTCATCCGGATGTGTATTTTCATTCCGTTCAGTCAGACAGTGCCGAAGCCATCAGCCGGGTTCTGGACGGAACTGTAGACCTGGCACTGGTTGGACAGAATACCAGAGATGAAAGCTGTGTTTTTCTTCCGTTCTGTTATGATGAACTTGTACTCGCTACCCCGGTTACAGACCGCTACCTCTCTTTATACAGTCATCTTCCGGATGAGCCGGTTTCTTTCCGCGATTTCGCCAAAGATCCTATCATCATCCGTGAAAAAGGGTCCGGAACCAAAAAAGAGATGGATCTGTTTCTCGAAAAAAATGGGATTATCCCGGGTAATCTGAACGTCGTTGCCAGGATGAATGATCTGGAAAGCATTAAGAAATCCATTGTAAACGGGCTGGGAATTTCTATCCTTTCCAGCTGTTCCGTTACAGATCTGCAGAAAACCAAACAGATTCTGGTCTTTCCGCTTGGCAAACCCACACATAAACGGAGTTTTTATATTGTCTACAGTAAAAACAGGATTCTGAAACCGCATGTAAAACAGTTCATTCAGTTTGTGCGTGACTATTATATCCTGGAATAACTTTTCACAGTCAGGCAGATAAAAGCATCCCCTTCGCAGCTTTACTCGATCTGACAAAAAAACTGCTGTAAATCCCTGAATCTTTTCCATCTTCCAGTCAGGATTTACAACAGTCTCTTCTTTTTCATTTTTTAATCTTCAAATAAAGTAATCACATATCCATCGTTCTCGATTACCACATCTGAAACATTATCTCTGTCCCAGAGTGCATCGCTGATGATCGCTCTTAATCCGTCATCCATCATAATATTGAATTCCTCTTCAATAACCTGAAATGGAACAGTTGAGTTCTCTGCCGCATAGTCCATGATAAAATCAAGAATCTTCTCTTCCATGTTGATAAATCTGCCTTTCTCTAAATAGTTGTTTCTTCGTAACTGTGAAAGTACCGGACAGCTACGTCTCTTTAACCTATACTATATTACAATATCTGTTCTCAGATGTCCATTACAAATTTCTGCAAAATATCTGCTTACTTTTTCTCCAGAGCTGTCACAAATTCATTCTCCGGCATTGGTTTATAGAAGTATAGCAATTCCAGAAAATAGTCACATCCATTCTCTCTCAGGAACTCTACCTGCGCCGGTGTCTCTGCACCTTCTGCCACCAGACGGATTCCCATCTCATGTGCCATGTCTATCATAAAGCGGATGATACTGCGTGTTTTTGGATTGTTCTCAATCTGGCGCACAAAGCTCAGAAATGAAACTGCATCCTCACATACTCAGGAGCTTTCTGCGGAAACCGACAATACCGGAACTGCCGATACCAGTAATACCAGTGTCGATACGTCAGATACCGTCAACACAGATACCGATAATACTGACAGCAGCTCCCATGATACAGATTAGATTACAGATTTTTCTTCTTATAAATAAACCAGGATGCCGCCACTGTAAATGCCAGCAGATATACCAGCAGGATCACGATTCCTGTATAGTTTACAGCCTCCCCTGCGGAAATACTCCGGATCAGGTGGCTGGTCTGGGACAGGGGAAGGGCGGCTACGAATTTTCCTACCAGTCCTGGCAGTTTTTCTGTGGAAAAGAAAGTATTGCATAAGTATGCCATCGGCATAATAATATAGTTGGAAAATCTCGGCACATCCGCATGGTTTTTCGCCAGAAAAGACACGACCACGCCAATGGCAGAGAACACTGCTCCGTTTAAAAACATGACCAGGAAAGACCATCCGTTAAAGATCAGTCCCGTCTCGATCGGTGCTGTCAGAAGCAGAATGATCCCGCCCGCATACAGCCCACGCAGACTTCCGCCAATGATCTGACCGGCAATAAACTGCCACAGAGGAGTGGGCGAGATCATTACCTGGTCAAAGGCTTTCTCATACAGTCTCTGTACATTCAGATTCTGTGCGATCGCATTAAAACTTCCGTTCATGGTAGTCAGAGAAACCACACCGGGAATCAGGAAATTCAGATATGGCTGCCCGTGTGAGGTAGTCTGAATCCCCATCCCGAATACGATCAGATACATCAGTGGCGCAATCATAGCCGCCAGCGTAATCTTATAAAAGTCTCTGCGGAACTCTACCCATTTTTCCCATAAAATTGTAATAATTCCCATTTTAATCTCTTATCTCCATTTTCCTGTTTCTATCATTTTACTGTCAGATGTTTTCCGGCTCTTTCTACGAATACATCTTCCAGAGTAGTTTCTCTGAGAGAAGCCTGTCCGGAAAGATTTTCCAGATAGCGGATTGCATCCTGACGGGTATGGAAATAATGATTCCGGGTTCCATCCGCAGTCATTTCATCGACTGCATAAGCCCCCAGGCTCTCGATCAGTGCAGCCGGTGTGCTGACTTCCTCCAGCTTTCCGTGATCCATCAGAGCCACACGGTTGCAGAGGCTCTGTGCCTCTTCCATATAATGGGTGGTAAGCAGAATCGTCAGATTTTTTTCATTTAATTTACGTAGAAGATTCCACATCTGCCGTCTGGACAGGGCATCCATCCCGGCAGTCGGCTCATCCAGAAGCAGAATCTCCGGATCAGTCAGAAGCGCACGACAGACCATAAGTTTCCTTTTCATTCCGCCGGACAGTTTACGGACGGTACGCTTTCGAAATTTAATCAGGTCACAGAACTCCAGAAGTTCCTCTGTCCTTGCCTTGATCTCCTTTCGCGGCATAAAATAAAGCCGTCCCTGATACTCCATAATCTCATCCATATTCATATCCTGTCGCATGGAATATTCCTGTGTGATCACGCTGATCTTTCTTTTCAGATCCGGGCGTTTTCTGGTAAGCTGCTGCCCGTCAATAAGAATCTCCCCCTGCGTAGGCAGAAGGAGCGTAGACAACAGACTGATGGTGGTCGTTTTTCCCGCACCATTCGGTCCCAGTAATCCGAAAAATTCACCCTTTTCAATTTTCAGGTTCAGCGAATCCACTGCTGTAAAATTGTCAAAAGTTTTTGTCAGATTTCTGGTTTCTATCATTCTTTTTCAGCTTTCTCCTTGGCAATGATCAGTGAATAATAACCGGCATCATCCGGGATTTCTTCCACACTGTTATAAATATGTTCCTCCGGCATGCCGCAATTCTCCACCATGCGCACTTCTCTTCCGCTTCTTGCCAGAATCTCTTTTACCTGATTCATCTTCTTACCGGATTTCATCAGCACATAAGTTCCAGGCTGGTCAAGCTCACTGTCCAGACGATGAACCGCCGGCTGCACATGAAGCGGCTGATTCCACTCTGTCAGCGGAATATTCAGACGCGCTGCTGTCGCACAGAAAGAAGTGATTCCACTTACCAGTGCTGTCTCATACCCGTCTGCCTCGACTTTCTTCTGTACATAAGTAAACGTAGAATAGATCGTCGGATCCCCCAGTGTAAGGAACACTACATTCTTTCCTGTATCCAGTACTGCTTCCAGTGCTTTTGCACCTTTTTCATGATTTCTCTCCAGTTCTTCCTTATCATGAGTCATCGGCATATAGATAGGAAGAAGCTCTTTATCTGCAAGTTCCGGCACTGCCTGTACTGCAATCTTATAAGCAACCGTCTCACGCACATCTGCTCCCGGCACTGCGATCACCTCATTCTCTCTGATCATACGCACAGCCTTCAGTGTCATCAGCTCCGGATCTCCAGGTCCTACTCCAACTCCGTATAAAATTCCTCTCATCTTAACATCCTCCTGTAAATAAAATTTTTATCAGCGCAGATACATGGACGTCCCTTGTATCTGTTGTCATCTGTTTTTTAAAGGGTAGTATCTTCGCCTGCATATCATATCTCTGTTTTTCCTATCCAGACAACTGGCAGGATATAAACCCGCAAACAACATTATTATACTAAAACATGCTCTGCTTTTCAATGAAGTGTTGACAATTATTTTCAAGTATGGGATGATAAAAATGTTGCTGTTCACTCTGTGCACAGCAGTATAAAAAACACTGAATTTTAAAGAAATGAAGGGATAAAAAATGAGAAAGATTTTTGCTGTTTTTGCAGCCATTATATGCTGCTTATCCATCTGGACATCCACACCGGAAGCATTTACTCTGGACAAAGAAGACGGAGAATATTCGATTCAGGTAGATCTGGAAGGCGGAAGCGGCAAAGCCAGCGTAACCTCTCCTACACTCATCACAGTACAGGACGGAGCAGTCACTGCTCATATCCAGTGGAGCAGTTCCAATTATGATTACATGATCGTCGATGGAAAAAAATATCTCCCGGTCAATGAAGAAGGCGGAAACTCCGAATTTGAAATCCCGGTTCTGGCTATGGATGAAGCAATGCCCGTCATCGCTGACACAACCGCAATGGGTACTCCCCACGAAATCAACTATACACTGACCTTCTACTCCGACTCCATCGGCTCCAAAAGCCAGATGCCTCAGGAAGCAGCCAAAAGAGTCGTAGCAGTCGCACTGCTCATTATCATCGGCGGCGGTATCCTGAACTATTTCGTAAATAAAAGAAACCGCTGCTAAAAAGCACAAAAAGTATCTTTCCTGCATGATAAATCATTCCACAGGAAAGATACTTTTTTATTAAATCAACCTTACTCCGGCTGTCTCCATTGCATTTACAATCGTTGCATCCGGCAGCTCATCTGTCACGATTCCGCTGATATCGTCCAGATGTGCAAATTTATAAGAATCATTAAAATAAAATTTATCCCGTTCCATAACCACATATTTATGTCTGCTGCTCTGAAGGGCGGCTTTCTTGGTGAGTCCATCTTCCACACCCAGCGTAGTGATCGTCCCGTCTGTCATATCAATCCCACAGCTTCCCATAAATGCCCGGTCAAAACTGTACTGTTTGATAATCTCAATCGTAGCCGCTCCCATAAAACCATTTACCGTCTTAAACATCGTTCCACCGGTTCCGATGGCTGTGATGGATTTACTGGAAGCAAGAATCTGCAGAATATCAATCATATTGCTGACTACCACAACTCTCATATCAGACGCAGCCAGAAGTTTGGCAAGTTCAATATTCGTAGTGGAAATATCCAGGAAAATCGTTTCGTTGTTTTTGATCAGTTTAAACGCCTTTGATGCAATGGTTTTCTTTTTATCCAGATGATAATTTCTTCTGTCCACAACATCTCTCTCCAGAGGATAATCCTGCGACAGGATCGCACCCCCGTAAGTTCTCTTTAATTTCCCCGCATTTCCAGAATTTTCAAGTCTTTACGGATACAGTCCTCAGTCACCTGAAACTTCTCACTGAGTTCCTTTACCCGGACCTTTCCATTCTCGCGAAGACATCTCTCAATCGCACTTTGTCTTTCTTCTGTAAACATAACTCTCACTTCCTTACCCATATGCAAACATATCTGCACTATTTCATAATCACTTCCAGAACCGTATCGATCGCATCCGGCAGAACAGGGTCCGGACCCAGATCGGCAAATACAATATCCGGATAATCACTGTGTACCCAGCTTCTGGAAATCGGAACTTCCGCACCGGTTGCCAGATAGCGGACCGCCTGAATCTCTTCCTCCTTAATTCCCGGCAGAGGAAGTGGTCCGATTGTATTTTCATAAACATGGAAGTATAAATGCTTTCCATTCGCTGTCACACGTCCGAAATCCGGTTTCTCCAGCCCTGCTTTTCCACATCCGTAGATACTGCTGCTGTTCTTCTTCATCCATGCACCAATCGTATGAAGAATCTCCATGGACTGCTGCGGAATATTTCCCTTCGCATCCGGTCCCACATTTAAAAGCATATTTCCCCCTTTGGAAACACACTCTACCAGCTTCTTGATCAGCATGGAAGCCGGTTTGAAATAATGATCTGTCGCATGATAACCCCAGTTATTATTCATGGTCACACAGGCTTCCCACACAAGATCATTTCCCTCTACATCCTGAATGCCATTCGGCGGGATCATCTGCTCCGGACTTACAAAATCTCCATGATAAGGAGTCGGCTTACACTGCGCCAGAGAGCCATAACCCTCTCCACTGCACTCCAGACGATTATCAATGATCACATCCGGCTGAAGACTTCTCACCATATCGATCAGCTCCGTAGCTCTCCACTTCTCCCCACGCATATCATCATAGGAAAAATCAAACCACAGAATATCCAGCTTTCCATAATTGGTACAGATCTCACGAACCTGATTGTGCATATATGTAAGATAACGGTCAAAATCCCGGGCATCATTCTTATATTCCGGATGATTTCTCATCGGATGATTCCTGTCACCAAAATGTGGATAATCCTCATGGTACCAGTCAAGCAATGTAAAATAAAGACCAACCTTCAGACCTTCCCCTCTCACAGCTTCCACAAACTCAGCCACAAGATCACGTCCACACCTCGTATTCGTAGACTTAAAATCTGTATACTTACTGTCAAACAGACAGAAGCCATCATGATGCTTCGCTGTAAGCACCACATATTTCATCCCTGCTTCCTTCGCAGCTCTCGCCCACGCACGAGGAGCATAATCTACAGGATCAAACTCCTCAAAATACTGCATATAATCTTCTTTCGGCATTTCCTCCACACTGCGCACCCATTCACCTCTCGCAGGGATCGCATAAAGCCCCCAGTGAATAAACATACCAAAACGCGCATCCAGATACCATTCCATCCGTTTGTTGTATCTCTCTCTGTCAAATGTGTACATCGCTTTTTCCCTTTCGTGCCTCTGCCATTTTTCGGATATTGACATTTTACAATATTCCCTGTAAAA
This sequence comes from Ruminococcus sp. AF41-9, assembly GCF_003477525.1. Lineage (GTDB taxonomy): Bacteria > Bacillota > Clostridia > Lachnospirales > Lachnospiraceae > Blautia_A. The sequence continues at coordinate 20,559 of NZ_QUDO01000061.1, forward strand.
GTTTCAAACGCTGTCACTTAATTTTCACGTTTTTTTCCACTCATCCAACAATCCTGAACTCTCCCGGACAATCACGTTCTCTGTTTCACAGACAGCAACTCCAATATCCTTTTTTGTAGTTCTACTATATCAATACATGCTCGTATTGTCAATTGTTTTATCTTATTTCATCCTGTTTTTTCGTATTTTAACCGAATCAAATAAGTCTCCTGCTTCAATTGCGAAAATCAATAATCCATGGATGGGAACCCCTGATTACCAAAAAAGATGCGATGCCAATTCTGATATATCCCCAGAACCATCATCACATCTTTTCTATCTTTTCTATCTTTTTTATTTCTTCATCTTATTCTTATTACTTTCCGGTTTCCTTTTTGACATGAATCTGAAGCTGATTATATGGAATTTCAATTCCATTCGCATCAAATGCCTCTTTGATCAGTTCATTCAAACGCCATCTTGCAGGCCAGTATTTCTCTGTAGCTACCCATACGCGAAGGCCCATGATCACAGCACTCTCTCCCAGTTCATCCACAAAGACCACCATGCCCTCGTCATCCCTGGTATCCTCATCATTATGGAGAATATCCTCAAGAATCGCTTTCGCCTTCTTAATATCCGCATCATAGGAAATTCCAACCTTAATCTCCAGTTTACGAAGATCCCTGGCAGTCACATTCGTAATAATACTGCTCGACAATGTTCCATTCGGAATCACAATATGCTTATTGTCAATAGAAATCAAAGTTGTATAACAGATTTCCATTTTATAAACCGTACCTTCACAGTCATTCTGCTGCGCAATAATGATATAATCTCCAACCTGAAACGGCTTAAAAATAAGAAGCATGATCCCGCCTGCAATATTTGCCAGTCCGCCCTGCAATGCAAGACCTACTGTTACACCGGCAGTACCAAGCAGTGCTGCCACAGATGATTCCTTCACACCAAAATTCGTAGCAATATTAAAAACCAGCAACGCATACAAAACGACTCTCAGCAATGAGCCTGTAAACTGTATCACGCCTTTATCTACAGAAGCCTTCTGCATGGAAGCCTTTATAAGATTCACTACCCACTGAATCACCTTACGGCCTCCTACAAAGACCAGTAATGCGATCACTACCTTCAGTCCAAATCTGGTAAGCCCCGGCAGATAATCTGAAAAATACTGCTGATACCTGTCCACAAGATTTTTCACTTCCTGTACTTCCTGTACTTCCTGTTCCATTCCTCTCACCCCGTCTCTGTTATTCTATTCTGTTATTATTCTTCTAAAATAACATAACACACAGTGAAAACTGTAACAATGGATTTCACCCTATTTTCATATTTTGTCAAGCGGATATTCGCAATCCGCTTCGCTACTTGCTCATAACCAAATAACTGCTCCGCAGTTTATCAGAAGGCGCTTGCACGCCTCCTGATACAAGCAAGTCCCCACCCACTGCTTATTG
>NZ_QUDO01000062.1 GCF_003477525.1 Ruminococcus sp. AF41-9
TATGTTTTTTAACTAATTTTATGGTAAAATAACTAATCAAAACGTATTTTTCTAAAACTCATTGTTTAGTATTATTTACAAAAAATTGCGTCAAAAAAGGAGGTTTTCTATGTTTTTTAACTAATTTTATGGTAAAATAACTAATCAAAACGTATTTTTCTAAAACTCATTGTTTAGTATTATTTACAAAAAATTGCGTCAAAAAAGGAGGTTTTCTGTTTGAAATCCTGTTCTGTAGCAGATGGTCTTACCATTTTCAAAGCACTCGGTTCTCCTCTCCGGGTCAGAATCCTGCGCCTGATCCAGGAAAAAGAGGGGTTAAACATTAAGCAAATTGCACAAAGCCTTCAGCTCCCGGTCACGACCCTGTCCCCTCATCTGAATCTGCTCGAGGAGGCAGGACTGATCGAATTCCGGGATGAAGCCCTGACACACGGCACACAGAAACGCTGTTATTTCATCAAGGACTGGGACCAGCTTCTGGTAAACATGGCTTTATTCGGTCCTGATCTGCAGATTTACAGTGCCGAGATTGGTGTGGGGCATTTTTCTGATTTCTCCGTAACTCCCACCTGTGGAATGGCTACTGCCAGTTCTTTCGTCGGACAGCTCGATCAGCCTCGCTATTTTGTGCATCCCAGCAGTTATCAGGCCCGGATCGTCTGGTTTACGACCGGATATCTGGAATATATCCTGCCGAATTTTATCCCGGATCACAGTGTGATCGAGGAACTGACCATTTCCTTTGAAATCAGCTCGGAAGCACCGAGATATTGTGATGTGTGGCCTTCTGATATTACGTTTTCCCTGAATGACGTGATTCTGGGAACCTGGACCAGCCCCGGAGATTACGGGGACCGCAGAGGTAAGTATAACCCGTCCTGGTGGTTTCCGTTTCTGAACCAGTATGGTCTTCTGAAAAAACTGGCGATCACGCCGGAAGGCACTTTCCTGGACGCAGAAAAGCTGTCTGATGTTTCCACCAGACAGCTTGCCCTTACTGATCAGTCCGTTATGAAGTTTCGTTTTTCTGTGTTACCGGGAGCAGAGCATCCCGGCGGGTGTACCCTGTTTGGTGCAGGGTTCGGAGATTATAACCAGCATATCCGGATCACGATCGGGTATCATCCGGAGAATGGCTGATGTCAGGAGTCTGTGGCAGACTTGCTTTTCTGCGACTGTGTATATAGTTATGGCAGAAGATATTTCACACCCCAGATGGTTTCGTTATTATCACCTTTGGCACTGAAACACATGGTATTATTGCCTGCCTCGTCGGTCATTTCCAGAACGACACCTGTGTAGGTGGTTTCACCGAGAGTCACGTCAATGTATGGTGTGCCTTCCTCTGCTGTCCAGGCACCTTCCAGTTCCTCTCCTGTGACGGTTCCGTCCGCGTTGAGCTGGATTTTCTGCGGTTTGTGTACTTTGTCAGAAATGTCTGTACCGTGGTTTACCAGATAGAAGGTTCCCTGAATCTCGTCTGAGGAATATCCATCTTCGTTCAGAGTTTCACTGCTGGTCGCAAACGGTGCTGCCACAAGCCAGCCATCTTTGGTGCGGAATAACTGATGAACACGCGGCTCATGCATTTCTCCCATTTTTGCAAAACGCTGATGATAAACCAGATATAATTTGCCGTCTTCATCCTCAAATGCGGTCTGTCCGCCAGGTGCCATGTAGGTCTGGGTAAGACTTGGGAAGGTATAATTTCCCATCATTTCAGACCATGGTCTTTGTGTTCTACAAAAAGATACATGTCCTTGCCTGCTGCATCTGTGTAGGTTCCGTCTACCGTGTCACAACGGAAAAGACGCATCTGGTAGCCGCCTTTTGCCTGCAGGTTTCCATAGGACAGGAACAGATAATAATAGCCGCTGGTCTTATCGTACATGATGTGCGGACCTTCGATAGAGTTGTGGTATCCGCCGAGAAGTTTTTTGCCATAGTAACTGTCTACGTGGTTTTCTTCGTCTGCTTCCGGATAGATCGGATAGCCTGTTTCCTCGTCAATCTCGATCAGGAAAATACCGCCGGACCAGGAACCGTAAACCATCCACATGCGTCCGTCCTCATCGTAAAAGACATCCGGGTCAATACAGTTCGGCCAGTTGTTGTTGTCATAGGCTGCTGCTGTGTATGGTCTTGGGTCTGTTCCCATCAGTTCTTCAAGATTACTTTCTTTGACATCATGATAGTTATAACCGGAGTACAGGAAGGTGTCCTCGTAATGATAAGGTCCTTCGATGTTATCTGCGGTTGCAAAGCAGATGTTGGATTTCACATAGGAGGATGTAGTGCAGAAATACATCACATATTTTCCCATTTTTTCGTTGTAAATAACATCAGGTGCCCATACGGAATAGCCGCCTTCGTCGTTCTTTCCCACATAGGTAAAAGCTGCCGGATTACCGTCTTCTTCTCCGTCAAAAAGATTGTCAAACAGCTTATTCTCTGCGTTGACCCCGGAGGAAAAACCGGTCCAGTTTCTCAGATCAGTGGATTTCGCAGATTCCATATGGGAACCGAAGATGTAGTAGGTGCCGTTGTCCTTGATGATGGACGGGTCATGCACGGAAGCTCCGGCGGTGAAGCCGCCTTTTTTAATCTGGCTCTCGATATCGTCTGTGTCATCGGCTGTCTCTGTGCTGATTCTGTTTTTGTTTCTTCTGCGGATGACTCTGCCTCTGTATTTTCTGTTGTTTCCACTGTTTCTTCATCTTTCTCTGCTTCTGCTGCCTCAGTTTCGGCAGTGCTGTCGGCAGTTTCGGCAGCATATACGCCCTGTGATCCCAGTAACATCATCCCTGTCAGTCCCAGGATCATTCCCCATTTTTTTCTCATGCCATTCTCCTGTTTATCAAATATTTTTCTGTTTCAGGTTACAGTTACGATATTTTTCAATCTTCGTAAGAAAATACCGGTGCGCCTGTTTTTTCATCCCAGCGAATCTTCATCAGCATGGCATGACGGTTCGGATTGTACAGCGGATCACCTACGATTTCTGCTTCTGTTCTTGCATGGTAAACCATGATCGGATTTCCTTCTTCGTCTACAGTGAAGGAGTTATGTCCTGGTCCGTAGATTCCTCTGGACTCATCTGTGCAAAGAACCGGATAGCGTTCTTTTGTCCAGGATTTCGGGTCGAGAAGGTCAGAATCTTCATCTGCGGTCAGCATTCCCATGCAGTATGCGATACCTGTCTCAGATGCAGAATAGGTAAGATAGATTTTGCCATCGTGATGGATCACTGCCGGTCCTTCATTTACCCAGAATCCAACTCTTTCCCAGTCATAATCCGGTGAGGTGAGGAGTACCTGAACAGTTTTCAGTTTATATGGTGTCTCCATTTCACCGATATAGAGGTTGGAAATCTGTTTTCCGACTCCTACTTTTTCTGCCCATACATAGTAGTGTTTCCCCTTGTTTTCAAATACAGTCGCATCCAGAGAAAAGGCTTCGAAAGAAAATTCATCTTCATCCGCACGTCCCATTTTGCCTTTCTCTGTCCAGGTTCCTGTCAGCGGGTCTGCATCTGCACATTCCAGTACATACGGACGGATTGCCCAGATGTCATCCTTGTCTCCACCTGCGAAGTAGATGTACCATTTTCCGTCCAGATAGTGAAGCTCCGGTGCCCAGATATGTTTGCTCATGATTCCTTCTTCATGTTTCTCCCAGACTGTCACTTCTTCTGCATCTTTCAGTCCTGCAAGCGTCTTACTTCTTCTCAGTACGATCCTGTCGTAAGCCGGTACAGATGCGGTGAAATAATAGTTTCCGTCTGTGTGGCGGTAAACATACGGGTCTGCTCTCTGCAAAATCCACGGCTCATTGTACTTAAGTTCTTCATTCATTGTTTGTGTCCCCCTTTATTTTCACGTTTTATTTTAGATTTATATAAAATATTTTTTATATATTTAAAATTTTACCGCATTTTTCAGAAAATATCAACTATATTTTTTTCTTTTCATTGCACATTTTTTTCAGATTCGTTATAATCTATCGTAAACGCTGAAATGGCTGAAGGTCAACAGACATAGCTGAAGCCATGAAAGATATCAGGTTCAGGCCCTTATCGTGCGAGTGCGGACGGCTTTTTGACCTTTTGGGATCCTGATATCTCCAAACAAAAAATTCAGAAAGGGAAATCCGTTATGTTGTATATTAAAAGTCTGGAACAGGCAGTCCCTGTTTTTAAGGCCCTTGGGTCCGAACTCCGTGTACGGTTGATCCAGATTCTTCTTGAACATCAGGAAATGAATATGAACGAGCTGGCTTCCAGTCTGGGAATTACCAACGGTGCCCTGACCAGCCACGTAAAGAAACTGGAAGAAGCCGGGATTCTTGCGATTCTGCCAGAGCATTCCGGTCATGGTAACCAGAAAGTCTGCCGTATCAACGTAGATAAAATCCTGGTAGATGTTGCCACCAATAATGAAAGTCCGGCTGAGAACAGTTATTCTATTGATATTCCAATCGGCAACTATTTTAATTATTCTGTTTTTCCGACCTGCGGTCTGTCTACCACAGACAGCCTTATCGGTGAGGTAGATGATCCACGTTATTTCGCTCATCCGAATCACGTAGACGCAAGAATCCTGTGGTTTGGACGGGGATTTATTGATTACCGTATCCCGAATATGCTCCCGCCGGGCCAGAAAATTGACCGTCTGACTCTGTCCTTCGAGATCAGTTCTGAGGCTCCCGGAGTAAACAGTGACTGGCCTTCCGATATTTCATTTTTCCTGAATAATACGAAAGTCGGAATCTGGACAAGCCCCGGTGATTTCGGTGATGTTCACGGCATGTTTACCCCTGACTGGTGGTTCCCGAACTGGAACCAGTATGGTCTGCTGAAGATGCTGGTCATTGACCGTCATGGTACTTTTATCGATGGTCTGAAGATCTCAGATGTGAATACCCAGCAGCTTACTTTTACTTCTCAGGATGATATGGTATTCCGTTTCCAGGTGGATGAACCATCCCAGAATATCGGTGGTCTGACGCTCTTTGGAAAAGATTTCGGAAATTATAATCAGGATATTAATGTGAAAGTGCATTATACTCCAAATGTGTAATCAAAAATATCGTAACTGTGAAAACACGACACAGTTACGATATTTTTTATCAGCCATTTTTTATTCCCCGCGCATCCAGACTCTCATCTGGTTTTCTCCGCGGTTGCCCCATGTATAATATGGCACTGCAGTCAGGGTTGCCAGTGTTCTTACCGGTGCTACCTCACTGTACAGAGAATCTCCCACTGTCTCCAGTTTACGGGCTTTGATCTTGAGCAGAACGCAGCCCTTCAGCAGACCTTCTTTGCAGACTTCCTCTTCCATTTTTGCATCTTCAAAAATATGATAAGACTGAAGTAATCCCGGGTTGTCCACTCCCTCGAAGCAGTAGACGATCGGTCCACGCATAAACGCTACGCAGCCTGCGTCTTCTCTTACTTTGAGGTTTGCATAAATCTTGCGGATTTTCATTGGGAAAACAATCTCTACTTCGTCTTTTTCCCACACCCGTTTCAGGATCAGGTAGCCTTTTTCCACATCTGCACAGATATTTTCCACTTTTCCGTTGATACGCACCTGAACAGAGCCCGGACGTACCCAGGACGGGATATGGATTCCAAGAATGGTTTCTTCTTCTGTCTTTCCGGTTACATGATAAATCACTTTGCCATCCCATGGATAGTTGCTTTCTACAGTTACATCCATCCTGTCAAAATGTGCTTCTGTGCCTGCCGGGATATGAGAATAAACGCCATCTTCTGTCTCACTCCACAGATATTTACCGAGTGACATCAGCAGACGGACTACGTTTGGAGGGCAGCATGCGCAGGTATACCAGCCCGGTCGTTCCGGCAGAACATGTTTATGTCCGTATAATTTTCCGCTGACTCCAGGCTCTGTTTCCAGTGGATTTACATAAAAAAATCTCTTTCCGTCAAGCTGCATTCCGCTGATGATTCCATTGTAAAGCGCACGTTCCATCACATCTGCATAGAGTCCGTCCATCTCATTATCAAGCATCTTTCTTGCAAAAAATACCAGTCCGATAGATGCGCAGGTTTCTGCATAAACAGTGTCATTCGGCAGATCATAATCAATGGTAAATGCCTCTCCGTCTACGGTGCTTCCGATTCCACCGGTGATGTACATTCTCTTCTGAGTCATGTTCTCCCAGAGGTCACAGCATGCCTGATAGAGTTTTTCATCTTTGTAAAGGGAAGCCAGTTCTGCCATGGCAGTATACATATAAACGGCACGGACGCTGTGTCCCACTGCTTCTTTCTGCTCATAAACAGTGGCATGTGCCTGGTTGTATTCTCTGTTGTTCACGTCCATATTGAAGTGAACCCAGCCTCTTTTTTCCTTTTCTTTTACAAAGTAGTCAGGGTCTTTTCCTCGCTGTTCGATGAAATATCTGGCAAGGTCTTTATAGTTTTCTTTTCCAGTTACTTCATAAAGGCGCAGAAGTCCCAGCTCGATTTCCTGATGTCCCGGAATACCCGGTTCTTTGCCCTCTTCTGTTCCGAAACGTTCCTCAATGTGTTCAGCCATACGCTCCATCACATGAAGCAGACGGTCTTTTCCTGTCACTTCATAGTATGCTGCTGCGGCTTCCATCATATGTCCGGCGCAGTATAATTCATGACATTCCTGTAAGTTCTGCCAGCGGTGTTCCGGCTCTTTGATCGTGAAAAATGTATTCAGATATCCGTCATCCTGCTGCGCTTTTTCGATGATCTCGATAACCTTGTCTGCACGTTCTTCCAGTTCCGGGTCCGGGCGGACTTCCAGTGCATATGCCACGCCTTCCAGCCATTTGGCAACATCACTATCCTGGAAAACCATACCGTAAAATTCGCCTTCTTCCAGACCTGCTGCAATACGGAAGTTTGCCAGTGCATGGCTTTTTTCTACTCCCGGAATCTCATCATTTAATATTTTTTCCTGATAAGGGATGACTGTATCCATTACCAGTTCCTGGTATCCGTGCCAGAATTGATCGGTCACTTTTACCTTGTTTAATAACCCTTCTTTTAAACCATCTTTCATTTCGCTTTCTGCGCCTCCCATTTTGCCGGAAGATCCGGACATTTTCGCACCTTCTGTACAGCCCGCAGTTCCACAAAGCACCCGCAGAGCCTGCACATCCCATTCATTAAGCGGTCACAGGTGCTGCATATGTTAAGTCTTTCTTCGTAGGTTTGCTGGTCTACTTTCAGTTCCTCATCCATGCGCTGAATGTAGCGTGACAGATCTTCGTAAAAAGCCTCCTCATTCTTCTGTCCGGGCAGACATTTCCTGCACACACGCAGCTTCCCGTTCATACCTAGTCTCCTTATTATCTCACTTCCAGATGAAGAACACTGCATTTAGGAATTGTAAATCTGATTCCTTCTGCTGTTTTTTCTACTTCGTTAAATTCTTTTACACGTACCTGATCCGGTGTTTCGAAAGTGTTCATTTCGTGCATTTCTCCGTGTACGATCTCACCTTTGACTTCATTTACCTGATAGTCTGTGAGGATAGTTCTGATCTCATAATCTTTATCCAGAGACAGGTTGGTCAGTGTGATATGTACGGCTCCGTCCTCTGCTACAGATACGGATTCTGTCAGGTTCGGTACCTGCCATTCTTCTTCCACACCGATGGTTTCTGTCTCGATAGAACTGTCAACGAGCATTGCATCCTGATGATATTTGTACATATCAAATACATGGTAGGTTGGTGTCAGGATCATATCAGCACCGTCTGTAAGGATCACAGACTGGAGCACGTTTACAATCTGTGCAAGGTTTGCCATCTTTACTCTGTCGCTGTGTTTGTTGAAGATGTTCAGAGTGATACCTGCGATCAGGGCATCTCTCATGGTGTTCTGCTGATACAGGAATCCCGGATTTGTACCTGGTTCTACTGTGTACCATGCGCCCCACTCGTCAACGATCATACCAATTTTTTTCTCAGGATCATATTCATCCATGATGTGTCCGTGGCGCTCGATCAGAGTTTCCATGAACAGTGCCTTGTTTAAGCTCTTATACCATACTTTATCATCGAAGTCTGTAGCACTTCCCTTGATCTCCCATCCTTCCGGATGTACATAATAATGAAGGGAAAGTCCGTCCATGTTGCCGTGAAGTTCTTTCAGACAGTGGTTGTGTGTTGTTTTTAATACTTCAGATGTCCACTCATAATCATCTACATTTGCACCACAGCAGATCTTGCTGACCGGATGATCCGGATGATAATTGCGGACATAAGTCTGATAACGACGGTATTCGTTTGCATAGAAATCAGGGTTCATGTTTCCACCGCAGCCCCAGTTCTCATTGCCAACGCCAAAGAAATCCAGTTCCATGGTTTCTCATGTCCGTTTTTCTTACGGAGGTCAGCCATCGGGGAAACACCTTCGAATGTAATGTACTCAACCCACTCAGACATTTCCTGTACTGTTCCGCTTCCCAGATTTCCGTTAACGTATGCTTCACATCCAAGCTGTTCGCAGAGTTCAAAGAATTCATGAGTACCAAAGCTGTTATCTTCTACAACACCGCCCCAGTGTGTGTTGATCATTTTCTTACGTGTTTCTTTCGGGCCGATACCATCTTTCCAGTGGTATTCATCTGCGAAACAGCCACCCGGCCAGCGAAGTACCGGAATCTTGATACGCTTCAGTGCTTCTACTACATCTGTACGCATTCCGTTCTTGTTCGGGATCGGGGAATCCTCTCCTACATAGATTCCTTCATAGATACATCTTCCCAGATGCTCTGAAAAATGTCCGTAAATCTCTTTGTTGATTTTGCTCTGTTTCTTTGATGGATTAATTACAAGTTTCGTCATTTTTGCCTCCCTGATTCGTGATTTTTTGATTTTATTTTACTTTTTTCTAAAATAATATACGTTATTTTGTATTTTCATTATACACAAGTTCTATCTGATATTCAATATCTTTTCTGCAAAATTGCTAAATTCTTCCGGAAGGAGTCAGGCAGATATTCACAATTGAAGCAGGGAACTTACTTGATTTGGTTAAAGTGTAAAATAAAAAGAGCCACAACAGATTTCTTATCTATCTATCGTGACTCTCTCTCCAATTATATTTTACAGACCTACATTTCCACTGTTCAACCCTTCTTTGCTATCTTTATCCAATGGCAGCCAGTCCAGAACTTTCTTGATATAGCGGTTCCAGAAGTCCCACTCATGAGCTCCGGGGCCTTCCTCATAAGTTACATCTGCGCCAAGTTCATTCATAAAATCTCTGAACTTGCGGTTTGGAGGAAGCAGCGGGTCATCCAGTCCGCAGGCAAGATACAGATGCGGGAATGGAATCCCTTTTTCTTTCATATCTCTGGCAAGCCATTCCGGATTGATCTCGCAGTCCGAAATCTTTGACAGATCTCCGAATACGCTTTCGAGGAAACTCTTTCTCTCAAAAAACATAGGAGAACTGTCATCTGCCACATTCATTTTCTCAAGGATCATGGCAGAAGAAAGTCCTGCAATATATCCGAATGTGTCATGATATTTCAGGCCATTTCGGATTGCGCCGTAACCGCCCATGGATAAACCGGCAATAAAAGTATCCTCTTTTTTATGTGATAACGGAAACATCCTTCTTGTGATCTTTACCAGTTCTTTTCCGATAAATTCACTGTAATATTCGTTCGCATCCGGATGATCCATGTAGAACATATTTGCTCCGGAAGGCATCACCACTGCCAGGTTTTTCTCCTCCGCCCATCTTTTGATACAGGTTCCGGTTACCCAGTCTGTGTAGTTTCCCATAACTCCATGCAGCAGATAAAGTGTCTTAAAAGGCTTGTTATCTTCTTCTGTCTCTTCCTCAAAAAACACCTTGTCCGCAGGCAGGATCACGTTCATTGTTACCGGCCGCATCAGTGCCTTTGAAAAAAAATTTACTTCCATCAGTGCCATCTGTTTTTCCTCCTTATGTTCTGTAAAATCCGTAAACGATAAGACTATTATTTATTATTTTTATTACTGATCATTTGTCAGATGCAGTTTGTCCAGAATATAGAATACCAGACTCAGTGCCATGCCGACAACGCAGGCAAGTACCATACCTGTAAGTTTTACATTTCCCAGATTCAGGGCGATTCCGGAAAGACCTACGATAAATACCACAGAAGTCAGTGTCAGGTTTCTGGATTTGCTGTAATCTACTTTGTTATCTACCAGCATACGCAGTCCGGAAGTACCGATCATACCGTAAAGCAGGAAAGAAATTCCTCCGATGACAGGTCCCGGAATGGTATTGATCAGTGCTGCCAGTTTTCCAAGGAAAGAACAGCAGATAGAAAGGACTGCCGCCCCGCCAATTACCTGTACACTGTAAACCTTTGTCATTGCCATAACACCGATGTTCTCGCCGTAAGTCGTTGTCGGCACGGAACCCATGCATGCAGAAAGGGTTGTGGAGAAGAAATCTGCAAACAGGGAACGATGTAATCCCGGCTCTTTCAGAAGATCTTTTCCTACGATTTTACTGGTTACGATCTGGTGTCCGATATGCTCGGAAGTTACCAGAAGAAGTGCCGGGAAAATAGTTAAAATTGCTTCCAGATTAAATTTCGGATGCTGGAAATTCGGCAGCGCAAAGAATGCCGCTTCTTTCACTGCTGTGAAATCCAGGATTCCACAAAGCACTGCTGCCACATATCCGGCAATGATCGCGATCAGGATCGGAATAACGGATAAAAAGCCACGGAACAGAATCTGTCCGAATACCGCAACGCCAAGTGTTACCAGAAATACGATCACATTTCTCATATCAATCTGCTCATCCAGAAGTCCTGCTGTGCTCGCTGCACTTCCGGCAAGTTCCAGACCGATCAGTGCAACTACCGGTCCCATTGCCGCAGTCGGAAGCACGATATCAATCCACTTTGTACCGCACTTTCCGATGATCAGCGCCAGGATCATACCCGCGATACCAAGTACCACAAATCCTCCCAGTGCGTATTGATAACCAAATTTCGTCATGACCAGGATTCCCGGTGACAGGAATGCAAAACTTGATCCAAGGTAAGCCGGAGCTTTTCCCTTTGTGATAAAGATAAATAACAGAGTACCCACACCGTTCATCAGCAGTACGATCGCCGGATTAATCCCAAACATAAACGGAACCAGCACAGATGCACCAAACATGGCAAACATGTGCTGAATACTCAGCGGGATCAACAGCTTTGCAGGTACTTTTTCTTCTACCTGTATAATTCTTTTTTCCACTCTCTTTCTTCCTCTCTTTTCCTTATTTTTGTGTAAAATAAACATTTATAACTGTTCTTCAGCCTGTTGTAAAAGCATGGAACAGTTACGAAAACGCTTCGATTTATTATACACAGAATGTAAGAAAAAAGCTACTGTCATTTCGGGACAGCAGCTTTTAGAAAGCCTGAAAAATTTGGCTGTAATATAATGATGTAACCACCATTGACAATCAGACAGATCGTTATAATTTCCTTTGTGCCTGATCTGGTTAATGTGTATGTTGATGCAGATATTTTTCTCTGGTTGCAAGACCGCCTCTGATATGTCGTTCCTGCTTGTTCACATCCAGAACCTGTCTGACCTCGCATGCCAGTCCGGGATTTAACTGCCTGAGACGGTCTGTACAATCCTTATGTACGGTACTCTTACTGATGCCGAATTTCTTTGCTGCCTGACGCACGGTTGCCTTTGTTTCAATGATATAAATCGCAATTTCCACTGCCCGTTCCTCGATATAATCTTTCACGGATAAGCCTCCGGGAACGCTGTTTTTACAGTGTATGCAGAAAAATAAAACTGTATGTCTCAGAGTATCATTATGTACAGGTACCTCTCAGATATCCGCTATGAAAGCAGGTGAATTATCCGGGGCAGCAAGAAAGAAGCCTGCTTGCAGGATTCTCCGCCTGCGGGGCGCTTCTGCGACATAAAAAAACGGCCGTCCTCCCGGACGACCGTCAGATGGGAAATCCCATTCTCTGTTTCGCTTATTTGTTTCAACTCACAGTCGGTAATTTCACAGAGTCTGACAAGCCAGCAGAACGCTGACTGTGGTTTGCCTCATGTCAGTGGGGGATACCGATTTCTCTCCACCCGCCACTGACGTTATCTTTCCTACTTGCAATTCATCTCACCACCTATAGAGGCAGGAGAAACCTTGCTATTATTTGTTAAATTTAATCTCTTTTCCTTCCAGTCTCCACTGTCTGAACTCAGCAGATGCAGATAACAGAAGGTCTGAGGAAGAGTTCAGGGCTGTCTCTACGGAGTCCTGAATAACACCGATAATGAAACCTACTGCAACAACCTGCATGGAAATATCATCTGAGATTCCGAACAGAGAACATGCCATCGGGATCAGAAGAAGTGATCCACCTGCAACACCGGAAGCACCACATGCTGACAGAGCAGCAAGAAGGCTCAGGATGATCGCTGTCGGAACGTCTACATGAATACCAAGTGTATATGCAGTTGCCATTGTCATAACTGTAATGGTAATCGCTGCACCGTCCATGTTAATGGTTGCACCAAGCGGAATCGTTACAGAATAAGTATCTCTGTCCAGACCCATTTCTTCGCAGACTTTCATATTCACCGGAATGTTGGCAGCAGAACTTCTTGTGAAGAATGCAGTCAGCGCACTTCTCTTTAAGCAGTGGAAGATCAGTGGATATGGATTCTGACGGATACACCAGTAAACCAGAAGCGGGTTTGTCACGAAATAGATAAACAGCATACATCCGACTAACAGGAGAAGCAGTTTTCCATAAGTTGTAAAGATTTCCAGTCCATTGGTAGATACTGTATTAAATACCAGACCAAAAATTCCGACAGGTGCAAGGTTGATGATCCAGGTTACTACCATGGAAATTCCATCTGCAACATCAGCCAGAACTTTCTTTGTCATCTTATCTGCTGCACGGAATGCAAGTCCCAGAAGAACTGCCCACATCAGAATACCTACATAGTTCGCATTGACCAGAGAAGATACCGGATTTGCAACTACATTTAACAGAAGATTATTTAATACTTCTGCAATTCCCTGCGGTGCGCTTGTATCTGTTGCCGCATTTGCAAGTGTCATCTCTACAGGGAACGCCATACTTGCAAATACTGCGATTACTGCTGCCAGCACTGTACTGAACATGTAGAGAATAATAACAGTCTTAATAACTCCTCCGTGAGATTTCCCTGCGTTACACAGAGAACTGATAACAAGGAAAAACACCAGTAACGGTGCGATTGCCTTTAATGCACTGACAAAGACATCTCCCAGAATTGTGATCCCTGTTGCCCCCGGAACTGCAATTCCAAGAACTGCACCCAGGATCAGGCCAACCAGAATCCTCTTTACCAGAGCGATCTCTGTCCATTTGTCCCAAAACTTTTTCATTTCTTTGTTCCTTCTTTCCTTTACTTTGGTAAAACGCTGATACGATACATTATAAAGGAAAAGCAGAAAATATGCAATAGCAGACTGCTCTCCCCGGCAATATTTGCTATCAGCTTCAGTTACTGAGCACAAAATAAACAGGAACGGATTTCATATTATTATTGTTGAGTCTGCTGTTTCGTGATAAAGTGTTATTGTGGCTGTTGTTTCTATTTGTTACCGGGCACGGAATGAATTGCAATTTATATCTTCCGCGATACAGCGATGCCTGAACAAAAGCCTCACATTCACACAAATTTTTTCAAAGGAGTAAAAAGAAATGAAGAAGAAAACAGGAACCAGAAAAGCAGTTTCCATACTCTTTTTCATGTGCGTGTTTCTCATGTTTTCTACTGTAACAGTATCAGCCGGTACCAATGTGCTGACTTCTGCAAAACAGGCGAGAGAGGGAAGCTGGCACAGAGACAAAAAAGGCCGCAAATATGTCTACAAAGACGGTCTTCATCCGAAGTCACGCTGGCTGAAAATCAAGGGAAAATATTATAGTTTTGACACCTACGGATATGTAGAAACCGGATGGAAAACCTATAATGGAAAGAAATATTATCTTTCCAAAACCCGTGGAAAAGAAGGACAGCTTCTTCTCGGAATGCATACAATCAAGGGTAAAACCTATTATTTTGCCAAAAGCACAGGAGAACTGTCACATGGCTGGCAGATCCTCAAAGGAAAAAAATATTACTTCGGTATGAAAACCGGTGCCATGCACAAAAATGAATGGGTCGGAGGCCGTTATGTCTCTTCTGACGGTTCCGTCACCAAATTAAGGGCAACCTCCAAATCCCGTCTGATCGTCCTGGGCGACTGCCGTACAGAGGCAATGGTCGAAAACGGCATCGGAACCGGAAGTGCCATTTATATTGCAAAATCATCCATGGGATATGACTGGCTGAGATCCACCGCAGGTCCCCTGCTGCAGTCTTATCTTGCCACTTATCCGGAATCCACAGTGATCTTCTGCTTCGGACTGAATGATTATCTGTATCAGCAGGCAAGATATATTGATTACTATCGTTCCTTTATTGCAAGCTATCCGGATGCCAACATCTATCTTATGTCCCTTAACCCTGTAATCGGAGTAGGTGCTTATAATGTATGCAATGATAACATCAAGATATTCAATGATGCATTAAGAAGTAATTTCCCCAAGAACTATATGGACTGCTACAGTTATCTGGAAAAAGCAGGCTACTATGCTGCTGATGGCCAGCATTATGACGTTACTACCTATCGCAAAATTTACGATTACATCATCAGGACTACCGGCTGGGTATCCTGACACAAACAGGTGCTGCCAGTCTCTTCATTGAGACTCTGACAGCACCTGTTATTATTTTACTTCTGTAAATTTATTTCTGTGAATTTTGTTTCTGCGAATTTTGTTTTTGTTATTTCTATCTCTGCTCTGCTTCTGTCATTTTTACAATTCTATCTGCTCAGAACAGTTTTAACAGTTCATCCCCCGGCAGCGGTCTGGAGAAGTAATATCCCTGTACCATATCCACGCCCCACTCCCGGAGCATTTTTACTTCTTCCTCTGTCTCAGCACCTTCTGCAACGATCATATATCCCATATTCTGCATAACCATCACAATACTGCGGTAAAAAACAGCCGCCTGTTCATCACAGGAAATTCCGGTCAGAAGCGAACGATCCATTTTGACCACATCAAACGGCAATTTCAAAACCGCATTCAGATTCGCATATCCGGAACCAAAGTCATCCAGCACAGGCCAATTCCCGCTTTCGTAAATTCCTCAATCGCCTTACTGAAACTCTCACTGTACTCTGTCGCAACCGTCTCCGTAATCTCAAACTGAAAATATCTTGCAGGCAGCCCATACTCTTCCATGATGCTGATCAGCACCTGACTGTGTCCCGGTTTCAGCAGCTCAGAAGGAGAAAGATTGAACTTTACATTCCGCAGTTTCTTCATGATATGCTCGTTTTCTTTGATAAACCGGCATACTCTTCGGAACTGAAGCAGTCCCACCTGCGCGATCATTCCCTGCTTCTCCGCAATCCCGATAAACACATCCGGCGGGATCATTCCCATGGAAGGATGCCTGAGTCTGCTCAAGGCTTCCAGCGTAATATACCGGTCCTCCTTCAGCCAGTAAACCGGCTGATAATAAACTTCAAACAGATCTTCGTCCACTGCTGTTTTCAGGAATTTTTCCACTTCTTTTTCATAGCGGAAGCCTTCCAGAATCCTCTCATCTGACTGGATCACCACTGTCTCATCTGTATGTTTTACCAGAGATGCCAGATAGTCAATATATGCCAGAAGCACATCCTTCTGTTCCATTTTTTCTCCGTTCAGAATGCCGCAGATAATTGCCGGAAAATCTATTGTTTCTCCATTTACCACAAACGGTTTCCTGAAAATCTGTTCCATTTCTTTTTTATTCTTCTCATATTCTGCAAGAGAATCCGTGACCATCAGAAAGCAGTTTCCTGTGATCCGGAAAATTTCCACAGAGTCTGTAATGCTCTGTAATTCCTTTGCAATCTGAGCCAGAAGCTGATCTCCCACACTGCTTCCGTAAACTTTATTTACCTGTTTCAGCATATAGGCTTCTACTGCAAGCAGGTGAAATTCCGTTTTCTTTTTCAGCTTTTCTCCGATCCAGTTGTCAAAATACTGCTTGTCAAACACGCCTGTGGTACTGTCTATGTAATCTCCCGGATTGTTCATGGTCAGATAAAGGAATACCAGTCCCAGTGCCAGTCCGAAACTTGTCAGGAGCAGCCGCTGCGTATACATCTGGATTACCATACAGATGCCTTCGATCACCAGAAACTCACTCAGTATCCCAAGTTTTTCTGATCCACGATTGTTGCAGTTTTTCAGTGTGATCCATATAACTGCCAGTGCATAAGCCAGAGCATAAATATAAAGGAATACATAGCCTTTTCCTGTCACAAATTTATCGCTTTCATTGAAAGAAAAGAACCATCCTGTTTTCAGGTTTGTCAGGGTAAGAAACAGCATGACTACGGTCACTGCAGCATACGCTGCTGAAAATCCTGTGATCTTTTCCCCGTTTTCGCTGCATATCATACTGGTACAGCAATACAAAACGAAAGGAAGCATCACATCAAACAGGTAGATTCCTGTAAGAGCCAGCATGATGCCATTTGCTCTCTCCGGTGTATAATTTATAATGATCAGCGTATTGATCCGGTCAAGCAGAATATACAGACCTGCCAGGATCAGAACATAGGTAAATATTTTTGCATTTGCATTATGCAGTTTTTTCTGTGTCAGAAAATAATGTAAAAGTAAGGCAACTATAATAAGCGCTGCAACCTGAAAGTTTATATTATAATCCATGTGCTTTACCTTCTTTCGTTTTATTCTGATACATATCCGTATCTGCTTCGTACTTCCATTCGCTCAGTGCTTTGATCTTTCCATCCCGGTCGCGGACGGAGCTGAAACCGCAGGCAACAGACAGACGGTATCTGCTGTTTCTGTTATAGTTTCTGATCTCTTCCTCCAGCCGTTTCGCCAGCATTTCCTGATTCATTTCCGGATCATAGATCAGTGCGGCAAACTCGTCTCCTCCGGTACGATAACAGGTTGCATTCTTTCCAAAAGCATTTTTCATACATCTGACTGCTGCAAGTACCACCTCATCTCCAGCAGCTCTTCCGAACTCACCATTAATGGTCCGCAGATGATTGATGTCCAGAAACACCAGCAGGATATCTTTATATTTCTCCGCATTCTGTCTGATTCCTGTAAGGCAGTTTTCAAAAGGTTCCCTGTTTGGCAGCCCGGTCATCCTGTCTTCCTGCATCAGCCGCTCATACGCCTGCATTTCTGTACGGTAGCGGATATTTTTCGCCATGTTTACAATTGTATCCTGAATGATCAGGAGCAGGAAAATAAGGATTCCGATTCCATAGATGGTTCCATAATAGGAAATACTCAGCAGCCAATACAGAATCAATGCCACGATCCCGCTGACTCCGAGAATCGTATATGCGATCATGACCGTAAGGATCTCCCGTTTCGGCTCTTTTCTGTATTCTTTCCACAGAAGTGTGACAGAGATCAGTACCCATGCCCACAAAAGAATATGCGTTACAAAAAGCATCTGTGTAAACCGGAAAATCCCCAGATAATTCAGGAGTCCCTGAAGCAGAGCATTGATATAAAATAAAAAAATTCCCAGATTCAGGATCCCGTATTTCTTCATATCCCCGATTTTCTGTACAAAATGCAGGATCGGCACTGCCAGCATCATAAACATATAAAAGGAAACAATACATATAATATCCGGATGGGAACTGTAACTCTGAACCAGAGAAGAATCCGTGATCAGCCAGATTCCGCATATCATCAGAAACAATGCCACGTCTCCGAATCTGCCTGCCGGTATCTGGCGATATCTCAGATATAAAGCAGCCGCAAGTGCGATCACACTCAGAATAATAAAGCAGAATGCACTTCCCATGGTTCCCATCGAATCCAGGAAATGACAGATCGCAACATCTCTTCCACTCCCGATATAGACCGGTAATATCTCATATTTTCCGTGCTGTGGCTGAGAATATGTCAGGATCAGCGTTCCATCCTGAAGATCAACAGGAAACTCCCCGTCACAGTCAAGTTTCGATTTCATCTGTGTATTTCTTTTAAAAGAAGATTCCTGGTATTCATAAAGAATCTTTCCATTCAGACTGATCATCAGATCATACTGTGCCCCTCTGGTCGAAATGGTTTTGCCGGCATCTTCTCCGGTGATCCCGTCATTGTACAGAGTCAATGGTTCTCCGTTCTCCACCTTTATTACGGTCGGAAGCGTGATTTCTGTCTTCTCCCCGTTCTCCATATAATACCAGCCGGAAGACAATATCCGCATCTGCTCCATTGCCTGTTTCTTTCCCCCGCTGGTCACTACACCAATCACTGCTGCAAAAACAGCAAGCACGACCACAAACAGAAACAGTTCTATCTGTTCACCTCTTTTTCTCTGATTATCCTTCACTTCCTCACTCCTTCTTACAGATTACTGCGAAACGCCTGCCATTCATATGCAAAATTAGCAGCAATCGCATCCATTGATTATTATTATAACTCTTTTAGGGCAAAAAAAGAAGAACTTCCGCTTTTTATCACGGTTGTTCTTCTTTTATTCTTCTTTTATTCTTCTTTTATTCTTCTTTTATTCTTTTTTTGTCTTGCTTCTGGCTGCCGGTTTTCTGGATTCTGTCAGGTGATCAGTTTCATTATACTGTTCGAAACGTCTCTCAATTTCTACCAGCATATTTGCATATTCCCGAAGTTCCTCTTTGAGCTGTTCTTTGTCTGTTCGTTCCTTCTTATAGGAAATTCTGTGTTCCATGCTCGCCCAGAAATCCATGGACATGGTACGAAACTGTATCTCCACCGGAAAATATTCCATTCCGTCCAGACAGTACACCGGAACTCCCACGATCACATGATAACTGCGGTATCCATTCGGCTTCGGATTTCCGATATAGTCCCGTTCCTTGATCACAATCAGGTCGCTCTGGCTTTTCAGAAGTTCTGTGAGATTGTAAATATCATCCACAAAATAGCAGATCACCCTGACACCTGCAATATCCTGCAGATAATCTTTTGCATTGATCACAGTTTCTTCTTTGCCTTTTCTTTGCAGTTTTTCTTCGATACTGCGCTTCTTCTTGATCCTGCACTGAATGTTGTGGATCGGTCTGGCGGAAGATTCCCCATACAGATTATGGTTCAGCACATCCAGACGGGTCAGAAGCATCTGCTTGGCATCTTCATATGGTTGTATAAATTCATAGTATTCTTCATCAGTCATTTTTCATTTCTCCTGTAACAGTTACTGTTTTTCCCACACAATAACACGTTCACACTGTAAAAACCTCTGTTGTTACATTCATCCCCAATTACGTCTTTATCATACAGGAAAAATGTGTTCAATTCATGTTGGAATTCTAATCATTTTATAAATATATTACTCACCTTGCAGGAAACGTGAAGTTTTTCTCATATACAGCAGCCCTGTCAGATCTGCCAGAACCCATCCGATCGGAACCGCCGCCCAGATTCCTTTTACCCCGATCGCCGGTACCGCAGACAGCACATAGGCAAGCACAACTCTTGTCCCCTCCTTGCTTGTTTTTTATCGATAAACGTGTTACTGTCAGTATAATAGAATTTTTTCAACAAACCACAGAACTTACGTCAGCCTGCATCCCTTCATGCAGACTATAGCGATCCTCTAAAATAACGCATCTTAATCTAGTCCATCAGAGGGTGAACTGTCTTAAATGCATTATTTACGAGGATTGCTATAAAAGAAATGGAACATTTCTGGCAGCGTCTCGCAGACTGTTCCATTCCGCTTCCTGATGGCGGCACCAAAATTCTGGCAGCCTCCGCCGGAATCGCCTGGACAGAACCGGATATTACAATGGCACATCTGATGTACAACGCGGATGTGGCACTTTACAGAGCCAAGAAACAACTTCCGGGAACCTACCAGATTTTCAAAGACTAAACATTTTTATGAAATAAACATTTTCAACCGAAGCAGGGAATTTTCCTGCTTCAACTGCCAATATCTATATAATATCGTAATTCATTTCACCACGCAGCTCTACATCAGATAGCTGTTGCGTATTTTAGTCAAAATCATAAAATTTATAAGGAGCAAACTATATTTATGAAGAAAAAAATCCTGCTGATTGCCACAGGCGGCACCATTGCATCCAAATATACAGATGACGGACTTTCCCCTCAGATTTCCGCTGAAGAACTACTGGAATATATTCCTGCTGCCGATGAGTTCTGTACCATTGATACCATCCAGCCATTTTCCCTGGACAGTACCAATGTCTGTGCTTCTCACTGGCTGGAACTTGCGAAGCTCATTGAAAAAAAATACGAATTTTACGACGGATTTGTCATCTGCCACGGCACAGATACCATGGCTTACACAGCCGCCGCACTTTCTTACCTGATCCAGAATAACCGCCGTCCGATCGTCATTACAGGAGCCCAGAAACCGATCGATCTGGCAATCACAGATGCCCGTTCCAATCTCCTGGACAGCCTCCGTTTTGCCTCTCATGGCAGAGCGCATGGCATCTGCATCGTGTTCGGCGGCAAAGTCATCGCAGGTACCAGAGCCAAGAAAGAATTTTCCAAAAGCTACAATGCTTTTTCCAGTATTAATTATCCGGATATTGCCTCCATTCATGACAGCCGGATCATCTTTTACATTGATGACAAAGACCAGAATACACGACCGCTCGTCTTTTATCATGAGATGAATAACCGCATCTTTCTCATGAAACTGATTCCCGGTACAGACGGAAAAATTCTGGATATGTTGGCACCTTCCTATGACGGTCTGATCATCGAATCCTTCGGTGTAGGCGGGCTTCCCAATTACGGAAACGACAGCTTCCTCCACGCCCTCTCTGACTGGATGGAAGCCGGCAAACTGGTCTGTATGGCGACTCAGGTTACACATGAAGGAAGTGACATGGAAGTCTATCAGGTAGGAAAAGTCATCAAGGAAAATTTCCCGGTACTGGAATCCTACGACATGACCCTCGAAGCCTCCGTCACCAAAATGATGTGGGTGCTGGGGCAGACCAGAGATTTGAAAGAATGCAGGGAATTGTTTTATACTACGGTAAATCATGATCTGCTGTTTGTATAAGGCTTTAGAAGTTTGCGGTTTCATAACCAGTTGCCGGATTCTTTTATCTGGCAACTGGTTTCTATATTAGTGAATTAAAAACTTTATCCTCACACGACTGAAGTCGCGTGCTTCCAGACGCTTTAGGGGTCAGACTAAATATCGGCGGATACGCCTGTAACTTAGGCCAGCGCAGTTATGCGCATTTTCCCATGCCAGATATGGCAGGTTCCCACATTGCAGGTAGTCCGCTGTATATCTGCCTGCATTTATGCCGCCTTTAAGATTTCCATTTGTAAATGAAGTTCTTTCAGATCTG
>NZ_QUDO01000063.1 GCF_003477525.1 Ruminococcus sp. AF41-9
TTCCCGTTCGACTTGCATGTGTTAAGCACGCCGCCAGCGTTCATCCTGAGCCAGGATCAAACTCTCTGATAAAATGTTTGATTCACTCAAGACAACCAACTAGCTTAGTTATCTCTCGTTTTTACTGTTTTTGGTTTATTCAACCGTTCTTAAAAATGTAAAGAATTTTCGAGAATCGTATGTGTTTCACTGTTTAGTTATCAAGGTTGTCTGTCTTGCGACAGCTTGTTTATTTTATCATGTTGTTTTTGACTTGTCAAGAACTTTTTTAAGTTTTTTCAAATCTTCTTTCAACCGATTTACTGTCCGTTGACAGCTTGTTTACTTTATCATAGCTTCAAGCGTTTGTCAACATCTTTTTTTATTTTTTTGAAAAAGTTTATTTTTCAAAAATAAAGCGGAGAAGGAGGGATTTGAACCCTCGCGCCGCGTTAGCGACCTATACCCTTAGCAGGGGCACCTCTTCGGCCTCTTGAGTACTTCTCCAGACTCCGAACTAATAGTTTTTATTAAATTCGAGTGCACTTTTTTCCCGAAGTGCATTTGTAATTATATGTAAAAAAACCTGTTTTGTCAACAGTTTTTTACTTTTTTAAATATTTTTTTGAATTGTCTCTTCTATCCGTTTTTTAACCTCTGCTGCAATCTCAGTTGTCTTCATATCCTTATACTCTTCATAGTATATTGGCTCCAGAAAATGCACCTGTACAGTAAGTTTCTTAATAGAACCTGTATCAAATGCCTTATAGGAATCGATCAGAGCCACCGGTACAATCGGACATTTTGATTTGGTCGCAGCTTTAAAGCTCCCGCCTTTAAATTCATGCGGATGATTTCCGTCTTTGGTTCTGGTTCCTTCTGCAAAGATCAGGTAATTGCGTCCCTGTTTTACTTCTTTGATCACATTAAGGATCACCTGCATGGACTGCTTAACATCCTCACGGTCGATCATAAATGCTTTCATGCACGCAAATACCTGTTTCAGAAACGGTACATTGGTAAGTTCTTTCTTTGCCACTACAGAAAAAGGTACCGGACATACCTCTATGATCGCAAGAACATCAAATAATCCCTGATGATTGGGAAAAAACATAAATCCGTTTTCTTTTGGGATATTCTCTACTCCATGGGCATCAATAACCAGATTTCCTCCATGGATTGCTTTGTGATCCACATACTGAAGCATTTTATATCTCTCTTCTTCCGTATAACGATCCACATGCGATGCATACCAGCACAGTTTAAACCATCCATAGGGAACAAAAAAGAGATTTCTTAATACCATTAATATAATTCTTTTCATGCTCTGTCCTTACTGCTGCCTGTCAGCTTACTTTCCCTGCGATTTTCTCTTCGTAACCCGGATTCTTCTTTATAAAGGTATCATACGCTTTTGTATATTCCTTATAAGTATCTGTAGTCATAAATTTCGCATAGTCTGATGCTGCCTGTGTTCTCATATCATCTGTGATCTTGGACGGAGCAAGAATATAGTAATCTTTATCCTGCTTTCCTACCATATAAGTTCCCACGCATGGATATTCCTGGTCATCATCCAGAACAAGATTATAAGTAATATATACATAAGTATAATTCTCTTTTTCAGAAAGGATTTCACAGCTTCCCATTTTCAGGCTCTTTGCACTGTGAGCCTGAAAATAGTTAAGAGTTGCCGTAATCTCAGCCTGAAGAGTTTCCTCTGTGCTGTCCTTCTGGTTGTAACAGTCTTTTACTCTTTCTTCTTTATTATCTGCGTAGGACTGAATCAGCTCTTCGGTCACTTTTTCCGGTGATTTATGGCTGACTCCTCCACATCCGGTTACACAAAGAGCCAGTAACACCATAATCCCCGTAATGAAATACTTTTGCCATTTCTTCATGATTATTCGACTTCCCCTTCGTCTTCATCCTGAATGTCCTGTGCGCTTTCTGCATCAGTTATTGTTTCAGTGTCCTCAACAAAAGTTTCTGTCTCATTCTCAGTTTCTGCTGCAATATCAGACTGACCATTCAGTTCCTGATTCTCTTTTTCTTCTTTTTCACGCACCTTCGCCACGCTTGCAACAGTAATTCCATCGGCAAGATTGATCAGTTTTACGCCTGATGTAATTCTGCCAAGGACAGAAATGTCAGCACATGCAATACGGATAATAATTCCCTCTGTGGTGATCAGCATAACTTCATTATCTTCATTTACAGCTCTGGCACCAATGACACAGCCGGTTTTCTCTGTGATCTTGTAGCATTTGACACCTTTTCCGCCACGATTCTGGCAGGTAAATTCGCCCATGGAGGTTCTTTTACCCATACCATTCGCTGATACGATCAACAGGCAGTCACCCTGAGAATTTAACTGCATGGCAACGACCTCGTCACCTTCTTCAAGATTCATACCGCGTACACCCATGGAAGTTCTTCCGGTGCTTCTTACGTCTGTTTCTTTGAACCGGATACACTGGCCTTCTTTTGTAACCAGAATAATATCTTTTTTGTCATCTGTCAGTTTTACTTCGATCAGCTCGTCATCATCACGTAAAGTAATCGCTGCCAGTCCGGTTTTACGGACATTTACATAATCTGTTGTCGGCGTTTTCTTTACAAGGCCATTCTTGGTGGCCATCATCAGATAGCTTCCTTCTTCAAACTTGCGGATCGGGATTACTGCTGTGATAAATTCACCTGGCATTAACTGAAGCAGATTGATGATCGCCGTTCCTCTGGCTGTACGTCCTGCTTCCGGAATCTCGTATACTTTCAGACGGTATACACGTCCTGTATTGGTAAAGAACATCAGATAATGATGTGTTGTGGTCATAAGCAGTTCTTCAATATAGTCATCTTCCAGAGTCTGCATTCCCTTGATTCCACGTCCGCCTCGGTTCTGGCTTCTGAAGTTATCTACCGTCATTCGTTTGATATAACCAAGTTTTGTCATGGTGATCACGGTATTCTCTCTCGGGATCAGATCCTCTGTGGAAATATCGTATACATCAAATCCGATGGCAGTCTTTCTGTCATCTCCGTATTTCTCAGCGATTGCAAGAATTTCTTCACGAATTACACGAAGAAGGAGATTTCTGTCTGCAAGAATTGCTTCGTATTTGCGGATTTTTTCCATTAAGTCTGCATATTCTGCTTCCAGCTTCTCTCTTTCCAGACCTGTCAGCGCACGCAGACGCATATCTACGATTGCCTGAGCCTGTACATCCGTCAGCTCAAAACGCTCCATTAATTCCTGTTTTGCGATCTGCACATTTCTGGATGCTCTGATAATATTGATCACTTCATCAATATTATCAAGTGCTTTCAGCAGACCTTCCAAAATGTGTGCACGTTCTCTTGCTTTATTCAGGTCATATTTGGTTCTTCTTGTTACAACATCTTCCTGATGTGCCAGATAATATTCCAGCATTTCTTTCAAGTTTAATACCTTTGGTTCCAGGCTTCCGTTGTTCGGGATCAGAGAAAGCATATTGACACCAAAGGTATCCTGAAGCTGTGTATGTTTGTAAAGTAAGTTCAGAACGACGTTTGCATTGGCATCTTTACGCAGGTCAATACAGATTCTCATTCCTTCACGGCTGGAATGGTCGTTCAGGTCTGTGATGCCGTCAATCTTCTTATCTCTTACCAGCTCTGCAATCTTGGAAATAAGACGGGCTTTGTTTACCAGATATGGAAGTTCTGTGACAACAATTCTGGATTTGCCGTTTGGAAGAGTTTCGATGTTGGTCACTGCACGTACACGGATCTTTCCGCGTCCGGTTCTGTAGGCTTCTTCGATTCCTCTTCTTCCAAGGATAGTCGCACCTGTCGGGAAATCAGGACCTTTTACAATGTCCAGGATTTCCTCCATGGTGGTATCTCTCTGTTCTTCAATAATATTGTCGATAATTTTTACAACTGCATTTACTACTTCTTTGAGGTTATGAGGTGGAATATTGGTCGCCATACCTACGGCAATACCGGAAGTTCCGTTTACCAGAAGGTTCGGATAACGGGACGGCAGTACAACCGGCTCTCTCTCTGTCTCATCGAAGTTTGGCTGGAAGTCAACCGTGTCTTTGTTGATATCTGCCAGCATTTCCATGGAAATTTTGCTCAGACGTGCTTCAGTGTATCGCATGGCTGCTGCCCCGTCACCATCTACTGAACCAAAGTTTCCATGTCCGTCTACCAGAGGATATCTGGTGGACCATTCCTGTGCCATATTTACGAGTGCTCCGTAGATAGAGCTGTCACCGTGCGGATGATATTTACCCATTGTATCACCGACAATACGCGCACATTTACGATGCGGCTTGTCCGGTCCGTTGTTTAACTCTATCATGGAATACAGTACACGACGCTGAACTGGTTTCAGACCGTCTCTGACATCCGGTAGTGCTCGTGAAGCGATAACGCTCATGGCATAGTCGATGTAGGAATCCTTCATGGTCTTTTCCAGATCTACCTCGTGGACTTTGTCAAAAATATTATCTTCCATTTATCTATTCTCCTATTATCAGATATCCTGACTGTTATCAGATATCCAGATTCTTTACAAATCTTGCATTCTCTTCAATAAATTCACGTCTCGGCTCTACCTTGTCGCCCATCAGTGTGGTAAAGGTCAGGTCGATCTCTGAGGTTGCTGCCTCGTCCATCGTAACTTTCAGCAGGATTCGTTTCTCAGGGTCCATAGTTGTCTCCCAGAGCTGGTCTGCATCCATCTCTCCAAGACCTTTGTAACGCTGAATCTTATTGTTTCCGTCACGTCCGATCTCTGTGAGGATCCGGTTCAGTTCATCGTCATCATATGCGTACCAGACTTTCTTATTTTTCTCCACCTTGTATAACGGCGGCTGTGCAAGATATACATATCCCTGTTTGATCAGTTCCGGCATAAAACGATACAGGAAAGTCAGCAGCAGAGTTGCAATATGTGCACCATCGACATCGGCATCGGTCATGATAATGATCTTGTGATAACGAAGTTTGCTGATATCAAAGTCTTCGTGGATTCCGGTTCCGAAAGCTGTGATCATCGCTTTGATCTCTGCGTTGGAGTAAATTTTATCCAGACGTGCTTTCTCTACGTTCAGAATCTTACCTCTCAGAGGAAGGATTGCCTGTGTCACACGGTTTCTGGCAGTCTTTGCAGAACCACCCGCGGAATCTCCCTCTACGATGTAGATTTCACAGTTCTCCGGATTCTTGTCTGAACAGTCAGCAAGTTTTCCGGGAAGTGACATATTATCCAGTGCTGATTTTCTTCTGGTGAGGTCACGGGCCTTACGTGCAGCTTCACGTGCTCTCTGAGCGAGAACAGATTTCTCTACAGTCACTTTTGCAACAGACGGATTCTGTTCCAGGAAAATTTCAAGCTGTTTGCTTACGACGCTGTCTACAGCACCTCTGGCTTCACTGTTTCCAAGTTTCTGTTTTGTCTGTCCCTCAAACTGAGGATTTTCAATTTTTACGCTGACGATCGCAGTCAGACCTTCACGGATGTCATCACCGCTTAAATTCGGCTCGCTGTCTTTGAGAAGTTTATTCTTTCTTGCATAATCATTAAATGTCTTGGTCAGGGCATTTCTGAAACCTACGATATGCGTACCACCTTCCGGTGTGTTGATGTTATTTACAAATCCATAGCAGTTCTCTGTATAGGAATCATTGTGCTGCATGGCAACTTCCACAGATACTCCGTTCTGCTGCCCTTCGCAGTAAATGATCTCCGGATACAGTGCTTCTTTGCTTCTGTTCAGATAGCTTACAAATTCACGGATACCACCTTCATAGTGGAATGTTTTCTCTCTTTCCATTCCTTCTCTGGTATCACGGAGAACAATCTTCAGACCCTTGGTAAGAAATGCCATTTCACGGAGACGCTGTTTCAGGATATCGTAATCATATACTGTCTCCTCAAAGATCTCACTGTCAGGAAGGAACACAACTGTGGTTCCTGTCTGACCCGGATCACATACTCCGATTTCTTTCAGCGGATACATTGTCTTTCCGCGTTCATATCTCTGTTTATAAACTTTACCTTCACGGCAGATGGTGACTTCCAGCCAGGTAGACAGTGCATTTACAACAGAAGCGCCTACTCCATGGAGACCACCGGATACTTTGTATCCTCCACCGCCGAATTTACCGCCGGCATGAAGAATGGTAAAAACAACTTCAACTGCAGGGATTCCTGCTTTATGATTGATACCTACCGGAATACCACGTCCGTTATCGACAACTGTAATGGAATTATCCGGATTGATCACAACCTGAATTTCCGTACAAAATCCAGCAAGTGCTTCATCAACCGCATTGTCTACGATCTCATAAACCAGATGATGAAGACCTCTGCTGGATGTACTTCCGATATACATACCCGGTCTCTTTCTTACGGCTTCCAAACCTTCCAGAATCTGGATTTGATCCGCTCCGTATTCTGTATTTTCTCCACCCATTTTATTCCTCCTGTTAATATATAATATTACCAGAATATATCTATAGCCGTTCCAGAAAATGATGCAGTCATAACCGGCCATATGGCGCTGTTTCTCTGTTCTCATATTTTCAGAAACACCTGCCCTGCTGCAGCAAAAAAAGCAGCAGCCTGATTGCATTATTTTCTGGAATCGCTATAAGAGTTACTGTTCTCTCCGCCTGTAACTGTTCGTGTTTAACGGTACGTTTTCTGACGAACAGTAACCTGCAAAACCTGCCGCAATATTTTCTGAAATTGCCTGAAACAGGTTTTTAAATATACTCTGGTATGTGGACACAATAATACAAATTTATTATAGCACAAAAGCCTTTTTCTTGCCACATTCTAAAGAAAAAAGAAGCCGCAGACGAGAGAATCTGCTGCCGTTTTCTACACCTCTTTCGTGCAATATTACCTGTACGGTAATCACAGTTTTTCTCATTTGCGGTTTCGTTTGTTTTTCTGTTATTTATTGATCAGATACTGATAAATATCCCTCTTTGTCACACCTCTGTCATTGGCTACCAGTTTCATTGCCTCTTTTCTGGAATGACCTTTACTTTCGTAAATTTCCATATGTTCTTCTATGGTGATTTTTTCCCAGGATGCTTTCTGTTCTTCTTCCATTTCCTGACGGCTTCTGCCCTCAATCACCAGCACACATTCTCCCAGCGGTTTCTCTGTCTGGTAAAAAAGGATCAGGTCTTCAATGGTTGTATGAAAAGCTGTTTCATGTTTCTTTGTCAGCTCTCTGCAAAGAGTCATTCTGCGGTTTCCCAGAGTCTCTTTTAATTCTTCCAGAGTTCTCACCAGACGGTGCGGTGCCTCATAAAGAATGATCGTTCTTGTCTCATCCTTCAATTCTTCCAGAATGATCTTTCTCTCTTTTTTATCTGCCGGGAGAAATGCTTCAAAGGCAAATCTTCTGGTAGGCAGACCGGACAGTGTCAGCGCTGTGATGCATGCCGCGGGTCCCGGGAGAGAAGTTACCTCAATCCCTGCCTCATAACACATGGCAGCAAGTTCTTCCCCGGGATCAGAAATTCCCGGCGTACCTGCATCCGTGATCAGTGCAATATTCTGTCCTTCCTGCATTTTGTTAATCAGCACATAGGCTTTATCAATCTTGTTATATTCATGATAACTGGTCATGGGTGTTTTAATATCAAAATGATTCAGCAGTTTGATACTGTTTCTGGTATCCTCTGCTGCGATCAGATCCACTTCTTTTAATGTGCGAAGTACCCGGAGTGTGATGTCTTCCAGGTTTCCTATGGGCGTTGCGCATAAATACAATTTCCCGCTCATGATTTCTTCCTCCTGCTGTAACAGTTCTGAGTTCTGCAGGCAATCCTGCTTTCTGATTCGTGTCATGCTGCTTTTGTTCACTCCGTGCCCGGAAACAAGCTGCCTGTCTGGGTCAGATCATGTCATAAATCTTAAGAATATTATCTGTATAAACTCCCGGTTCTTTGTACACGATCAGCGGCGGCTCCACGGTTATTCTGGAATTTCCGCCTTTCAGTGCTTCTATCAGGACCATGTTTGGCTCTCTGTCTATGTAGGGATATACAAGCTGCATTCTTTTGGGTTCCAGACGGTATTTCGTCAGAACATTCATGATCTCAGCCAGCCGGAACGGTCTGTGTACCATGTAAAAACGTCCCCGCTCTTTCAGAACTGCCGAAGCCTGACTCACCACATCCTCCAGAGTACAGAGCACTTCATGTCTGGCAATTGCCTTCGGCATATCCGGATTTCTCAGACCATGCTGTCCGATCATATACGGAGGGTTACTTGTCACAACATCAAAAGAAGCTGCCCCAAAAATATCAGCAGCCTCTTTAATATCTCCCTGTACGATCTCTACATCATCCTCCAGATGATTATACCGCACACTGCGACCGGCCATCTCAGCACATTCCTGCTGAATTTCAAGCCCGGTGAAATGTCTTCCCCGGGTTTTCGCTTTCAGCAGGATCGGGATAATTCCCGTTCCTGTGCCCATGTCCAGCGCAGTTTCGCCTTTTTTTACTTTCGCAAAGCCGGAAAGAAGAACTGCATCCATTCCAAAACAGAATTTATCAGGGTCCTGAATGACATAATAGCCATTCTGAAGATCATCTACGCGTTCTTTTTCTTTTACCAGCTCATCAGTCATTTAATTTGGAATCTCCTTTTTTATCTTCCAGATTTCCAAGTTCCTTTAATTCTTTGTCAGAAACTTTCACTTTTTTCTTTCTTGGTCTGAATTTCAGTTCATCCACCGGGAACTCCTGAATCTCTTTTTCATCATTGATCTCAACAATGACTTTCACTCTCTGGCGAAGTACATTCACACTCTGTACCGTTCCCTGAAGCCCGTCCGGTGTTGTCACAGTATCACCCAGCCCCGGAAGTTTCTTGTTCAGTTCCTCATAGGTTTCCTGTTCATTCTTCAGACAGCACATCAGTCGTCCGCACACACCGGAAATCTTTGTCTGATTCAGGGAAAGATTCTGCTCTTTCGCCATCTTGATCGATACCGGTGCAAATTCAGACAGATAGGTGTGACAGCAGAGGCATCTTCCGCAGATACCGATTCCGCCGAGAATCTTTGTCTCATCTCTTACACCGATCTGGCGAAGTTCAATGCGTGTCTTGAAAATTGCTGCCAGGTCTTTTACAAGCTGGCGGAAATCGATACGTCCGTCTGCTGTAAAGTAAAACAGGACTTTGTTATTGTCAAATGTATATTCCGCATCGATCAGTTTCATCTCCAGACCGTGTTCGCGGATCTTCTTCTGACAGATTTTAAATGCTTCTCTCTCTTTTACACGGTTCTGTGCCTCTCTCTCATCATCATCCTTCGTTGCCACACGAAGTACCTCTTTGAGAGGGTGAACCACATCTTCCTCACCTACTTCTCTCGGTGCAAGTACCACTTTCCCGTATTCAATGCCACGGGCAGTTTCCACGATCACATGATCGCCTGTTTTTATCTCGTAGTCTTTCGGGCTGAAATAATAAATCTTGCCTACATTACGAAATCTTACGCCTACTACTTTTGTCATTCTATTTCTCCCTGATCGTCAGGAACAGTAATTCAAGTGCAAGCTCAAAGTTAACATTTGCTTTCAGACGCACTTTCGTCTTCTGTATGGAATCCAGAATCTTCTCCAGATTCTCATAAGAGCGCTGGCTTGCCTGTTCTCTGATAAAATTAATTTCCTGTTTAAACACCAGATTGTCAATCTCTCTGGTTGCCTTAAACATCAGAACATCTCTGAACCAGAACTGGAAGATATCCAGATAATCGTTAATGTTCTGCTTCTCGCTGGAGAGTTCCTTAATGGCATCTGAAAGCTCATAAACTTCCATGGTATTCGCATACTTCAGAATCTTCAGAGCACTCTGTGTCATATCGGCAAACTCCTGAGAAGTGGCAGCTTCTTTCGCTCTGCCAATGCTTCCCTGTGCAAAAGATGCGTCAATCTCTGCCTGATAATCCGGAACATGAAGATGTTCCATGAGATATTTCTTTACAAGACCGTCATCAACTACCTTCAGGTCAAGGCGTACACATCTTGACTGGATGGTAGGCAGCAGGGCTCCGATATTACTGGTCAGTAAAAGGATCACTGCATATTCCGGCGGTTCCTCAATTGTTTTCAGAAGAGCATTCTGTGCCTGTGGAGTCATAAGATCCGCATCTGCAATAATATAAATCTTGTAAGGACTGTAATATGGCCGGATATCTACATCATGAATCACCTGATCACGGATCTCATCAATCGTGATCGTTCCCGGTTTCTCATGTTCCACCATGATAATATCCGGATGACTCTTACCCACTGCTTTCTTACAGGAATCGCATTTCTGACACGGTTCCGTTCCGCCTGCCTCACACTGGAGCGTAGCTGCAAAAGTCCCGGCAAGAAGTTTCTTACCAGAGCCTGGTTCACCGGTAAAGATATACGAATGTGATACCTTTCCTGTTTCTATGGCATTTTTTAAATGCCTGATAATTTCCTCATGTCCGATAATGTTGTTAAATCCCATCATAAGAATCACCTCATCAGTCCGTTATATATTTCGTAAAACATTATATCATAAAATTTCCAGCTATTGCACAGATTTTATATAATTTACGATTTCTTTCACACAAACTTCAAGATCCACATTCTGAAAACGTTTTCTGATTCCTGCTGCCAGAATATTCTCCTCTGAAAAGTCCGACTGATCTGCCAGAAATCTTCTGCACATTTCCTCATATTTCGGATTTGTCTGTTCCCGTTCTCTTTTCAGAGCCCGGGCAAGACGTTCCCCGTCTTCCACCTGGATATAAACAGGACAGACGGCATCTTCTCCGTAATAGTTTCTCATCTTCGTAAAAGATTCCAGCGTACCGATTCCCAGATAATCAGACTCTTTCAGATCAACCTGTCCGTCATCAGCAGTGAAATATGTCCAGATTCCATGTACGGTATGGTAAGCTCTTGCTTCTATGAGGTTTCCGTTCTTTCGAAATTCTTCCAGTTTCGCATCATCTACGAAATAATAATTCTTCCCGTCCTGCTCTCCGGCCCGGATCGGCCGGGTTGTATACAGGACCAGTGTTTTTAGATTCAGTTCTTTGTGTGCGGCCAGACGTGAATAAATATTGTCTTTTCCTGACGCACTTTTTCCCATAATATAAAAAATCTTTCCCATGATTTATGTTTTATCGTAACTGTTCCGCAGTCTGTATTCCGCACGGAACAGTTACCTCTTCCCTTTTGTTTTATTCTTCCTTACGGGCAGCCACGCAGATCGTCTCACATGTACTGTCACTGAGCCCCTGCACTTCCAGACCCTGTTCCATGTATCTTCTCACATTTCTTACCAAATGTCCAGAGATCTGCTCTCCGGGCACCAGGATGGGAATCCCCGGCGGATACAGATACGCAAATTCTCCGCTGATCTTTCCGATACTTTCTTCCAGCGGAAATCTGCGCTGCTGTGCATCCATCGCCTGAGCAATGCTGAGAACCTGCTTCATCTTTGCATAAGAGATTCTTTCCTGCCCTGCGTCTGTTTCTGTCTCTGTTTCTGCATCGATTTTCTCAATGGCACTGCACAACCTCTCAAAGCCTTCCTCCGTATCTCCCACGGCTGCAATTCCCAGAACATAGTTCTCAGCTTCCATCTCCATTTCGATATGAAACTCATCTCTTAATCTGGCATGAAGTTCGTGTCCGTTCATGGAAGTTCCGACTGTGGAAAATAACAGCTTTGATCTGTCGTAATCAAAAACATCCGTACTGTCCAGCATTCCAGGCTGTACCAGTTGGATCTTCTGGCACTGGCTCAGTCTCTGTCGTGCTTTTTCCAGCTGAAAAGTAAATTCCCGGAACATCTGCTGCCCGTCCTTTTGCATCTTATCCACGCAGGCGTCAATGCTTGCCATCAGAATATAAGAGGGACTGCTGGTCTGGTAGATTGCCATAAACTGTTTTACTTTTTCCACATCGACCCGGTCGCTGCATACATGAAGAACCGCCGTCTGTGTCATAGAAGGCAGTGTCTTATGAAAACTCTGAATCACAATATCTGCTCCCAGATCAGCTGCAGAAACCGGGAAATATTCCGAGAAACGGAAATGAGCACCATGTGCTTCGTCCACGATCAGCGGCACCTCATGCCTGTGCGCAATTTCTGCAATCTTTTCCACATTTGAAACAATTCCGTCATACGTGGGAGATGTGATCAGCACAGCTTCCACTTCCGGATGCTCTTCCAGATATCTTTCCACACAGGAAGGAGAAATTCCTCCGTTTATCCCCAGCCTGGAGTCTTCGTGTGGATAAATGTATACCGGCTGTAATTCTCTGAGATATAAGGCATGATAGACTGCCTTATGACAGTTTCGCGCCACCAGAATGCTTCCGCCCTTGCTGACACATGCACTGATCGCAGACAGCAGGGCAGCAGTGCTTCCGTTTACACTGAAAAAGCAGCGTCGTGTTCCATAGAGCTGCGCTGCATTTTCCTGTGCTTCCTTCAGGATTCCCTCTGCGTGATGCAGATTGTCAAATCCTGAAATCTCTGTAATGTCTCTTTCAAAGGGAAACTTCCCTGCGGAAGAAGCCAGATTTCTTTTGTGTCCCGGCATATGAAACGGGTAAAAATCGGATTGTCCGTATCTTTCCAGCTTTTTATATAATCTTTCCATATTTTTTCCTCTTTTATACATTTGACGGATAATATCAGGGTAAAACGCCAGAAAACATTCTGTTCGTTATCTGCTCATTGCTTTTCGCAAAATCAAAGCAGGGGACTTACCTGATTCGGTTAAAATATTCAGACTTTGAAACGATATCCAACACCCCAGATTGTCTCAATATACTGTGGCTTGGCTGTATTGAACTCTATCTTTTCACGGATTTTCTTGATGTGTACCGTAACCGTTGCAATATCTCCCACGGATTCCATATCCCAGATTTCCCGGAACAGTTCTTCCTTGGTAAATACTCTGTTCGGATTCTCTGCCAGGAAAGTAAGCAGGTCATATTCCTTGGAAGTGAAGGTTGTCTCTTCTCCGTTGACCCATACCCTGCGTGCGGTTTTATCAATCTTGATTCCACGGATCTCCACAATATCATTCTTATGAACATTGGAGCCAATCAGACGGTTGTATCGTTCCATGTGCGCTTTTACTCTTGCAACCAGTTCACTTGGGCTGAAAGGTTTTGTCATGTAGTCATCTGCCCCAAGTCCCAGTCCTCTGATCTTGTCAATGTCATCTTTCTTGGCTGAAACCATAATGATCGGTGTATTCTTTTCCTGGCGTACCTGGCGGCAGATGTCAAATCCATCTACCTCCGGCAGCATAAGGTCAAGAATGATCAGGTCAAATTCCTCGTTCAGTGCTCTGGTCAGTCCTGTATCTCCTCTGTTGCATATCTCAACCTCAAACCCGGAAAGTTCCAGATAATCTTTCTCCAGATCTGCGATTGCTTCTTCATCTTCTATGATCAAAATTCTGCTCATTTCATTGGTACCTCCTGATATTTTCTAAGAACAAAATACATAATCGTGCCGATTCCAAGGCGGCTGGTCGCCCATACTTTACCACCGTGATCTTCCAGTATCTTTTTCACAATGGAAAGTCCGATACCGCTTCCTCCTTTTGAGGAATTTCTGGATACATCTGTCCTGTAAAAACGGTCAAAAATATATGCGATATCTTTGGCTGCAATTCCTTTTCCGTTATCCTCGATTTCTACCTGGATGAAGTCTCCTACATCCTTGACGCGAATCTGTATGATGCCTTTGGGTTTGTCCATATATTTGATGGCATTGCTGATAATGTTGTGAATGACACGGCGGATCTGCTCTCCGTCTGCAATGACAAGAACACCGCTCTCCACATAATTGGCATATACCAGCTCAATTCCTCTGGTCTCCAGTTCCAGACCTACTTCCTCCGCACAGTCCCCGAAATAGTCTTCCACATTCAGTTTACTGAACGTATAGGGAATACGGTTTGTATCAATTTTTGAGTAAAAGGTCAGCTCATTGATCAGATGGTCCATCTCATTTGTCTTGTTATAGATTGTTTTGACATAACGGTCCATCTTCTCCGGAGTATCCGCAACTCCGTCCATGATTCCTTCCACATAACCTTTTACTGCGGTGATCGGTGTCTTCAGGTCGTGGGAAATGTTACTGATGAGTTCCTTGTTCTCTTTATCCAGAAGAACTTTCTCCTCCGCAGATTCTTTCAGACGCTTACGCATCTCTTCAAAATCCCGGCAGAGTTCCGAAAACTCATCATCTCCCTCCACATCCAGCACAAAATCCAGATTTCCTTCTTTGATATTCTGTGTGGCTTTCTTCAGTTTTACCAGCGGCGTGGCGATACTTCTGTATATCCACAGGCCAATCGACAAGGCCGTGAATACCAGGATCACCGTTGCCGTAAACAGAAGATCTTTCGCGATCAGCCTTACCTGTGTCTGGCTGTTCGCAGATTCCCCTACGGAAATGTCGTATACGACTTCTGATGAGTTCTTTTCCTGCTGCGCAAGTTTCGTATGGCTTAATCCATATAATGATGCAGAAAACAAAAGCAGCGGAACCAGAATACTCATTCCAAATCCGATTATAATCCTTGTTTTTAATTTCATACGAATCATCCTTTATCCTGTCTGTTATGTTCAATTATGGCAACTTTCAAACGGTTGCCATTGATTCATGAATATTATATCATAAAGTTAATTTCGCATATCTAAATTTTCTATAAAAAAGAACAGGAACCATCTGCTGTTTCTTACAGATAATTCCTGTTTTCTCTCTATGTGTTTCTGTTTTTCCTGTACATCAGAATACGATATTATGACCGCTTCCGAGCATTCATTCAGAATCTTGTTTTTATGCAAGGTATTTCTTAAGATCCTCAACTTTGTCCAGGTGCTCCCATGGAAGATCCACATCTGTACGTCCGAAATGTCCGTAAGCTGCAGTCTGTTTGTAGATCGGTCTTCTCAGGTCAAGCATCTTGATGATTCCGGCCGGACGAAGGTCGAAGTTCTCACGGATGATCTCAACAAGTTTTGTATCAGAAAGTCTGCCTGTTCCGAATGTATCTACGTGAATAGATGTCGGATGAGCAACACCGATTGCATAGGAAAGCTGGATCTCGCACTTGTCAGCAAGTCCTGCTGCTACGATATTCTTTGCTACATAACGAGCTGCATATGCTGCGGAACGGTCAACCTTTGTACAGTCTTTTCCGGAGAAAGCTCCGCCGCCGTGACGGCCTGCTCCACCGTAAGTATCAACGATGATCTTACGTCCGGTAAGTCCGCTGTCACCGTGAGGTCCGCCGATTACGAAACGTCCTGTCGGGTTGATAAAATACAGTGTATTCTCATCTACCATGTCTGCCGGGATGATCTCATCGAATACATATTTCTTAATATCCTCATGGATCTGCTCCTGAGTTACATCCGGGTCATGCTGTGTAGAGCATACAACTGCATCAATACGGCATGGTTTGCCAGCTTCATCATATTCTACAGTCACCTGAGTTTTTCCGTCTGGTCTTAAATATTTTAAAGTTCCGTCTTTACGAACTTTTGTTAACTGACGTGCAAGTTTATGTGCCATGTTGATCGCATATGGCATATATTCTTCTGTTTCGTTGGAAGCATAACCGAACTGGATACCCTGATCTCCTGCTCCGATCGCATTGATCTCGTCTTCTCCCATTTTCGCTTCCAGTGCTTTATCTACACCAAGGGCAATATCTGCGGACTGTTTGTCCAGAGCTGTGATCACTGCACAGGTATCTGCATCAAATCCGAATTTACCACGGTCATATCCGATCTCACGAACAGTATCTCTTACGATCTGCTGGATATCAATGTTTGCTGTTGTTGTAATTTCACCCATTACAAGTACAAGACCTGTTGTTGTAGCTGTTTCGCATGCAACACGTCCCATCGGGTCCTGTTCCATGATCGCATCAAGAATGGCATCAGAAATGGCATCACACATTTTGTCAGGATGGCCTTCGGTTACAGATTCAGAAGTGAATAAAATTTTCTCCATTATGTTCTCCTTTATAATTCTATGTTGTTCCTATATGTACTGTATCAGTCCGTTCCGAGCCTTTTTTTGTTCTGCTCAGGCTGCTGTTTTCTCTGTTCCCGGCAGCACATTCCACAATCTGCAGAATTCTGACTGATACCTTGCAGTTAACAAAAAGAAACAGCCCGAAGTAATCGGACTGTCTGATTATCTCAACAATCCTCTTATTGTTCGATCACTCGCTCAGGTTGGCACCTTCCTCTACAGACAGGGGTTGCCGTGGCTTCGCAGATCCTTTGTATCTCCACCACTCTGAATAAAAGGCTATTACTAATTATTAACTTTCATTAACAATGCTGCATACCATACAATATACTTAACCATCACGAATGTCAAGTATATTTTTTAATTTTGTTGCTCATCCCGGGCAGGCAAGAGCAATTTTTTTCATCCTACACGAAGACGGAATTTCTGGATTTCCTTCTCACTGGAAACTCTCTCGATCTCAGCGCCAAGAGATCTGAGTTTTTCTTCGAAATTCTCATATCCTCTCTGGATATAAACGATATCATCAACCACAGTGACTCCCTCTGCTGCAAGTCCTGCGATCACAAGTGCTGCTCCGGCTCTTAAATCCGGTGCGCTGACTCTTGCACCTGTCAGTTTCTTCACGCCGTCAATGATCGCGGAGTTTCCTTCCACCTTGATGCTTGCGCCCATACGGGAAAGCTCATCTGCGTATTTAAAACGGTTTTCAAAAATACTCTCTGTTACAATACTGGTTCCTTCTGCAAGTGCCAGGGTAACTGCAATCTGCGGCTGCATATCTGTCGGGTATCCCGGATATGGAAGAGTCTTTACATGGGTACGGTGAAGTCTGCCTGTTGCACGTACACGTACTGCATCATCAAACTCCTCAACCTCACATCCAATCTCTTCAAGTTTCGCTGTTGTTGCTTCCAGATGCTTCGGAATTACATTCTTTACTGTGACATCACCGCCGGTAGCTGCTGCTGCGAACATAAAGGTTCCAGCTTCGATCTGATCCGGAATGATGGAATATTCTGTACGGTGAAGTTTCTCAACACCTTTGATACGAATCACGTCTGTTCCTGCACCTTTAATATTTGCACCCATGCTGTTCAGGAAATTCGCAACGTCTACGACATGCGGCTCTCTCGCTGCATTTTCCAGAATGGTGCGTCCCGGTGCCAGTGCTGCTGCCATCATGATATTAATAGTTGCACCTACAGAGACAACATCCAGAAAAATATGGCTTCCGTGAAGGCTCTTTGCCTTTGCTACGATTGCACCATGAAGAATATCTACTTCTGCACCCAGTGCACGGAATCCCTTTAAATGCTGGTCGATCGGACGGCTTCCGATGTTACATCCACCCGGAAGCGGTACCTCTGCATGTTTGTATTTACCAAGAAGTGCTCCCAGAAGATAATAGGAAGCTCTGATCTTCTTGATATATTCATAATCAACACTTACATCGCCAATTGTAGAACCGTTGATCTTTACTGTAGATTTGTTAATACGGTCTACCTGTGCCCCGATACCGGCGATTGCTTCAAGTAAAACATTAATATCTCTTACATCAGGCAGATTTTCAATTAAAATAGTTTCATCAGTCATAATGGCTGCTGCAAGAATTGCCAGTGCTGCATTCTTCGCACCTGCAATCTCCACTTCACCGACTAAAGGATTGCCACCTTTG
Source organism: Ruminococcus sp. AF41-9 (assembly GCF_003477525.1). Lineage (GTDB taxonomy): Bacteria > Bacillota > Clostridia > Lachnospirales > Lachnospiraceae > Blautia_A. The sequence goes on from NZ_QUDO01000063.1 coordinate 17,748, forward strand.
ATAACATACTGTTCCATAATACACCTCTATGATTATTTTCACTTCACGAACGGAAACGAATCATTATTTATTTTCAAATGACTTTTTCTATATGTTTTCTTATATCTCTGATATAAATTTTCTTCTTCCAAAATAAAATCAGTTGTATATTATAGCATATATTTATCATTTGTAAATAAAAATTATTTACCGCTGATATGTATTATCTCCAGAACTGCCTCAAGACTCTCTTCCAAATTCTTCCCTTCCTCGTCTACGACCAGATCCGCATATTTCTCATACAGAGGAACACGTTCCTCATACAGATCAGACAGAGTCTGTCCATCTTTGAGCAGAACACCTCTGCCTTTCAGATTTCCAAGACGCTTGGAAAGGGAATCCAGAGATAATTTCAGATACACAACTTTTCCAATGGACTTCAGATGCTGCATTGCTTCTTCGCAGTAGATCACGCTTCCTCCGGGAGCAATTACCGTATCACTTACCTGAACAGAGGCATTGACACGGTTCTCAATTTCCTTGAATCTTTCCGGTCCTTCCTGTTCAATGATTTCTGAAAGTTTTCTTTTTTCTTCTTTCTGGATCAGAAGATCTGTATCCAGAAACTGATATCCCAATGCTTTTGCAAGAATTACTCCAATGGTACTTTTCCCTGAACCGGGCATCCCTATTAATGTCACATTATTCATGTTTGTGTCCTTTCATTGTATCACATATGGTTAACAACTGCAATTTCGCCTTATTGTGCATTTTGTCATTATAGCATACTGCCAAACCGGCAGCGTAATCTGCTCTTAATGCTTTTTGCGTGAAGTCTTTTTCTTCTTTTTCACACTGTAGCCAAAAGTTCCCAGTGTCTTGCCCACTCCCAGATATTCTCCATGGGAATACACCAATGGTTTCGCTTCGTTTAACCGGAACTTTTTCTTTTCATCCATATAAGCCGGATCTGCATGAACGGCAAGCACATCTGCCACAAACATATGGTGGGAGCCAAGTTCAAGAACCTGTTTCACTCTGCACTCAATACTCACCGGTGATTCTCCGATCATTGGTGCCTTTACAAAATCAGCTTTCTCCTTCGTCAGCTTCATTTCTTTGAATTTATCAACATCACGGCCTGAGCGTACCCCACAGTAATCTGTGGCATACGCCAGTTTCTCTGTCGTGAGATTGATGACAAATTCTCCCGTCTTTCTGATCATTTCATAGGAATAGCGGGAGGGACGTACAGAAATGGAAATCATCGGCGGGTTCGTACACACGGTTCCTGCCCATGCAATCGTAATAATGTTGTCATTTCCCTCTCCGTCTGTCACGCTGACCATTACAGCAGGAAGAGGATACAGCATATTTCCCGCCTTCCATGTTTCTTTTGCCATTTCACTTTCCATCCTTAATTATAATCATTCTGTCCGGCCTGTGCAGCTTCCATCAGTGCCGGGATCAACTGTTTCTTACGGGAAACGACTCCCTTCAGGTCAAAGGCGCCATCGACAGGGTCCATATGGAACGCAGTCTTTGCCATCTCCTCACTGCCTTCTCCATAATAGAGAAGTTCTGTCGATTCCTCGATAATATTGGTAAGCATAAAGTAAACTCTGGTGACTCCGTGACGACCGCACTCGCTGACCATAAACGGGATCAGACGTTCCTTGATCTCTGCCAGTTCATCGCTGTCCATAGAACTGATCTGACCAACACCAAAGCTGATATCTCCCTCTGCGATAAATTTCTTGTAATCCTGGAAAAAGATTTCTTCCGGAGCTTTATCTTTCAGGTTGCTTCCTGCCTTGAACATCTCTCTTGCAAATTTCTCAATGTCAATGCCTGCGATCAGAGCCAGCGCACCTGCTGCCATCTTGTCAGATAAGGTACAGGTCGGTGAACGGAACATCAGCGTATCGGAAATGATCGCAGCACAGAGCAGTCCGGCAATCGTAGGAGAAATCTCCAGTTTCTGTTCTCCGTACATCTCATAGAGAATTGTCGCCGTACATCCTACCGGCTGGTTTCTGAAAGAAATCGGTGTCATTGTCTCCAGAGAACCAAGTTTATGATGGTCAATAATCTCCACGATCTCAGCTTTTTCGATATTATCGACTGCCTGATCCTTTTCATTGTGGTCTACCAGCGCCACTTTTTTCTTATGCATATCCAGGAAATTTCGTCTGGATATGGTTCCGATACATTTGCCTTTTTTATTGATGACAGGGAATGCACGATGACGGTGTTTGATCATCTCATTCTGAATGTCATCTGTAAAATCTTCTGTATTGAATGTTACCAGATTCTCCGTTTTCATAATATATCTGACCGGAATACTCTGGTTGATCAGTCTTGCTATGGTAAAGGTATCATACGGGGACATGATGATGATGATTTCCTTTTCATGAGCCAGTTTGATGACTTTTTCTGTAACCTCAATTCCCATACCCACGATAATACAGCTTACATTCTGCTCAATTGCTTCCAGATGATCCTCCTCACGGTCACCCATGATGATCAGGTCATCTTCCTCAATATAAGTTTTAAGCATTTGCGGGTTTGCAGTACCTACCAGTACCTTTCCCTTGGCAAAATATCCATGTTCATTTCCCTCAACTACAATACCGTCGATTGTCTCAGCAATTCGTTTATACTGTGTTTTGGCTCTGGAAAGAAGATAGCTGTCTGTGGTATCCATGTAGGTTTTTGCAATATCTCCGATTGTGATCAGACCTTCAAGCTGTCCTTCCTTATCACGGATCGGCAGTGATACAATGCTCTTTTCCATCATCAGATCCCAGGCATTCTTCAGGGACATACTTTTATCTGCATCCGGGCTCATACGGATATCCATATCTTTTACCTGTGTTCCGATATTGGAAAGATATCCCGGCGGCTGCATACCAAAACGATTCAGTACATATTCGGTTTCTTCATTAATCTGTCCCGCACGTTTCGCAACATATTTCACCTTCTGGGAAGTTCTGTTTTTAATGTCCGCATAGGCAATTGCAGAACAGATAGAATCGGTATCCGGATTCTTATGTCCGATTACAAATATTTTTTCCTGATTTCTCATACAGATTTTTCCTTAATCTATTCCTTTCATTCCATAATCTAATCTACATGATCTGATTTCTTTTACGATCAGTTTAATTTAACTCGTTGTGCTAGATAAAATAAATATAAAGAAACTTCAACAAAATGTGCTATCCTATTTGTAGGGAATACAACGAAAGGAGGCATCATTATGTTGAAGTTCCAAGATA
>NZ_QUDO01000064.1 GCF_003477525.1 Ruminococcus sp. AF41-9
CTCTGGGAGCGGCTTATTGCTGTGCCCGTGCATTTGTTCTTGCTGAGTTTGCAGCTTCGCTGCAGTGGCAGATGGTATCTATTGTACAGGCATGGGGGAATCAGAGCCTTGGGGTTGAAATTCTGATCACGATGGTTGTTTTTGGAGGCTGCTTTACTATTGATATTTATTTAGAAAAAGATCTTCTGAAGCAGAATTATCTTGAACAGATGACAGTAAAGGAAGTAGTAGCGGCGGCAATCATGGCTGTTGCAATCTTTGCTTTTAGTAATCTGAGCTTTTTAAATGAAAATGCACCATTTGCGAGCAGAGAACGTGCAGATATTTTTTCTATCAGAACACTGATCGATTTTGGAGGAATTGCAATCCTGCATGCTTATCAGAGCAGGATCAGTGAGTATGTTGCCGAGAAAGAACTTTCAGTAATGAACGTGATGCTGAAAAGCCAGTATGATCAATACCGAAATTATCAGGACAGCCTGGATCTCATACAAATGAAATACCATGATCTGAAACACCAGATAACGGGACTTCGTGCGGAATCAGATGAAGAGAAACGAAAAAAATGGATTGATTCCATGGAAAATGAAATCGCTGCTTTTGAAAATATAAGCAGAACGGGGAATCAGGTACTTGATACGATTTTGGCAGCTAAGATTTTCCATTGTCGAAAAAATCATATACAGATTACCTGTGTGGCAGATGGAAAATTATTGGATCATATGCATGTAACAGATATATGTTCTATATTTGGAAATGCTTTGGATAATGCGATTGAACATGTAATTTTGATTCCAGATCTGGAAAAAAGACTGATCCATCTGACAGTATCCGCTCAAAAAGGATTTGTGTTCATCAAGATAGAGAATTATTGTGAAGCAGAAATTTCCAAAAATGAAGAGGATCTGATTACAACAACAAAAAAGGATAGTAAAAACCATGGTTTTGGATTGAAGAGTATTCGTAAAGCTGTAGAAAAATATGATGGTTCTGTAGTATTTGGAGTACAGCAGAACTGGTTTGAATTAAAGATTCTTTTACCCAGAGTATTGTAATGCTCTGGGTATTTTTGGTGCCAAGCATACGACAAAAAGGTTCGGTGGACCTTTTTTAGTATTTTGTGCCATATTTGCTGCATCTTGTGCCAAAAACGGCACGAAATAATAACCATGTTATAGTAATGCCAACAGGAAATGATACCTGAAAAAGACGAGAGAGTCAAAGGAGGAAAAAGAGAATGATCAGTGTTGAAATGGAAGATGTTCTGGCGGTATTACAATTATGCAAACCGTATATTATCGGTATTATTGCTGCACTTGTAATTGGAATCGTAATTATGATAGCATGCCGCAGGATGTCCAGGGACAAAAGATTTCTGATAAGAGGGGAAGCTGCGATCGCAATGGTTCTTGCAGTTGTTGTCTGCGTGAATATGATCTGTTTTGGACCAATGTCTACGTTGATTGGACTGGCAACGGGAAATGGAACTTTAAGCGATGAAACAAATGAGGAAGCTGCGGAAGCAGCAGAAGAAATTATGGAAGACGGAATTGTTCTTCTGAAGAATGAAAGCCTGCTTCCTTTAAATGAAACAAAAAAACTGAATATTTTTGGCTGGGAATCTATTAATCCGGCTTACGGAGGAGCTGGTTCCGGTGGAATTAATGATCTGTATGATATTGTCAGTCTGAATCAGGGACTTGAAAATGCCGGATTTTCTATTAACCAGGAGCTGGTTGATTTTTATAACAATTATGGTGCAGATAATCCGGAAATGTCTATCCAGAAACAGAGTTGGACGTTACCGGAGCCACCTGTAGATACTTACAGTGATGAGCTTATTAAAAGTGCGAAAGAGTATTCTGATGTGGCAGTTGTGGTTCTTTCCAGAAAAGCAGGTGAAGGTCATAATGATATTCCTATGGATGTAAGAAAAGCAGCATATGATAATAATTCAGAGGAATATGATGATTTTCCTGAGGGAGAGCATTATTTACAGCTTTCACAAACTGAGAGAGATATGGTGGATATGGTTTGCTCAAACTTTGATAATGTGATTGTGGTTTATAATGGAGCAAATCAGTTTGAACTTGGTTTCGCAGATGAATATCCTCAGATTAAATCTGTTGTATGGTGTCCCGGAACGGGAAATGTGGGATTTAATGCACTTGGTAAAGTATTTTCAGGTGAAGTCAATCCTTCCGGAAAAACACCGGATACATTTATTTATGATATGACGACTGCTCCGTGGTGGAATAATGCAGAAAAAACGGAGTATACAAATCTGGCAGATTTGGCCGTTGAAGGAATGAACGCAGGAACTGCGCAGGTGTATGCTCCGGCATTTACTAATTATGTGGAAGGTATTTATGTAGGATACAAGTACTATGAAACAGCTGCACAGGAAGGTGCGATTGATTACGATAAGACTGTACAGTATCCATTTGGATATGGTCTGAGTTATACGGAATTTGAACAGAAAATGGGTGAACTGGAGGAAAAAGACGGACAGATTTCTGTAGATGTAGAAGTAACCAACACCGGAGATGTTGCCGGAAAAGATGTAGTAGAAGTGTATTATAAACCGCCATATACAAATGGGGGAATTGAGAAATCTTCTGCAAATCTGATCGAGTTTGCAAAAACAAATCTGCTTCAGCCGGGAGAATCTCAGACTGTTACAGTTACATTCAGTATAGAAGATATGGCCTCTTATGATGAGAATAATGCAAAAGCATATGTTCTTGAAAAAGGTGACTATGTAATCTCTATTAACAGCGATTCACACACTGTGATGGATCAGAAAACTTACACTGCAGATAAAGATGTAGTATATAAGGGAGAAAATAAAAGAGCATCAGATGATACTGCAGCAACAAATGTATTTGAAGATGCAAAAGGCGATGTGACATATTTATCACGAGCAGATCATTTTGCAAATTATGAAGAGGCTACAGCAGCACCGGCATCTGCAGAACTGAGTGAGCCATATGTTTCTGAATATCATCTGAACAGTAACTTTGATAAGACTACATACCTCAATGATGAGGATGTAATGCCGACAACGGGAGCAGATAATGGACTTACATTAGCTGATATGCGTGATGCTGATTATGACGATCCTCGTTGGGAAAAACTTCTGGATCAGCTTACCGTTGATGAAATGGCAAATATGATTGCAATGGCTGGTTATCAGACAGCAGCCATGGATTCTGTGGGAAAAGTGGCTACACTTGATTTCGATGGACCAGCAGCAATTAATAACAACTTTACAGGAGTTGGTTCTATTGGATTTCCAATTGAAGTTGTGGTTGCTTCCACATGGAATAAGGAACTTGCACAGGCCTGGGGTGAATGCATGGGCAAGATCAGTCAGGAAATGGGTGCAGAGGGATGGTATGCACCAGGTATGAATACTCATAGAACCGCATTTGGAGCAAGAAACTATGAATATTTTTCAGAAGATGGAGTTCTTGCAGGAAATATGGGTACAAATGCAGTAGAAGGAGCAAGAAGATATGGAGTTTATTCTTATATCAAACATTTTGCTCTGTATGAGGGAAATGCAAAGATGGTAAGTGTCTGGTCAAATGAGCAGGCAATCCGGGAAATCTATCTGAAACCATTTGAAATTTCTGTAAAACAGGGTGGCGCAAATGCGGTTATGGTTTCCTGGAGTTTCCTTGGAGATAAATGGACTGGAGAAAGCAGTAACCTTATGAATACAGTTCTCAGAGATGAATGGGGATTCAGGGGAATGGCGCTTACAGACTTCTTCCGAAACAATGGTCATGGATTTATGAATGCGGATGCAGCTTTGGCAAATGGAGTAGATGCAATGTTGTCCACATTCAATGGAGAAGAGAACAATGTAGCCAATCCGGAGCATCCGACATCTGTACTTCAGATGAGAAATGCCTGCAAAAATGTCATGTATACAGTTGTAAGCAGCTGGGCTTATGACGGAGAACACGAAGAAACAGGTATGGAAAACTGGAAAAAAGCAGGAATTGGTATCGACATTGTAATAGCACTTTTCATGGCAGGAATGGAAGTACTGGTAATCAGAGGATATAAGAAAAGAAAGAATGCTGAATAAAGATGAAAGTGGGATGGAAAACAGTTATGAAACAGCAAAAATTGGTTGAAAAGATGACAATAGAAGAAAAGGCAGCAATCCTCAGTGGAAAAACTGTCTGGCAGACCAGAGAAATTGACAGGCTTTCCATCCCGTCCATCTTTCTTTCAGATGGACCGCATGGAATTAGAAAGCAGGCAGGGGCAGGAGACCATTTGGGACTGAAAGCATCCTTGAAAGCAACTTGTTTCCCCACAGCAGCAACGATTGCAAACAGCTGGAATCAGGATCTGGGGGAAGAGATTGGACAGGCTCTTGGAGAGGAAGCAGCAAGTATGGATGTAAATATCCTGCTTGGTCCGGGATTAAATATTAAAAGAAGCCCATTATGTGGAAGAAATTTTGAATATTTTTCAGAAGATCCATATCTTTCCGGGAAGATGGCAGCGTCATATATTCGTGGAATACAAAGTAAAGGTGTTTATGCCTGCCCGAAGCATCTGGCGGTTAACAGTCAGGAACTTCGGAGAATGGCAATGGACGCAGTTGTTGACGAACGGACATTAAGAGAAATTTATCTGACCGGTTTTGAGATAGCTGTTAAAGAAGGACACGCAAAAGCAATCATGAGCAGTTACAACCAGATTAATGGGATTTATGCTAATGAGGACAAACATCTTTTGACAGATATCTTGCGCAAAGAATGGAGATTTGATGGAATTGTAGTAACAGACTGGGGCGGAAGCAATGACCATGTGAAAGGTGTTGCTGCCGGCTCAAATCTGGAGATGCCGTCCTGTGGGTACGATTCTGCAAGAGAAGTGATTGCTGCTGTCCGAAATGGAACGCTGAAGGAAGCGGATTTGGATGAAAGAGTTGGAGAACTGGTGGATGCAGTGATGGAACTGACATCAGGGAAGAAGCTTTCAGATAAAAACTTTGACAGAAACGCACATCATCAACTGGCAAGGAAAGCAGCAGCAGAAAGCATGATTCTTCTGAAAAATGAAAAACAGATTCTTCCGCTGGATACCAAAAAATCCATCGCTATTATTGGAGATTTTGCTTTTTCACCCAGATATCAGGGGGCAGGATCTTCTATGGTCAATCCAACAAAAGTAGAAGATATGTCATCGATTTTGCAACAATATGATCTGAATATTCTAGGGATGACAAGAGGCTATCAGAGAAATGGAGAAGTAGATGAGAATGATAGAAAGTTTGCATTAAACCTGGCCATGAATGCGGATATTGTGATTTTCTGCTTTGGCTTGATGAGATCAGTGAGTCAGAAGGACTGGACAGAACCCATATGCGTATTCCACAGAATCAGATAGATCTTCTGCAGGATATCAGTAAAGTGAATGAAAATATTATTGGAATACTGAGTGCAGGATCTGCGATAGAAATGCCATGGCACACCTGCTGCAAAGCGATTTTGCATGGCTATCTGAATGGACAGGCAGGCGCTTCTGCAACATTGGATATTCTGACCGGAAAAGTGAATCCATCAGGAAGACTGGCAGAAACATATCCCATATCTTATGAACAGACACCGGCATTCCGATATTATCCAAGTAATGAGAAAACATCGGAATATCGCGAGAGTGTTTATGTAGGATATCGCTACTATGATACTTCAAAAGTCCGGGTGCAATATCCATTTGGCTTTGGGCTTTCCTATACGGAATTTACATATTCTGATCTTATTATAGAAGAGGATGGAATCAAAGTTTCGGTTACCAATACAGGTGACAGAGACGGTGCTGAGGTTGTTCAGATGTATGTAGGACTTCCTAATGCAATCGTGTTCCGACCGGAAAAAGAACTGAAAGGTTTTGCAAAAGTTTATCTAAAGGCAGGAGAAAGCAGACAGCTCAGGATTCCGTTTGATGATAAGACATTCCGTTATTGGAATATAAAAACGGGACAGTGGGAAATAGAAACAGGAACTTATCAGATTATGGTAGGAGCCAGTGTTGCAGATATTCGTTTAACAGGTATGACTGAGAGAACAGGAAATAGTAAAGGGTATCCGTATAATCCGGCAAAAATGCCTTACTATTATACAGGAATTGTGCAGAAAATATCAGATGAGGAATTTCGTGAACTTCTTGGCCATGAGATCCCGAACAGAAGGTGGAGCGGAAATCTGGAAATCAATGATGCAATTTGTCAGATGTATTATGCAAAAAGCCGACTTGCAAGACTGATATACAGATGTCTCACAAAAATGAAAAAGAAGAGTGAGGCACAGGGAAAGCCGGATCTGAATATTCTCTTTATTTACAATATGCCGTTTCGGGGGATTGCCAAGATGACCGGCGGGGCCGTCAGTATGGAAATGGTATATGGAATTGTTGATGCTGTGAATGGCCACTTTATGCTTGGAGTAAAAAAAGTAGTTGGCGGATATTTCAGAAACAGAAGAAATAATAAGAAATATGAAAAATTATTAAAAGGAGCCGGAGGAAAGTGCAGATGAATCATATAAAAAATATATGGAAATGTTTTGAAGAGAAACATTCTGCTATTGCAAAATGGCTTTATCAGATATTCTATTTTGTTATATTCAGTATGGGCGTGACAGTATTCCAGTATCTTGTATTTACATTTTTACCAGGGATTTTGGGAATTGGACTGGCTGGTACAGAGTTTATGTGGCCAAAGGTTTCCATGAATCTGTTTGGAGTAAAATTTACATGGAGTTTGCTGGGGTATAATGTATTGCGTGATGCAACGGGAAATATACTGATCGGTGGTGGACTTGGCTATTTTATCAGTTATGAATTAGGCTCATTTCTTGCACAGTGTATCAATTTTCCACTTCAGAGAAATATTACTTTTAAAAGCCATGGAAATCCTGTATATCAGGCAATTTGGTATTTTGTTGCATGGGTGGTAATTTCACTGATTTGTAATGGATTTAATAATCTGTGGATGCCAGTTGCATCTGCATATGTGGCCCCGGCAGTCTATAACATGCTTGTGACAATTATTACAGGTGGAGTTTCCATGGTGATTTTTTTCTTTGTGTTTAAAATTATTTTCCCAGAGGGGAAGACTGAATAGAAGAAAATAGCAAGTATGCCTGAAATCTAATAATAAAAGAGATGAGGAGTGGTAAGAAAATCAGACAAATATATATAGCCAACAATGCACTTTTGTTTGAAAGGATTAGTAACGTTGAGTTAAAACAACTGCAATATCAGAAAAAGACAGATGAAAAGCTGGAGCAGATTTTTGAGTACATATCAGATCATGAGGAGTCTAATCAAAAGATATAAATTTATGAAAATGAAATGAACTTATCAAAATAATAAAATTTATATAGCCGAGAGAGTTTTGTGATGGTGAAAATCTCTCGGCTGTATTATGTGCAAGTGTGCCTATGTTTTTATTATTCTGCAGATTCTTCAGAAACAGAATCTTTCTTTTTTCTGGATTTACCAGAAATCATTTTATGACCGGAGTAGATAGCCATAATCATGCAGAGAAGAGAGCTGCAAGCAAAATATTTGTGAGCCGTTTTCATGTTTTTATAGCCGGTATAAAAGGTTCCGATCATGGCTGCCAATGCACCAAGTGACCAATATTTATGTGCTTTCATTTGAATATACCTCCTGCGTTTTTTATATAATACCTCTTTTTAGAAAGCATGAAAACAGGAAATTTATAAATTCTGTTCTTTCTCAATCTGCTGTTCCTGTTCGTAGCTCTTTCCAAGGATCATATCAATATTGGCAGACACGGTACGAAACTCCCGTTCATAATTCCGGCGGTTAGAAAAATCTTCTCGTTGCATATCTCGCAATTCAATAAGTCGGTCTTTTTCAGCATAGAGGGCTTTCATGGAAGGCAGCTTATTTCCGACAGATTTTTCTTTCAGTGTTCGGAGAGCTGTATCATAAAGAGAAAGCTCTGCCCGGTGTTCTTCGTAGAATTTATCCTTATTGCGGCTCTTGCGGTAGTCGGCATATACGTTTTTGTATGCAAGGTACTGTCCAGTAAAGCATGTAAATTTGCTATCTGATAAAACTGAGTATGGAATACAGCCACAAACGGATGGATACTATTATTGGAAAGTCGATAGTAAGACGAATCAGGGAATAACTTATGGTTCATGGAGATTGGGACCTCAGGGTGCCGGCCCAGGTACAGTTTCTGTAAATAAAACAGATACAGTGACTAACACAATTAGTGGATCATATACCAGTGTAGGAGATATATCCGCTTCTTTAGGAGCTACGATTGGGAAGAGCTAGTCCTATTCTGTACAGTACAGTTTGCCTGTCCCTAGCGGAAAAACTTATTCTACTAAGCACGGTAATTGCTCTGCTTGGCGCGGCTGTGATTATTACCTATTCCCCGCAGAATGGTGTGATTTTGCTGGTTATAGCTTTTTTGATTAGCCCGATGGGATTGCCGCTTGCGGCGATCTGGCTGTTGGGTAAGGTGCAGGATTTGAAATTTGCGATCCAGGATTGGATGTATGGGTAAATGATGTGAATATAATCTGGAATGAAAAGAAGCAGGACAATGGGAGATGAGACCCAATGCCCTGCTTCTTGGTTATTTGGAATGAACGGTAGTGTATTTCTGGTTTTTGCTTTTGGGTTTGTCTGGAAACATCATTTCAAGTTTACCAGAAGATAATAAAGGCTTGAGGTAATATTTGCTGAAGTGAGAACGGCTGGAAACATTAATATATGCTTGCATTTCATCTCGACTTTTAGGGTCTGCACAAAATTCCAATAGCAAGTTTTGTTTGCTGATCACAGATGTATCATGTGCGGCATCATGTGCTGTATCATGTGCGGAAGCACCGCACATGATGTAGTTTACATTTTTCAAGATGACTCTGAAATCTGTCGCTGTTGAGGAAAATTCAGGCTTATATGCCGCTGTGTATCCAGGCAGCTTTTCAGTTTCACTGACGATTTTGCGTAGGCCACTTCCACGGCGTTCCATGTACTTCATGCGGTGGAACAGGTCAGCAATCACAGGGTTTCGTCGCATGGAACGGATACTGTAAATATCGTATTCCTGAATTGAGCCGCCGCCAAACATACCGCCCGGAGATGTGATTTCCACCCGATCATCAAACATATCAATATGGATTTCGCTGCCAAGCACAATATAATCACGATGGATAAGCGCATTAACAAGAGCCTCTGTCACAGCTCGTTCAGCATAATCCGGCTTGTCTACACGATACTGTGCCTTTTTGACAAAACGGACTTTGGAATTATTGCGAATAAATTCACTGCCGCTGTTCAGTAAATAAATCAAATTTCCCTCGTATTCTTTATCGTCCAGCGCATCATCAAAGATAGAGCCTTTTTCCAAGCCATTCCACCGGGTACAGAACATACGGGAGTTATAAACCGTGTACTGATCGGTCATGAGTTTTCCGGCATTGGTCAGGAGTCCATTTTTATCAGTCAAACCAAAGGAAACATAATCGGATGGCTCAAAGCGGAGACCGGTCCGTTCCAGATAGGTTGCTTCCAGAAGTGTAAAGCTGTAATCCTTTTTTACCGCGTCTGTTGTTAGGGTATCAAAGGACTGATTGGTTCCCTTTAAGATCAATTCATTCACAATGTAATCAGGGGCAATTACGCTTTCATTTCCAACACGGATATATGCTTCCATCACGCCGTCTGCCTTGTAATAATATGGGGTGCTGCGGCCGGGAGAAACCTCCAGAGCTAATAGATTTTTACCATCTTCCTGTAATGGTTTTAAGATAAACTGAGGTAATGGTGTGATTCGTTCTTTGATTAAGCGGCTGATCGCCTCAGCATCCTTTTGAACATCGGACAAGCCAATAGGTTTCCGGTCATCAGAGATTCCGAAAAACAGAGTTCCGCCGATTCCATTAGAAAAGGAACTGACACTTTTTAACCAGCTTTTGGGTTTCTTTATTTCAAGTGCAACTTTGAAATCACATTCGGTTGCTTCAGCAATTAGCTGTTCTATCATAAAATCCCTCCTTTGAGGTATTGGTAGTTTCTTTATATTATACCCATAAGGAGAGTTTATTTCAACGATAGGCACAAAGAGTTCAGAGAAAATATTTTGAGAGGAGGGCTTTTTATGGCAACTAAAGAATCATGCCGCTTCATGTCGGCAAAGGCCGCACAGAAAGTCGGGCGATCAGTGACATCATCGACTATGTAGCAAATCCACAGAAAACAGATAACGGCAAACTCATTACCAGTTATGCGTGTGACAGCCGGACTGCGGATGCAGAGTTCCTTCTGGCAAAGCGGCTGAAAAGCGCATGGCAGAGATCGCTGTTCTGCGTACTCACATCGTAAATTATGCCAAGACCCGTGAGGTCTATGCGGCATACCGCAAGGCGGTTTACTCTAAGAAATTCCGGGAAGAACATGAGGAAGAAATTCTGCTCCACCAGGCTGCTAAGAATGCCTTTGATGAGATGGGCGTCAAGAAGCTGCCAAAGGTCAAAGAGTTACAGACAGAGTACGCAAAATTGCTGGAAGAAAAGAAAAAGACCTATGCCGAGTATCGGCATTCCCGTAAGGAAATGCGAGAACTTTTAACGGCAAAGGCCAATGTAGATCGGGTGCTGAAAATGGAGGTAGAACAGGATGTTGAAAAAGAGAAAGACCACGGTCAGCGGTAAGCTGGTCCTGGTCAAAAGCATTCGCAGGCACTGGACATCCGGGGGATGTCCGTTTAGTGCCGACCGGAGTGGAACGGAGACCGCGCAGCCACAGAATGAAATTCTGTGTTCAAAGGGGCTTGGGGGCGCTGCCCTCAACAAGCAAGCGGAGAGGAAAATCACAAAGGGATTTTCTTCTCTGCGGGTCTGTGTGTATTAACACAGGCATTGCTTGCCGGTATTATCCCTAATTTAAGATGATATTTTGGGGCTCATGAGCTGTGTGGATTCTGATAGTTTTTGCGATATTTTGTAGGCAGAACCTGCGTCACATCCTTGAATGCCTTAGAGAACTTCCCTTGGGTCTCATACCCTACCTGAGCGGCAATATCGGCAATGGTGGCATCGGTTTCCCGAAGTAGCTTCATGGCTTGGTGTACCCGATACTCCTTCATATAGGTGGCAATGGGCAAACCGTAAACTGCTTTGAACACTTCTTTCAGCGTAGAAGTATTGATGAGATACTGTTTAGAAAGTTCTTCAATCGTGAACCGCTGTTCCAAGTGCTCCGTCAACTGTTGATGGATTTCTTTGATCAGCTCGGTTTGCTGGGAAAAGTACTGTGTTAATTCCTTTTCTCTTGGCTTCAGACAGCTTAAATAAATCAGCAATTCCAGTACTTTCAGCTTCAGCAGAGGCAGCCGCAGGGACGCCTCCACAGAAAAGAGCGGTGCGAAGATATGCTCCAGTTCGGAGCAGGTGGGGATTGCAGAGGGCTTTCCTGAGCAGAAGTGTTCCTGAAACCGCTCGGCTTGAACGCCGGTCTCTCGCAAGAACTCTGGACAAATGGAAGAAAGCTGTTTCAGATCCACGGAAATGGAAATCCCCTCTGAATATCCTAGGGGAAACATCATGGCGGAATCCGCGCAGCAGGCCATACTGTGAACTGTCAAATCTCCTGAACCCAGATAGATGGCGGTACCGCCACGCATATTCCAACCAATACGACCATTACGGCAGTAGTGAATTTCCAGTATAGAGTCTAGCGCACTATGCTGAAAATGGATTTCTGGAGCAAAGAAGGTATTAAAAGATGCTTCAATACCAGGGTAGACATTGCGTAGCTCTATGCGTCCTTTCCCGGTTGTCACTGCTTGAATCTGTTCCGAAAAACAAGTCTCGCCCATGTTTTTACCTGCTTGAGTGCGCTCTATAGAAAGGGTGCCGTTTGGAATCTTTTGGAGCTTTTGAGCGATAACTTTGGATTCTTCTTTTTTCATGGCGTTCCTTTCTGTGTTTCTACTTGCGACGGACAGGCAATCTTTACAAGACATTCGATCATGTGATGGAAATTTCGGGCCTGCTCGGTATCGGCCGCTTTATAATAGACCTCTTTTCCTTCCCGGCGGCTGACGATCAGCCCAGCCGCTTTTAGCTGCTTGAGGTGATGGGAAACCGCCGGGCTGCTCATGTCCACCATAGCAGAAAGATTGATGACGCATTCCTCACAGTGACACAGCAGCCAAAAAATACGGATACGGCTCCCATCCCCCAACTGTTTGAAAATATCAGCCACAGTCTGAAAGTTTTCTACGCTGGGCATATGTTCCAGTTCCTGCTCGATAGTTTGTCCGTGGTCATGGGGTAAGTGGTTCTGAACCATTTAGCACTCCTCCTTGAAGTCTATCTTACCATAGGCCGGCAAGAAAAGAAACTTTACTTCTGAGATGTTTCTGGTTCAGGACCAGCGTCATGGGTGTAATCCAAGATACGGACACTGTCGTCTACCTCTTTCTGAACCAAATCTCGCATACGCTTAGCAAAAGGGCAGGGATAGCCGATGGGGGTTCCCTTACTGATACAGGAGGCAAAGGCGATGGTGTCCGCCCCCTGACTCACCAGAGAGCGGGCCCGCAGCACTGCCTTTTCCCAGGGCAGCCGCCGCAGTTGATAAAGCCCACCAGCTGGATGTCATCCTCACCGTCAAAAGCACCCTTTTGTTCCCGGATGGTACGAAAATCCCGGCTTCCGGGGCAGTAGTCCTCTGTCTGCATACAACGGATAATGCCAAGTTTCATATTGTATTCCTCCTCAAATGATGTAGGACCGGCCATGTAAATTGGGCCGGTCCGCTTTCTTCTGTTATGTGACCAGCTTTTCCAATAGCTGAAGGGCTTCCTCCAGCTTGGGGTTAGGTTCATCCGTGTGCAGCCCATCCCGGATGCAGCCACGGATATGTGCCCGTAAAATCTCCTGATTGACCTGCTTCAAGAGCGCCTGGGTGGCCAGCAGCTGATTAGAGATGTCCACACAGTAGCGGTCCTCCTCAATCATGCGCAGGATGCCGTCCAGCTGTCCTCTGGCGATTTTGATGGAGTGGGTGATATGGGCCTTATCAGCTTCATGGGTGGTGATCCCCGTCACTTTATAGTCCGCCTCGGTGACCGCCGCTTTCAACGCTTCATCGGTGACAGATTCCGGGACATTGATGGTGGCCTTCTTGTTCTCCAGGCTCACCTGAACATCCGCTGCGCCGGGGATGCCATCCAAAGCGTGGGTGACGTGCTTGACACAGTTCTGGCACATCATGCCTTCAATCATCAGTTCCTTTTTCATCGTAGTTCCTCCATTCGATTGATTGATTGTGGTTTGCTTTGCGGAATGCTCCAGTAAAGGAGCTCCCGCAGGAATAGAAGCAGTAACAGGCGCAGCGGATTCAGCTGCACTGGCGGAAACCGCAGAACCATGCTTGGACTTGAAAAACCGCAGCCGCAGGGCGTTGGACACCACAAATACCGAGCTGAAGCTCATGGCCAGCGCCGCCACCATCGGGTTCATCTTCAAATTGAACGCTGTGTACCAGCATCCGGCGGCGATGGGGATGCCGATAATGTTGTAGAAGAAGGCCCAGAACAGGTTCTCTTTGATGTTGCGGATGGTGGCCTTAGAGAGTTCAATAGCCCCGGCCACATCCAGCAGGTCGCTGCGCATCAGCACAATATCGGCGGACTCCATGGCTACATCGGCGCCTGCACCAATGGCAATCCCCACATCGGCACGGGCCAAAGCCGGAGCGTCGTTGATGCCGTCGCCCACCATGGCCACCTTCTTGCCGCTCTCTTGGAGGTTGCGGACCTCCTGCTCCTTATCTTGAGGTAACACTTCCGCCAACACGCGGTCCACGCCCACCTGTCTGCGAATGGCCTCAGCGGTCTTTTTATGGTCACCGGTAAGCATGACTACTTCAATACCCATGGTCTGAAGATCAGCAATGGCCTGCTTGCTGGTGGGCTTCACCACATCTGCCACTGCGACCATGCCGATGAGCTTACCCGCCGCAGCAAAGAACAGCGGTGTCTTGCCCTGATCCGCCATCTGATCTTGAAGCTGTTCCAGAGCCTCGTCGTGGATGCCCTCGGCATTCAGTAACTTTTGGTTGCCAGCCAGACAGGCGAGTCCTTGGATGCTTCCTTTGATGCCCTGGCCGGGGATCTGTTCAAACTGCTCCACGGGCAGGAATTGCGTGTTTCTTTTTTCCGCCTCGGCTACAATGGCGCGAGCCAAGGGGTGTTCTGACAACTTTTCCAGAGAGGCAGCGATTTGGAGTAGCTGATCCTTCGTGACACACTAAGTCAGTCACAACCGGCTTGCCTTGGGTGATGGTGCCGGTCTTATCCATGACAACCACATTTACACTGTGGGCAGTCTCCAGAGCTTCTGCGGATTTAATGAGGATGCCGTTAGATGCGCCTCGGCCGGTGCCTACCATGATGGCAGTAGGAGTTGCCAGTCCCAAAGCGCAGGGGCAGGAGACCACCAGTACCGATACTGCGATGGTCATGGCGAACTCAAAGGTCGCGCCGCAAATCAGCCACACCACCATAGCAAGCAGAGCGATACCAATGACTATCGGGACAAAAATTTCAGCCACCTTATCCGCCAACTTGGCAATAGGCGCTTTGGAGCTGGTGGCTTCGTCTACCAGTCGGATAATCTGGGAAAGTGCGGTCTCATCGCCCACTTTGTCAGCCCGTATCTTGAAGTAGCCACTCTGGTTGATAGTGGCACCGATGACCTTATCGCCGATCTGTTTATCTACAGGAATATCGTCCACCGAGCCAGTCCCCTCCAGCAAAACACCGTCTACCGGGACGCTTTCACCTGCCTTAACGACGAGAATGTCACCCTTTTCCACTTCTTCGGCGGGAATGACAGACTCCACACCGTCCCGGATTACTGTGGCCTTCTTGGGGGCAAGGTTCATCAGCTTGTTAATTGCGTCAGAGGTACGGCCCTTGGCACGCGCCTCGAAGAATTTGCCCAGAGTAATGAGCGTGAGAATGGTGCCCGCTCCCTCGAAATAGAGGTCGTGAGCAAACTGATCTACCAGCACAAAATCTCCGTGGCCAAAGCCCCAAGCAATTTTATAGAGAGCGTAGATTCCGTAGGCCAGGGAGGCACCGGAACCCAATGCGATTAGGGAGTCCATGTTGGGCGATCCGTGGAACAGGGTCTTAAAACCCATGTGATAGTATTTGTTGTTGATAATTGCTACTGGCAGAACCAGTAAAAACAGGGTTAGGGCGTAGATCATGGAGTTTTCCGTCCCCAGAAAGACACCCGGCAGCGGCCAGCCCAACATATGTCCCATTGAAATATAGAACAAAGGGATAGTGAATACAAAGGACCAGATTACTCGACGGCGCATCGCCTCATATTCCTTTTTTGCAGTGTCCACCGGGGAGACAGCCTGTGCAGCTGATTTTCCCTTGACTTGCTGTAGGGATGCGCCATAGCCTGCCTTTTCTACAGCGGCGATAATCTGCCCACTGTTTACATTTTTGTCGTCATAAGTCACCACCATACTGTTTTTTAACAGATTGACATTGCACTCTTGCACACCGGTCAGTTTGGATACGCTTTTTTGTACCCTAGCCTGGCAGGCTGCACAAGTCATGCCTGTGACATTGTACTTTTCCTGCATATTTGAAACCTCCTTTTCTGGAAAGCGGAATACCGATACGGGGTGTAGGTCTCTCTCCGGTTCTCAGTATAGTCCCGCAAAGAGGTTCTGTATTTCCCGTTCAGAAGAATTTTTGTCCCAAATAGAAGAGTTTCTGAAAATCAATCTGTCATAAACGCTGCAAGAGCATCCCTTCCAACTTCATGTGATATTGTTCCAGCACATCTTTCAGCGTGATTTCTTGCATTTTTTGTTCCGCTGTTTTTTGAATGTCCAAGTAAAAATCCCGCAGCACCAGTTGAATGTTCACGCCCACGCCACAAGCGGGGTTGGTGTGGATGTCCTGATGGAGCAGGGGCTTGTTGCCCTCTACTGCTCGATAGACATCCAGTAGAGTGATTTTCTCCGGCTCACGAGCCAGAGCAGGTCGGGGATGTCCCTTCACGCTGATCAGCAGTCCACCCTTCCGCAGGGCGGACATGAGCTGGCGCACATAGGCAGGATTCGTCTGAATGCTCTCTGCCAGCTTGTTACTGGTCAGGTCGCAGTCTGGGTACAGAGCGATAAAAGCCAGAATATGAACAGCATCGCTAAGGCGGGTGGGATATTTCATGGCCTGATCTCTTTTTTTGCTTTGATGTTATTTTTATTATAACAGCATATTGACAGTGACGTAAGAGGATGCTAAAATAATTTGAAGTAAGAATAAAAATAACACCAAATCAACAGGAGTGCCGACCGCTATCTGAGTATGGAGGATGCGGTCACGGTTGGAGAAATTCTATTATCAAAACTGAAAATACGAGAAAAGGAGCATTTCATAGATGATAACAGCAAAAAGTAAAAGCTATGAGGAACAGGTAAGGAAGTTGGCCGAGCATATCAAAGGGGCCGATGCTATCGTTGTAGGAGCGGCTTCGGGAATGTCAGCGGCAGCCGGATATCGGCACTATTATGAGCATGATAAAGACTTTGTAGAGAATCTGGGTGAGTTTGAAAAAAGTATGGGTACCGCAATTCCTTTGACGGATTTTATTACCGGTACCGCACCAGTGAGGAGCGCTGGGCGTACATAGCAAGGAATCTGTGTATGATTCTCGATGCAGAGACAGGACAGCCTTATAAGGATCTGTTTGAAATCCTGAAGGACAAGAACTACTACATCCTGACGACTAATCAGGACACGCAGTTTACCCGTGTATTCCCGGAAGAAAAGATCAGCGCCATCCAAGGCGACTGGCGGTATTTCCAGTGTAGCCGCCGGTGTCATGATGAGCTTTACGATTCCGTGGAAACGCTTCATAAGCTGAACGACTCTATTGATGCGGATTTGAGAGTTCCCTCTGAGCTGATTCCCCGCTGCCCGAAGTGTGGCGCGGAAATGGAGCCTTGGGTGCGTTCCTGGGTATTTCTTGAGGGCAGGAAATATCGGGAAGAACACAGCAAGCTCAATGCGTTCCTGAAAAAGAATATGCACAAAAAAGTCTTGTTTCTGGAGCTTGGCGTTGGCCGCATGACGCCGATGTTCATTCAGGAACCGTTCTGGAATATGACCTACGCATGGCCGAATGCCTTTTATATCACAATCAATCCGAGGGACGCTATTGTGCCGGAGGAACTGAAACAGAAGGGCTTGGCAATCCGAGAAGATATTGCAAAGGTATTGACGGACACCAGAAAGATCTCCAACGAGGAAATGAAATGAGCGAAGAGAGCATCAGAACCACAGCAGAATTGATTCGGCACGCAGATGCGGTGCTTGTAGGCGCAGGCTCTGGGCTTTCCAGTGCGGCGGGTTACAACCATTATCACCGCAATGCGGTGTTTGAAGCGAATTTTCATGATTTTGAGGAAGCCTATGGGATTCAAAGTCTTTTTCATGGGTTCTATTACATTTACTCAAAACCGGAACAGCAGTGGGGATTTTATTCACGCTATATAAAATTTATGGAAGATGCGCCTGCAGGTCAGCCGTACATTGACCTTGTGGAAATTTTGAAGGATAAAGAATACTTTATTTTGACGACAAATTGTGACATTCAAATTCCGAAGGTTTTCCCGGAGGACAGAATATGCCAATTTCAGGGGGATTTCCGATATTTCCAGTGTAGCCAGCCATGCCACGACAAACTGTATGAAAGCCACGATCTGGTTTCAGCCATGCTGGACAATATGGAAGGTCTGGAAGTTCCGGCAGAATGGATTCCCCGCTGCCCGGAGTGCGGCTGGAAAATGGTTCCGTGGGTGCAGGACAATACTTTTTTACAAGGCGAGGCGTGGCAGACCGCGTATCAAAGATACGAGGATTTCGTTCGGAAATATCAGGGCAAAAAGCTGCTCCTGCTGGAACTGGGCGTGGGTGAGATGACACCCAGTATCATCAAACTACCCTTCTGGGAACTTACTGCCAAAAACGAAAACGTCTTTTATGCATGTCTTAATCGAGAGGCATCTCATAGTCCGGAGCATCTGCGGGGACGCAGCCTGTATCTGCAAGGAGATTTGGCGGAAACTCTGGCTGCTCTCCGGCAGGCGCGATCCATCGCAGCAACCATAAAATAGAAAGGAGCGAACGAATATGATTGATTGGAAACCCATTGCCGAAAAATTCAGAGAAGCGGACGCTATCCTGATCGGGGCCAGTAACGGCCTGTCCATCACCGAAGGACTGCATTTGTTTGCAGATAATGCAGCCTTTGATGAATTGTTTGGAGATTTCAAACAAAAATACGGCTTACGTTGTATTTTGCAGGGCATGATGGCCGGATGGCCCAGCGAGGAGGAAAAGTGGGCCTTCTGGGCCCGGCTCATCCATCATTACTGTGGGCAGTACCAGTCTACGTCGGTGATGAACGATTTGAAGGCCATTGTGGGAGAGAAAGATTACTTTGTCGTCACATCAAACGGAGAAGGTCACTTTGAACTGTGTGGCTTCGATCCGACGAAAATCTATGAGATCGAGGGCAACTGGTTTACGATGCAGTGTGCCCGTCCCTGCCACGACACCCTCTATTCAAGTTTAGAGGTGGCCGAAAAATTATCCGCTGCCGAACAGGGCGGCCATGTGCCTACAGAGTTGGTGCCGCGCTGTCCCAAGTGCGGAGGTCCCATGGACATCCACATGGGCGCGGGTCAGAGAATGATTCTGGATACCGCTGCTCAGGCACGGTTCCAAAACTTTCTGAAAACCTACCACGGGAAGAAACTGGTGGTTCTGGAGCTGGGCATTGGCTGGCGTAATCAGCTGATCAAGGCTCCGATGATGCGCCTGGTGGCCAGCGAGCCAAACGCCACTTATGTGACCATCAATCTGGGGGAGATCTATATTGCGGACAATATCAAAGAGAAGTCCTTCGGACTGGACGGGCGGCTGGATGAGCTGCTGCCTGCTCTCCGGGAGGTGTGCGAGGCATGACGATTTCGGAGCAGGTTCAAAATGACTATGAAGTTTGTGGGGACCATAATCATCTATGCCTATTTGCAGGCGGTGGGAGTTATCAACTCTCATGAATCAGGTTGCTTCTTGAATCCTTCGCAGCAGTAGAGAATGCATAAAAAAGCCGGGAAGTTGACTCAAATTGTCAATGCTTCCCGGCTATTATCTTGCAGATATTATAGCAATTCAACTTTTTAATGCAACAGCAACAACGTTGAATTGCATATCGCAAATATGCTGTTTGAATGTTGCGCTAATTTCTTGACTTGCGATAATATAGTTAGAATCATGGTATATATTTCATTCCCCATTGGGAAATGGCGTAAAAGACCGGCAGCAGGTCCCGCCCTTTCTCGGTGAGGGAGTACTCCACTCGCAGAGGCATTTCATTATATTGGATACGCTGAACCAATTCGTCCGCTTCCAGTTCCTTCAGGGCGTTGGTCAGGGCTGTATTGGTAATGGGTTTGAGAACTTTTTTCAGTTCCCCAAACCGTATGGGGCACTTGATGCACAGTTCATAGAGAATTTGGAGTTTCCATTTGCCCTGCAGCATTTGAACTACCGGCGTGACCGGGCAGTTTCCCTCGCCGGTTAGAATGACACTGCCAACCTTTTCTTTGAATTCTTCATAAGTCATAATTGGATCGTTCCTCGTCTTTTGCGGTATATTTTTTGATACCAGGTACAAATAATTTGCGTACTTGAACAAAAATTGCTATCAGATATAATAAATATATCACTGGTTGGCCATACAGTCAACGACTGAAATCTCTTAGAAAGGTCTGAATTTTATGAAAGAACTGAACATTATGGAGGCTACTGTTCTGACCTCCCCCAATCCGCTGACACTGATCTGCTCTAAAAAGGAGGATGGTTCTACGAACCTGGCTCCCATTTGCTTTGTGTCTTACCTCTCCTTCAATCCGCCTATGGTGGCTTCGCCACTGGCAAACAGTCCCACACCGGCAAGCGTGTGCGTGAGACCGGCAAAGTCATTGTCACTGTTCCCGGTGAGAGTCTGGCAGGCGCAGTAATGGCCTGCGGAGCATCTACCGGTGCCGAGACAGACAAGGTGGCCGCCAACAACATCGAGATGATGGCTGTGGAGGGCAGCGACATCCAGATTCCGGCGGACACCCGGCTGGCGATGGTGGCTACCTTGCAGCAGTCGGTGGAGGTGGGCGACCATATCCTGCACATCTGTCAGGTAGACAAGTTCCTGGGCGATGAGGACAAGAAGGGGCTGTACGCCTGGAACGGCTTCGGGAAAGTTGCACCTGCGGCAGAAGGCTAAATCTTAATAGGTAATTGCGAAACATGTTCGCAATCCTGATTAAAAAGCGGTAAGAATCCTGCAACGCAGGATTCTTAAGATGAAAAATAGGTGCTTCTAAATTTAGACATAACTAA
>NZ_QUDO01000065.1 GCF_003477525.1 Ruminococcus sp. AF41-9
ATATATAAATTTGTCTGATATAAAAATTTGTCTGAGACTGCCAGGTTGTGTCGTTATATAAAGAGGAAATATAAATGAAAAAAAGAACAGCATATAGAATGGCAATGATTTTGTGTGCTTCATTTTTTCTGAGTGGATGCGGGCTGTTTCCGTTTCAGCAGGATGTACCGTTTCTGAGTGAAAGAGCAGATAATAAGGGTGCAGACAGTGAAAGTACAGGAAGTGGAACGCAGGAAACTTTTTACGGGAATGGGCATGATGTGCAGGGTCAGGTATCAGAAGATTCGGAAGAATCAGAGTCTCAGACAGCAGAACAGGAGCAGGAGTCTCCCATGGAGAAGGCTTCTCTGCTTGCGGCTCAGTATGACTATGATGGAGCAATTGAACTGCTGCAAAGCCAGCCGGATTATGACTCCAGTGAGGAAATGCAGGACGCAGTATCGGAATATGAGAATGCAAAGGCAACCTGTGTGGAGTATCCGCTGGATCAGATCACGCATATTTTTTTCCATACCCTGATCAAAGATACGTCGAAGGCTTTTGACGGAGATTCGGATTCCGGTGGATATAATCAGGTGATGACGACCATTGATGAATTTAACAGGATCATCGAGGGCATGTATGAGAAGGGTTACGTGATGGTCAGTCCTCACGATATGGCAACTGTGAATGAGGATGGCACGATGTCACAAGGTAAGATTATGCTTCCGGCAGGCAAGATTCCAT
Source organism: Ruminococcus sp. AF41-9 (assembly GCF_003477525.1). GTDB lineage: Bacteria > Bacillota > Clostridia > Lachnospirales > Lachnospiraceae > Blautia_A. The sequence goes on from NZ_QUDO01000065.1 coordinate 727, forward strand.
TTGTTCTTTCACAGGATGATGTAAGTTATTATCACTATATGGACGGTGATGGATTTGCAGACAGGCTGGTTCTGGACGAGAACGGTGATGTGAAGGCAGAATATGTGGAAGATGACGGAAGTGTTTCCTGGGGAGATTATGATCTGGTTCCGATCATTGACAGCTTTGTGAAAGAGCATCCGGATTTTTCTTATCATGGAAGAAAAGGTATTCTGGCAATGACCGGTTATAACGGGGTACTGGGATACCGCACAGATATTGCATATAAGACACAGGAGAATCTGCAGGATGATCAGAAGCGTTTTCTGGAAAACCATCCTGATTTTGATTATGAGAAAGAGGTAGAAAATGCCACGAAAGTGGCAGAGGCAATGAAGGCAGAGGGCTGGGAATTTGCCAGCCACACATGGGGCCATAAGAACGCATCAGAATCATCTCTGAAAGAACTGAAAGCAGATAATAAAAAATGGGAAAAGTATGTGGCACCCATTCTCGGAAAAACAGATATGATCTTCTTTGCATTTGGTGCAGACATCGGAAGCTGGGAAGGTTATACATCAGATAACAAAAAATATGATTATTATAAAAGCAGGGGATATCGTTACTTCTGTAATGTAGATTCCAGTCAGTACTGGGTACAGATCACAGATGATTATTTCCGCCAGGGACGACGGGATATTGACGGATATCGAATGTATTATAACCCGGAGGTGCTCAGTGATCTTTTTGACGTTTCTGAGATCTGGGATTCTTCAAGACCAACTCCGGTACCGGAGATGTAGAAAGGACTTTGTTTATGAAGAAAAAAATATATCTTGGAATGCTTGCCATGTGTGTGGCACTGACTGCTTCAGCCTGTGGCACGACAGAAAAGACAGCGACAGATACAACTGCAAAGGAACAGGATGCAAAAGGTACTGATACGAAAGAAGCAGAGGGAAAAGGTGCGGAAGTCGGAAGTACAAGACTTGTCTCTGTTGATAATGTGGAGAAGTATATCACGATCGGAGAGTATAAGGGGCTGACATTGGACAATGCGGTGGATGCGATCACAGACGAGGATGTACAGGCACAGATCGAACAGAATCTTCAGGATAAGGCAGAACCGGTTTCTGAAGGTGCACAGGCTGGAGATTTGGTTACCATTAATTATGTGGGAACCATCGACGGAAAGACATTTGATGGCGGAACTGCCAATAATTATGATTTCATTGTCGGCAACGGACAGATTTTTGAGGAATTTGAAAATGGCGTTCTCGATATGAAGAAAGGTGAGACGAAGGAGATTACGATTGACTTTGCTTCTGATTATGGAGATGATACAGTTGCCGGAAAAGAAGTTGTTTATAAGGTGACGGTTCAGAATGTGCGCCGTGCACCGGAACTTACGGATGAATGGGTAACTAAGAATACAGACTATACGACTGTGGATGAGTATAAGGACAGTGTTTATAATAAACTGGAAGAAGATGCGAAAGCTTCTGCGCAGGAAGTTCTGAAAAATACTGCATGGACAACGCTTCTGGAGAATTCAGAAGTGAAGGAGTATCCGCAGGATGATATTGATAAAGCAGTTGATGAGTTTAAGAAGAATATGGAGTTTTATGCGAAGCAGGCGGATATGACGCTGGATGAGTTTGTGGAGAGCCAGGGAATTTCTCAGGATGACTTTGATGAGCAGTGCCAGCAGTATGCTCAGGGCAAAGTAAAACAGAATCTGATCGTGCAGGGAATTATGGATACTGAGGGACTTTCTCTGGATGATAAGGAGAGCCTGAAAATCCAGAATGATCTTGTGGAGCAGATGGGTGCAAGTGATCTTGCGGAACTGGTGGATACATATGGACAGGATTATGTGGACGAGTCTGTGGGATTGCTGCGGGTTGAGGATTTTATCATCAGTAATGCAAATGTGAGTGAGAAAGTGGCTCTGGGAGATGTTGTGGGTGAAGATGCAGAGGCCGCGGCGAACCAGGCGGCTGCATTGGATCAGAATGAGAATTCTGATGGAGAAGCTGATGTTACAGAGGATTCTGAGGTAACTTTGAATGATGGGACTGAGACGGAGGAGGCTGAAGAGGTACTGGATGAATCAGAGGGCTCAGATGGTTCCGGAGACGGAGAGGAGGCAGATCTGGAGGAAGAACTTGGGGCAGAAGACGGGGATGAAACTGTAGATGCCGGAGAATAATTGCTGATTTTGGAAACAGACTGTTGTATCCTCTTGCTGAAATTATATGAAAGTTACTAAGCGCAGAGCAACAGTAACACCATACAATATCAAATGTAAAAATGATGCAGAAATGGCATTGTATTTACAGAATAAATGCGTTATGATTGTAAGGCACAATTATATCTGATGATTTAGCCGGTATGTTGATTTTTCAAAATTACCGGCTGTAATAAATGAAAATAAAAATGATAAAAGCGGGGAAAGGAAACAATGGATAAGCGGGTTTTGCGCGAGAGGATGCGCAGAAAAAAACGCCAGATGATGATCCGCCATTATACGAAGATTGGTCTTTATGTAGTGGGTGTGATTCTGGCGGTTGTATTTGTGATCAGAGGAATTATTATTCCGATTGCCAGTCATATAGGTGGAGGCGAAAGCAGCAGCGGTAAGACTGTGGAAGCTCAGGCAGATACTACGCAGGCTGATCCGAATGCAGCGGTGAGACAGCCTTTGAAGGGAAGTTCTGACACGGACAAAGTTGGAACTACGACAGTGGGCTGGCATGAAGATGCTAATGGAAAATGGTATCAGAATGCGGATGGTACATATTATGCAAATGGATTTCAGGATATTGACGGAGTGACCTATTCTTTTGATGAGAATGGTTACATGCAGACCGGATGGGTAAGCAAGGGTGTGAATGATTATTACTTCAATGATGATGGTTCTTATGACCCGACACAGAAACGTCCGATGCTTGCATTGACATTTGATGATGGCCCTGGAGAATATACACAGGAACTTCTCGATTGCCTGGAAGAGAATAATGCACATGCAACATTCTTTATGTTAGGACAGAATGTTTCTGCATATCCGGATGCTCCGAAGAGAATGCTGGAGATCGGATGTGAGATCGGAAGTCATTCCTGGGATCATACACAGCTGACAACGATCGATCTGGATGCAGTAGCCAAGCAGTTTTCAGATACAGATAATGCGTTGATTGAGGCATGCGGACAGGCTGCATCTGTTGCGCGTGCTCCGTATGGTGACGGTAACACGGACATTTATAATACAGTAGCGAAACCGTTCTTTATGTGGTCTCTGGACACTGAGGACTGGAAACTGATGGATGCGGATGCAGACTATGATGCGGTTATGAATGGTGACCTGACAGATGGATCTATTATCCTGATGCATGATATTCATCAGCCTTCTGTACAGGCTGCAATCCGGTTTATTCCGGAGCTGATCGCGAAGGGATATAAACTTGTGACAGTCAGCGAAATGGCAGAAGCGAAGAATGTAGATCTGCAGTATGCATGTTATGTGGATTTCTGGCAGAGCACCTTTGACAGAGGAGAGATTCCGGGATATCAGGGAACAGTCAGCACGGATGGAACTTCTGACAGTTCAGACACTTCAGGAGACAGTTCCGGGGATGGAAGCAGTGATGTTTCTGACGGAAGCGGAGATGGTTCCGGAGACGGAAGTGACGGATCTGATGTTTCTGATGGAAGTTCTGACGATGGAAGCTACGATGACGGAAGCTATGATGATGGAAGTTCCGGTGATGGCAGTTATGATGATTCCGGAGATTCAGAGGACTACAGTGATGATTCTGTAGATTACGGAGACGGAACAGAATAAAGGGTTAAATAAAGAACAGAGAGAGCAGAGGAATGCCGGGGAAGGCACCTCTGCTTTCTTTTGTGTTTTTTACAAAAATAGTGCAGAAAATACAAAAAAATTGTTAAATGTATACATATTATCAATTGACGGAAAGAAGCCCCATTGGTATAATAGAAGCTATAGAATGACTAAAAGTCAGTTCATATGCGTGACAGTTATGACAGCAGAATGGGATAAGATCACATAACATTGCTGAACCATAAAATCGCAGAAAATTTTGCAGCAGTGGAGCTGTTACAGGCACAATCTGAATTTTATAAAGGGAGGACTCCAGATGGGTGAGAGTATGAAATTTACGGAGTTAGATCAGTATTTATTTGGACAGGGAACCAATTATGAGATATATAAGAAACTGGGTGCACATCCGACTACATACAGACGCAGAAAAGGTGTGCATTTTGCAGTGTGGGCACCGAATGCACAGTCTGTATCTGTAATTGGTGAGTTCAATGACTGGGATGAAGAAGCAAATCCTATGACAAAGGCAGGTCCGATCGGTGTTTATGAAGTGTTTGTTCCGGGTGCGAAGATCGGACAGCTTTATAAATTTTTTATTGTAGGGGCACACGGGGAAAAGCTGTATAAGGCTGACCCATATGCGAATGCTGCTGAGATGCGTCCGGGAACTGCATCTAAGATCGTAGATATCACAGACTATAAATGGAAAGATGCCACATGGATCAAGAACCGTGAGAAATTTGATGAAAAAGAACAGCCGATGGCGATCTATGAGGTACATCCGGGTTCCTGGAAGAAACATCCGTGGACAGAGGACAATGAGGACGGCTTTTACAATTACCGTGAGCTTGCCCAGTCCCTGACAGCTTATGTAAAAGAAATGGGATATACTCATGTAGAGCTTATGGGAATTGCGGAGCATCCGTTTGATGGTTCCTGGGGATATCAGGTAACCGGATATTATGCACCGACCTCCCGTTACGGAACACCGCAGGATTTCAAATATATGATCGATTATTTCCATCGGAATAAGATTGGTGTTATCCTTGACTGGGTACCTGCACATTTCCCGAAAGACGCTCATGGACTTGCAAATTTTGACGGTACTGCTGTATATGAGCATGCTGATCCGAGACAGGGAGAGCATCCGGACTGGGGAACCAAGATTTACAACTATGGCCGCCCGGAAGTTAAGAATTTCCTGATCGCCAATGCACTCTACTGGTAGAAGAGTGCCATGTAGACGGTCTTCGTGTAGATGCCGTGGCTTCCATGCTTTATCTGGATTATGGTAAGAAAGACGGTGAATGGGTTGCCAATAAATATGGCGGAAACAAGAACCTGGAGGCAATCGAGTTCTTTAAACATTTAAATACCGTTGTACTTGGAAGAAATCATGGAACTGTCATGATTGCAGAGGAATCTACTGCATGGCCGAAGGTAACCGGTGATGCGGAGGATGACGGACTTGGATTCAGCCTGAAGTGGAACATGGGATGGATGAATGACTTCCTGGAATATATGAAACTGGACCCATATTTCCGTAAATTCAATCATAATAAGATGACTTTCTCTATGTCCTATGCTTACAGTGAGAGATATGTACTGGTTCTTTCTCATGATGAGGTGGTGCATCTGAAATGCTCCATGCTGGAGAAGATGCCGGGAGAACTGCCGGATAAATTTAAGAACTTAAAGGCTGCGTATTCCTTTATGACCTGTCATCCGGGCAAAAAACTTCTGTTTATGGGTCAGGAGTTCGGACAGCTTCGCGAGTGGAGCGAGGAGCGTGAACTTGACTGGTTCCTTTTACAGGAGCAGCCACACAGAGATCTTCAGAAATATGTCAGTGATCTGCTTACTTTATATAAAAAGTATCCGGCACTTTATGCGATGGATAATGATCCGGAAGGTTTTGAGTGGATCAATGCCAATGACGGAGACAGAAGTATTTTCAGTTTTGTCAGAAAGTCACCGACCAAACGTAACAACATTCTTTATGTGGTAAACTTCACACCTGTAGACCGTCCGGATTACAGAGTGGGTGTTCCGAAGAAGAAACAGTACAAACTGATCATGGATGAGAACGGAATGACAGAGCCGAAGACATTCAAGGCAGTGAAACAGGAATGCGATAACAGACCATTCTCTTTTGCATATCCGCTGCCGGCATACGGAGTGGCTATTTTCACATACTGATCAGGACATACAGGAAACAGATAGAAAACATACAGAAAATCATTTTTGTACCTTGCGGAATATGCTGCGAGATACGCAGTGAACAGGAACACAGATATAATAGTGAGAAAATTCGTGCAAAATAAATAATTGCTTTTTATATGCAATTGCGTTATAATGAGCGCGAAAACAAGGAATAGAGTGAATAGTTAATGTACATGCTGAAAGGAGAACAGACATGAAAGTATCAAACATTAAAGACATTGATAAATTTTTTCAGGTAGTAGACAGCTGCGAAGGCAGAGTTGAATTAGTAACAGGCGAAGGTGACAGACTGAATCTGAAATCCAAATTATCCCAGTATGTATCTCTGGCAAACATTTTCTCAGGCGGAGAGATTCCGGAACTTGAGATCGTTGCATATGAGAAAGACGATATTGATAAATTAATGAGCTTTATGATTAACGGCTGATTAAGATAAGAAACAGGTGGGGGCATGATATTGGGTCATGTCCCCTTCTTGGCGTAGTAAGAACTTCTTACAGCCAGAGCCACTGTTCAGGCTACAGGCTGATTTGCGCAGAAAAATACAGAAAAAAGGAGAACAAGAATCATGGCAACAAAGATTGATATTATCTCCGGTTTCCTTGGAGCCGGTAAAACTACACTGATCAAAAAACTTCTGAAAGAGGCTTATGCAGACGAACAGGTCGTACTGATCGAGAATGAGTTTGGTGAGATCGGTATTGACGGTGGTTTCCTGAAAGAAGCAGGAATTGAAATCCGTGAAATGAACTCTGGATGTATCTGCTGTTCTCTGGTTGGTGATTTCGGTACTTCTCTGAAAGAAGTCGTAGATAAATATCATCCGGACAGAATCCTGATCGAGCCTTCAGGTGTCGGTAAATTATCTGATGTTATCAAAGCAGTACAGGGTGTTCAGGGAGACGTTGATATCGTACTGAACAGCTACACAACAGTTGTTGATGCAAAGAAATGCAAAATGTATATGAGAAACTTCGGTGAGTTCTTTAACAATCAGGTAGAATACGCAGGTGCGATCATCATGAGCCGTACAGATATCATTGATGAGAAGAAAGCACAGCAGGCGATGGAACTGCTTCGTGGAATCAACGGAAAAGCTGCCATTATCACAACTCCAATCGAGAAACTGGACGGAAAGAAGATTCTGGAAGTGATGGAAAAACCGGTTTCTCTGGCTGATGAACTGATGGCAGAAGAAGAGGTATGCCCGGAATGCGGACATGTGCATGAACATGGAGAACATCATCATCATGACCATGATGACGAATGTGGCTGCGGACATGATCACGACCATGACGAACATGAGCATCATCATGATCACGAAGAGCACGAACACCATCACGATCATGACGACCATGAACATCATCATGACCATGACGATGAATGTGGCTGCGGACACGATCACGACCATGAACATCATCATCACGACCATGATGACGGGTGCGGCTGTGGACATGACCACCATGATCATCACCATCATCATGCAGATGAAGTCTTCACAAGCTGGGGCCGTGAGACAATTAAGAAGTATACAAGAGAAGGTCTTGAGAAGATGCTCGAAGCTCTTTCTGCTTCTGAAGATTATGGTATTATTCTCCGTGCAAAGGGAATGCTTCCAGCAGAGGACGGAACATGGATCTATTTCGATATGGTTCCGGAAGAAACTGAAATCCGTGAAGGTGCACCGGAATATACAGGCCGTCTTTGCGTGATCGGTTCTAAACTGAAAGAAGAGAAACTGGCAGAATTATTTGGTCTGGCAGAATAAAAGAAGAAAAAATAAAAAAGGCGGTCTGTGAACTGCCGGAAAAGAAACAGGATAAAGGAATAAAATTATGGATGATATCAAAGTTCCCATTTATTTAGTCACGGGATTTCTGGAAAGTGGAAAAACAACTTTTCTGGACTTTACATTACAGCAGGATTATTTTTCCATTGACGGAAAGACACTGCTGATCCTTTGCGAAGAAGGCGAAGAAGAATATGATATGGATAAACTGAAACTTGCAAACACAGTTGTGGAAGTGATCGAAGATGAAGAAGATCTGACACCACAGCGTCTGGCTGCCATGGATATCATCCATCAGCCGGAACGTGTTGTGATCGAGTACAACGGAATGTGGCTTGTAAGTAAATTTGAACAGATGGAACTGCCGGAAGGCTGGGGAATCGAGCAGGAGATCACCTGTGTAGATGCCACAACTTATCAGGTTTATATGGCAAACATGAAATCTCTGTTCATGGATATGATCAGAAATACAGATATGGTTATCTTTAACCGCTGCAAAGAGGGTGATCCGCTTCCTGCATACAGACGTGGAATCAAGGTTGCCAACCAGAGTGCAGAAATTATCTTTGAGGATGAAGAGGGCGAGATGGATGACATTTTCCAGGATGAAATGCCATTTGATATTGATGCACCGATCATCGAACTGCCGCCGGAAGACTATGGAATCTGGTTTGTGGATGCCATGGATCATCCGGATAAGTATGCCGGAAAAATTGTCCGCTTTAAAGGCCGTGTCATGAAACCGCGCGGAATGGGAAGCAAATTCTTTGTACCGGGCCGTGTGGCAATGACCTGCTGTGCAGACGATACGACATTCCTGGGATATGTCTGCAGAAGTGATTATGCTCCTCATATCAAAGAAGGGAGCTGGGTAGAAGTAACTGCAAAAGTTGCCTTTGAATACCGTTCTGAGTATCAGGATGAGGGTATCGTACTTTATGCAAGCGATGTAAAAGAATGCGAACCACTGAAAGATGAGATGGTATATTTTAACTAAATCAGGCAGGAGAAACAGAGATGTATTTAGTAGTTGGCCTGGGAAATCCCGGGAAGCAGTATGAAGCGACACGCCACAACATGGGATTTGACACCATTGATCATCTGGTGGAAGATTACAATGTCCCGCAGGGCGGCGTGAAGTTTAATGCCATGTACGGAAAGACCATGATCGGCGGGGAAAAGGTGATTCTGATGAAACCTCTTTCCTTTATGAACCTGAGTGGCGGACCTGTCCGTGAAATGGCAAATTATTTTAAGGTTGATCCGGAGACAGAGCTGATCGTCATTTACGATGATATTGATCTGGAGCCGGGACAGCTTCGTATCCGCAAGCAGGGAAGCGCAGGCGGACACAATGGAATCAAAGACATTATCCGTCAGCTTGGAACAGAGAAATTTCTCCGTATCAAAGTCGGCGTAGGTGCGAAGCCTAAGGGATGGGATCTGGCAGATCACGTTCTTGGCAGATTTTCCACAGAGGACAGAAAACTTGTGGATGAAGCAATTGAAAAAGCTGCAAAGGCTGTGGATATCATGATCTCACAGGGCGCAGATGCAGCAATGAATGAATACAACAGAAAAGTACCTGTACAGAAGTAGAAAGAAACAGAAGAGGATGATTTTATCCTTCTGTTATGAAGAGACAGGGAATAAAGGGATGAGAAGCGGTAGCTGTTAAGGATGAAAGAGAGAAAACAGATACCGCTTTTCTCTTGTGTTATTTGATTATGAGCAGGTAGCGAAGCGGATGCTTTTATCTGCTTGATCAGGTTATTCGGGGGTGAATATGAAAGCATTTTTGACACCTCTGCAGGGACTTGCAGAGTTTGAGGAAATAAAGGAACAGAGCAAAAAGAATAAAGGGATTCTGCAGGTTTCGGGATGTCTGGAATCACAGAAATCTCATCTGATGTATGGACTTTCAGGCATTGCGCCGTATCGTCTGATCCTGGCAGAAGATGAACGCAGAGCCAGAGAAATTTATGAGGATTATCGTTTTTATGATAAAAACATATATGCATATCCGGCGAAAGATCTGCTGTTTTTTCAGGCGGATATTCATGGAAATCTTCTGATCAGACAGAGGATGAAAGTCATCCGGGCATTGCTGGAGGAAGAGGAACTGACCGTTGTCACCAGCATTGACGGATGTATGGATTTTCTGGAAACTCTGGAGAAAATAAAGAGCCAGTTAATTCATTATGAGAGTGACAGTACCGTGGATATGGATGCGCTCAAAGAGAATCTGGTAAAGCTTGGATACGAGCGGGTTGGACAGGTGGAGATGCCGGGGCAGTTTTCCATCCGCGGAGGTATTGTGGATATTTACTGTCTTACAGAGGAGAATCCGTGGAGAATTGAGCTGTGGGGAGATGAGATTGATTCTATCCGCAGTTTTGATGCGGAGAGTCAGCGTTCTCTGGAAAATCTGGAGGAAGTTACGATCTATCCGGCGGTGGAACATACGGGAGAACCGGATATGGTATCCTTTCTGGATTATTTTCCGAAAGAAAAATCCGTGATCTTTCTGGATGAACCGAACCGACTGACAGAAAAAGGGCAGGCTGTGGAGGAAGAATACCGCCAGAGCCGGATGCACAGAGAGGAAAAAGGCAGTCAGAATCTTCCGGAAAACTGGCTTTGTTCTTTTGAACAGCTTCAGAAAGAACTGAATAAGCGAAACTGCATTTCTGTCTGTGCGCTGGAGCCAAAGCAGGCAGGATGGAAGGTCAGAGAGAAATTTTATCTGGAAGTGAAATCTGTCAGCTCTTATAACAGCAGTTTTGAACTTCTGGTAAAGGATTTACAGCAGTATAAGAAACAGGGATATCGGATCGCACTTCTGTCCGGCTCCCGTACCAGGGCAGAGCGACTGGCAAAGGATCTTCAGGCAGAAGAACTGTCTGCTTTTTACGGGCAGGATTATGACAGGGAAATTCAGCCCGGAGAGATCATGGTGGTTTATGGTCATGCGAAGAAGGGATTTGAATATCCACTGATCAAATTTGCAGTGATGACAGAGTCAGATATTTTCGGCCAGGAGCAGAAAAAAAAGAAGAAGAAAAAGAATTATAACGGTAAAAGGATTCAGGATTTCGCGGAACTTTCCATCGGAGATTTCGTTGTTCATGAGAAGCATGGACTGGGAATTTACCGTGGAATCGAGAAGGTGGAAGTGGACCGGATTGTCAAGGATTATATCAAGATTGAGTACCGGGGAGGCAGCAATCTTTATATTCTGGCAACTCAGCTTGACTGTCTGCAGAAATATTCCGGAGCGGATACTGCGAAAGTGCCGAAGCTGAATAAACTTGGCACTCAGGAATGGAATAAGACCAAAAGCAAAGTCCGTGGTGCGGTAAAAAATATCGCAAAAGAACTGGTGGAACTTTATGCGGTGCGTCAGGAAAAAGAAGGCTATGTCTGTGGTCCGGATACGGTATGGCAGGGAGAGTTTGAGGAAATGTTTCCGTATGAGGAGACAGAGGATCAGCTCAGCGCCATTGAAGATGCCAAGAAGGATATGGAGAGCACGAAGATCATGGACCGTCTGATCTGCGGAGATGTCGGCTATGGGAAAACAGAAGTTGCCCTGCGTGCGGCTTTCAAGGAAGTGCAGGAGAGCAGACAGGTGGCGTATCTGGCACCGACAACGATTCTGGCGCAGCAGATTTATAATACTTTTGTCCAGAGAATGAAAGAGTTTCCGGTGCGCGTGGAACTGCTCTGCCGTTTCCGGACTCCGGCACAGCAGAAAAAAGCCATCGAAGATCTGAAAAAGGGTCAGGTGGATGTGATCATCGGAACTCACAGAATCCTTTCCAAAGATGTGCAATTTAAAAATCTGGGACTTCTGATCATTGATGAGGAACAGCGTTTCGGGGTTACACATAAGGAAAAGATCAAGCAGTTGAAGAAGGACGTGGATGTGCTGACACTTACGGCGACTCCGATTCCGCGTACCCTTCATATGAGTCTGATCGGAATCCGTGATATGAGTGTTCTGGAAGAACCGCCGATGGATCGAATGCCAATCCAGACTTATGTTATGGAGTATGATGAGGAGACAGTCCGCGAAGCAATCAACAGAGAGCTGCGCAGAGGCGGCCAGGTATATTATGTTTATAATCGTGTGACAGACATTGCGGAAGTTGCATTGCGGATTTCGAAGCTGGTGCCGGATGCGAGGGTGGATTTTGCCCACGGACAGATGAGCGAGCGGGAACTGGAAAATGTCATGTATGGATTTGTCAACGGAGAAATCGATGTGCTGGTTTCTACCACGATCATTGAAACCGGGCTGGATATTTCCAATGTCAATACCATGATCATCCACGATTCTGACAGATACGGACTTTCCCAGCTTTATCAGCTTCGTGGAAGAATCGGGCGTTCCAACAGAACCGCGTATGCATTCTTGATGTACAGGCAGAACGTGATGCTGAAAGAGACAGCGGAGAAACGTCTGGCTGCGATCAGGGAGTATACGGATCTGGGAAGCGGATTCAAGATTGCCATGAGGGATCTGGAACTTCGTGGTGCTGGAAATTTGCTGGGTGCACAGCAGCATGGACATATGAATGCAGTGGGATACGATCTTTACTGTAAGATGCTCAGTGAAGCGGTCAAAGAGGCGAAAGGGATTCATACGATGGAAGATTTTGAGACTTCTATTGATTTGAATATTGATGCATTTATCCCGGATTCCTATATCAGCAATGAGTTTCAGAAACTGGATATTTATAAGAGGATTGCGGGAATTGAGACGCAGCAGGATTATGATGATATGCTCGAAGAACTGCTGGACCGCTTCGGAGAACCTGGAAAGGCAGTGCTCAATCTGCTGGCGATCGCGAAACTGAAAGCGATTGCGCACCAGGGCTATGTGACAGAGATCAAGCAGATTGGAAAGAGTGTGCGCATTACACTTTACAAAAAGGCGAAACTCAATCCGGAGGGAATCCCGGTGCTGATGCAGAAGTACAGGAGAGGATTGCAGTTTAAGAATGAACAGGAACCGAAGTTTATTCTGGAACCGCAGGGAAATCTGATTCTGGCACTGACGGATTTTGCACAGGAGTTAAAAGAGCTGGCGGAAGAATAAAGCTCGGAAAGAAAATCTGAATGAAAGATTGATCAGGGCCCAAAAGGTGATAAATGTGTGAATTGTATCACATATTTATCAATTTACCTTGCCCTCTGAGGGAAAAAAGTTTATACTCTAATAATAGCTAAGTCTGGACATAATGAAAAAGATCCGGACTGATGAATGGAGGAAGAAATGAAAGAAATGGTAAAGAGAACAGCCGTTGTGACACTGGCAGGCGTGATGTCAGTGGGAATGCTCTCCGGCTGTGGAAGTAAAGATTTAGATGGAACAAAGACAGTGGCTACCGTAGATGGAACAGACATCCCGCTTGGAGTTGTCAGCCTTTATGCCCGTGAACAGCAGCAGCAGACTACTTCCATGTATTTAAGCTATATGGGAAGTGCTGACAATATCTGGGATCAGACAGCAGATGAAGATTCCGGAGAAACTTATGGTGATCAGGCAGTTACCAGCAGCCTGAAATCCATTGAGAAAATGTACATCCTGAAGGAAAAAGCTTCTGACTATGATGTAGCACTGACAGATGATGACGAGACAGCGATTGCTGATGCTGCATCCGGGTTCATGGCTTCCAATGGCGAAGATACGATCAAAGAACTTGGTGTCACAGAAGATCAGGTAAAGACATTACTGGAACTTCAGACTATCCAGAAGAAGATTTATGATCCGGTTGTTGCAGAGGGAAATATTACAGTTTCTGATGATGAAGCAAATCAGACAACCTTTACTTATGTAAGTATTTCTACAAGCGGTGATGATATCACAGATGAAGAGAAAGAAACCAAGAAAGAACAGGCACAGGAGATTCTGGATAAGATGAAAGAAGATCCGACTGCTGATATGAGTGAGATCGCAAGTGGTGTAGATGAAAGCTATTCCGCAGTACAGGGTAACTTTACGACAAAAGAGAGCGAAGATGAGGATTCCAGTTCTTCCGCATATCCGGAAGAAGTTCTGACCGTTTTACGTGGACTCAAAGAAGGTGAAGTTGCAGACGATATTATCGAGACAGATACAGGATACTATGTAGTAAGGCTGGATAAGATCAATGATGAAGATGCAACTGCATCCAAGAGAGAATCTCTTCAGAACTCCAAGGAAAGCACTTACTATACAGAGACAACTGACAAGTGGGTGGATGATGCAGACATCACTGTAAATAAGAAAGTTCTGAAAACACTTAAGATCACAGACAAACATACATTTACAGCCCCGACCTCCACACCAACTCCGTCACCGGAAGCAACCCCGGAGGTAACTGAGGCAGCAGAGGAAGCTGATGTAACAGAAACACCGGAAGCAACTCCGACAGAAGAAGCGGAAGCAGAAGCAACAGAGACACCGGAGGCAACTCCGACAGAAGAGGCGGAAGCAGAAGCAACAGAGACACCGGAGACAACCCCGACAGAAGAAGCGGAAGCAGAAGCGACAGAAACACCGGAAGCAACTCCAACAGAGGCAGCAAAATAACAGGTGAAAAAATAAGCAAATAAAAGAAAGCGGTCATATCACGAAAACAGATCAGAGATTTTCGTGTATGGCTGCTTTTTTGTAGATGGATCAGAAGATTACGGTATTCCGTCCGTGTGTTTTGCCGTAATAAAGTTTATCATCTGCATGTTTGACCAGTTCGGTAAGACTGGAATGGAAATCATTTTCTTCTATTCCGAAAGTCATGGTAACGTGTATGGTGAGTTCCTTATAGGTGATCGCACATTTTCCAACTGATATTCGGATATCATTCATCAGTGTGTTGGCATCATCGAGATTGGTGTCAGGAATGAAGAAGAGAAATTCTTCGCCTCCCCAGCGGCAGACATGACCGATTCCCAGCGTCTTTTCCTTGAATAATGCAGCGAGAGAACTCAGCACCTGATCTCCGCAGTTATGACCATAAGTATCATTGATTTTTTTGAAAAAATCAATGTCTCCAATGGCAATGCAGAAATTTCCATCAGGATTGGCTGTCATATGATTATTCAGTATTTCTTCCATTTTTCTTCTGTTGTACAGAGTGGTAAGCGGATCGGTCAGAGCCTGCTGGCGAAGTTCTTTGTTATATAGCATCAGGTGCTGCTCTGCCTTTTGCAGGTTTGCACCGAAAGTCAGACAGATAACGGCCATGACCACAAAGGACAGAACGGTGTTGATGATCTGCAGGATCAACATCTGCGTTTCAGTCAGAATGCAGATTGGCGGATAATTCTGACAATGGAAAAACAGCGCCATTCGCAGGATGAACAGAAATACTGCAAATGCAATCTTGTTAAATAAGGTATCATACAGAGAAAACATGGAAATCAGCATCAGCGGCAGAATAAAATTGGTTCCGCCGCAGTTCCATCCATAAGTATAGATGAAATAGGAAATCCATCCTGCTGAGATCACAACATAAAATAAAAAGTTCCAGCGGATAAAAATACGGCTCATATAATGTCTGGCAAGAAATGTTGCTGCCAGCCAGACTGCAACCGGGAGAATGCTCCGGGGCCGGTCAAAACAGACCATACAGATTGCAAACAGCGGGAAATATACCATATAAATATCATAGGATCTTTTTAATGCAAGTGAAAAATAAACAGGGGTTGTCTGTGCGTCAAATTCATGGTTAATAATATCCATTTTTTATGCCTCCTGAGTTAGGATAGTTTTTCAGGGGTGATGCTGTGATTTACATTGAAATCATAGGAATATAACCCATTGGCCTGATCGGGTTTTCGGGTCAGCCGTTCATTTGGTTATGAGCAAGTAGCGAAGCGGATTGCGAATATCCGCTTGACTCAGATCAGGCAGATTGGTCAGATTAAATGAAAGTGTTTCATTGCATTGGCAATTCCATCTTCATCGATGCTGGTTGTCTGGTAGGTGCAGTGAGGAAGGATCATAGGATCTGACTGTCCCATTGCAATGCTGATTCCGGCATACTCGAGCATCGGGAGATCATTGGTGCTGTCTCCGAATGCGAAAGTATCTTCCGGAGAAGCTCCAAGGCGGTCTGCCAGAAACTGGATTCCGGTAGCCTTGCTGTAGTTTTTCTGTGTGATCTCCCAGGCTGCGTCATCGTGAATGAAGCAGGAAAAATGTTCGTCTACAAATCTGCGGAAAGTTTCTGTGTCGGAATCTTTGTCAGGGAAAGCCAGGAACTTGTCAAATGTGAAAGTGTTCCAGGTTTCTTCCTCATAAAGGGAAAGATCCTCGACGGACACTTCTGCTTTCAGATTCTGAATGGCTTTTGGAAGTGTTTTGGAGCTTCCGTCATAGAGGATTTTGTCCGGGCGTTCAAAGAATGCTGAAATTCTGCACTGGCGCAGTGTTTCTATCACTTCACGGCAAAGTGGATTGGGGTTGGAGCTGGAAAACAGAAGTTCATTGTTCATGTAAATCTGGCTTCCACATCCGCATACATATCCGTCAAAACCGAGTTCTTTGACCATAGGGGAGATCATTGCGTAGGTGCGTCCGGAGTTGACGAAGAGCAGATGACCGTTTTTGCGGGCTGCTTCCAGAGCTTTGCGGGTGCTTTCCGGGATGCTCCATGGGTAGGCGGTGAGTAAGGTACCGTCGATATCGAAAAATAAAAGTTTGCGGTTATTGTTCATCAGTGTTCTCCTCGTTGATGTCTGTTTTACTGGTGGCTGCTGTATGGAAGTCTTCTGTGTTAACGGATTTGCCGGGAGTGGATTCTTCGTCAGAATCTTCCGCATAGTCCTGATCAGAAGCTGTATTTTCTCCGGTATGTACACGGATGCCGTTAAGTTCAACTTCGCCTTCCATAGGGATTACAAGACATTTGCGTCCGTCGATCACGCGGGTTTCCACAAGGTCAGCGCGTTCCGGATCTACGTGAACTACAACGTCCGGAGTTTTGATCTCGAATCTTTTGGTGTTTGTGATATTAGAAGCAACCAGAGAAGATTTTTCTCCTGCGGTGATTTCGTACTGTTCATCAAAGGACTGGAGTTTTTCTTCTTCCACACCGCATTCTTCGAAGAGTCGTTTGACTTCGGATTTGGTCAGGATGACTGGTTCCGGTTCGTCTTTCTGGGATTCGATCAGTTCGTTTAGTTTCTCGTGGATATTTAATACGGTATCATACTGGCAGTCCTCGCCCAGGGTATCTTCTACCAGAGCGTTGAAGGAGTCACGCTGGCCTCCGGCGGAAAGCGGGGCGGTGCATCCAAGGAGTTCGTCGATGAAAATATCGCGGAGTTCGTTGGCGTTTTTACTGTAATAAAGGACACCGTGAATGTCTGTACTGCGGTCGTTAAACTGCGGGAAAAGGAATGCAACATCCGGGAGTTCTACGATCCAGTCACGGATACGGTCCTGGATGCTGTTGGTTTCTGCATTGTAGCAGAGTCCTGCTTTGGAAAGTTTGACCGGGCAGATACAGCACATGATATGTTCGTAAATTTCATCGGATGCGTCAAACATTTCCGCACCGTCGGAAGATTTTCCTGGGATGTCGTAAACGCCGTGGATGAGGATGATATAGTAGTTTTCCGGGTAGTCATAGTTTTCGATGATTTTGTCGTAAAAGTTCTCTACCAGTTCATCGTCTGTGAGTTTGCTTTCGCGCAGTTTCATGAGGAAGTGCTGGGTTCCGCCTTCTGCTTCCTGGTCTAATGGAAACTCCATATTCATCAGATTTTTGCCGATGGTTCCGGAGAGGGATTTGCGGAAAATCTCAAAATATTTAAACATTTCTTCTTCGGAGAGGGAGAGAAATGCTTCTTTTAATTCGGTTTTTTTGTTTTTTTCTCCGTCAACGTAGCATCCGCAGATGCGGGTGATTGAGCAGTTTTCGGGAGTGAACTGTTTTTTGATTTCGGAAATTTCTTTTTTGTTCATGTAGTTTACCTCGTAGTAGTTTGCTTTCTATTATAGACCAGTTTGGGATGGGGGGCAAGGTTGAGTTGGGGGGGAGAAACAACTCGTTTTTGAGAAAAGTAATTCGTGTTTTTTAAGGTGGTGCGTGGTATAATATAGGAAAAAATAACAGCAGATACTGATAAGAGAGGACATGAATCATGAATGAAGCAATGAAGAACCTTTTGGAGAGAAGAAGTGTGCGTGGTTATAAGAAGGATCTGGTTCCGGCAGATGTGCTGGATGAGATTCTGGAGGCAGGAAAGTATGCACCGAGCGGAATGGGACAGCAGAAAACGCTTATGGTCGTAACTCAGGATCCGGAGCTTGTTGCGAAGCTTTCCAGGATGAATGCGGATGTGATGGGGGCTAAGAGTGATCCGTTTTATGGAGCACCGACGGTTGTGATTGTTTTTGCGGACAGTGAGCAGGGTACCTGTGTGGAGAACGGAAGTCTTGTGATGGGAAATCTGATGAATGCGGCTCATGCAGTTGGTGTGGATTCCTGCTGGATCCATCGGGCGCGTGAGGTGTTTGATTCTGAGGAGGGTAAGGCTCTGAAGGCTGAGTGGGGTGTTCCGGAGTCTTATATTGGAATTGGTCATTGTGTGCTGGGATATCGTTCCGGGGAGTATCCGGAGGCTAAGGCACGGAAGGATGGATTTGTGATCAGGGTTTGATGTTTGATAGTTGTATGATGAGAAGTATAAACGATGCAGGCGATGATGGTGAGACAGAAGTGGGGATGTTGCGTGAGTATATTTGGTGGAAAAAAGAGTGTGAAAAAGAGTGTGAAAAAGAGTACGAAGAAGAGTACGAAACAGAGATATAAGACGTTTCTTCAGGTTTCGGGAACGGAAGATGGAGCGGAGTATGGAGATTCGGGAGGATATGAAAGTGGAAGGGGAGTCTGGAAGAGTCCGGACTCCCGGGGAGGTGAAGGTTCGCAGGTGAATGAGGATTTGATTCGGAAGCATTATTGGTTTTCCGGCAGAGTTCAGGGAGTGGGGTTTCGTTATCGGGCGTGTTATATTGCGAGCTCTCTGGGGATTACCGGATGGGTGAGGAATCATTGGGATGACCGTGTTGAGATGGAAGCGCAGGGGACGAGAGAGGAGCTTGCGCGGATGATCGAGATGTTGAATGCGCAGAGTTTTATCTGGATTGAGGATATTGAGGATAAGGTGATTCCGGTGGAAGTGGAAAGCGGCTTTTACTCCAGGTAGGGGCGGCTTTCTTTTTTTGTTTTGCTGGGGGATTGTATTTTTGGGGAGTGCTATAGAAGGGGAGTGTGTTCAGGAGGGATGTGCGCTTGGACTCAGGAGGGACGTGTGGAAGATGCGCTCTCTGCGGGCTCAGATGCAGAAGGGGGGAAATTCTAAGTCCGGGGAATCGGCTAAAGGCATGAACAGCCCTCTCAAACTCGCTCCGTTGCAAACTGCGCTCAGACAGTGAGACGGTCTGTCCATAACGCCGATTCCCCGGGACTAAGAATTACCAGCCCCTCCAGCAAATTCGCCCGCAGAGAGCGCATCTCCCACACTGAGATAGATCCCCTTTACGTCATTCCCGCCGCAGGCGGGAAATCTTTAAAAAGAAAAAGTTTGA
>NZ_QUDO01000066.1 GCF_003477525.1 Ruminococcus sp. AF41-9
CAGACCATGCGGTCCTGTGCGCTTATGCGGTATTAGCAGTCATTTCTGACTGTTATCCCCCTGTATAAGGCAGGTTACCCACGCGTTACTCACCCGTCCGCCACTAGAATTAAATTAAATCGACCGAAGTTTCAATAAAGTAATTCCCGTTCGACTTGCATGTGTTAAGCACGCCGCCAGCGTTCATCCTGAGCCAGGATCAAACTCTCTGATAAAATGTTTGATTCACTCAAGACAACCAACTAGCTTAGTTATCTCTCGTTTTTACTGTTTTTGGTTTATTCAACCGTTCTTAAAAATGTAAAGAATTTTCGAGAATCGTATGTGTTTCACTGTTTAGTTATCAAGGTTATTTGCTGTCGTCTCTCGACTTGCAGCTTGTTTATTATATCAGTTGCTTTTTATCTTGTCAAGAACTTTTTTATTTATTTTTTCAAGTTCTTTTCAGATGTCTGCATCAGCAACTCTGATATAATATCATGTCTTCAGTTTCCTGTCAACATCTTTTTTCTATTTTTTCAACTTTATTCAACCTGTTTCCTGTTGACTGCTGAAAAAAATCCGCCTCATTCAGAAGCGGATTTATCATATCATTCTTTCTGTTGCGCGTCAAGCACTTTTTTACTTTTTTTTCCATTTTTTTCCATTTTTTGCTATTGATTGCACTCTACGACTGAAAAGCAGAAAAGAGCCGCCTGATCGTGTTAATATTTCTGTTATTTCGTGACATAAAAAATATTCATAAAGATTCGGATCAGTATGTCCTGATCATAGAGCCAGCTTAACACCGTATCCTGTTTCACTGCTTTCAGGCAGGTTTCCCCAATCTCTGTGTTACACAAAACAGTCAGTACCAGAAACACGATCCAGAGGATCAGAATATACTTCGCCGCTGCAAAAGCAGCTCCTGCTATTTTATTTGCCCCCTTTATCACAGGAAGACGGGCCACCAGGTCCAGCATCCAGGTAATACTTCTGATCAGAAGTGTCGCAAGTATAAAGGAAATCAGAAATGAAATTCCATTCACCGCCATACGTGCCAGATACTGTGCAATATAATCGGAAAATGTGCTGACAGATAAATACTGATATACTTCCGCTGTATTGTTCTGTGTCAGTCCACTGGTCAGAAGTCCCGGAAGATTCATATTTTCAATCGCATTTTCCTGCGATTCTCCGGCATCTGTCCCGGAAGTTTCCTCTTTTTCTTCCACGAACTGTCTGCAGCTTTCCTGTATATTCTCATAAATGGATGTGTTTTCCCTGATGAACTGATTCACATAAGGATTGATAAACCATACCACCGCCATCGAGAGAAACACGCAGAGCAAAGAAACCACCTCGCGGATCAGTCCCCGTTTGTATCCTGTATAACAGGCAAACACCAAAAAGATCAGTACTGTGATCCCCAGCCAGGTTATCGTCATGTTTTTCCTCCTAACTCAGTTTTATCACATCTACACCGCTGTCCAGCACAAGCAGATACCGATTCCAGCCAATCTTAAAGAAATCTTTGATCGTTCCGTCCACACTTCCCACATATTTCTGAACGCCTCTGCTGTTCATCACACACATCTGAGAACTGTTATACATCAGAATATTTCCACCGCTCAGTTTAATGGTGGTATACGGAATGTTGAAATCCTGCTGGAATTTCAGTTTTCCGTCTGTTGTATATACTTCCATTGTATACTGTTTGTCTTTACTGTCATTTTTGAACACAAGTCCGATCATGTCATTGTCAAAAAATGTACTGACAATTTCCTGATCCACTTCCACGGTCTTTACTTCTTTCGGAATCTGGCTTCCCTGATAAAGAGTGAAACCGTTATCCTTGAGTGCCACAGACTGGTTGTTATCAAGATATTGGATCTGTGGTACCACTACGCCTTCATATTTATATCCGCTGACGATTCTGTCATCTTCATTCTGTCCCACATCTCCGAAATTGTAAAATGCCACATAGCTTGTGGTATCACTGCCTTCCACAAACTGATAAGTCACCATCATGACAACTCCGTCATCCGAAACAGCCACATCCAGCGGATAACCAGGATCATCCACCTTCGTCTGGTTCTCAGCGATCAGGCTTCCGTCTGTGCTGTAAAAGTTGATCCAGGTATCATCTCCTCCATCCAGGATTGCAGCCACCATTCCACTTTTTGACACTCTTGCTTTGATAATGCTGTAGGAAGTTGTGACACTTCCTGTCTTTCCGGATTTATCATAGATTTCCAGTTCCGTTCCGTCTTTGTCTGCAATGACGGCTCTGGTTCCATTTACATCTGCCATCGGATTCTGCATCTGATATGTTTCACTCCAGAGAGTGTTCATCTTGTCAGAAACCAGCGAAACTCCGTCCGGACTGTATCTGAGGATATCTCCATCCATCTCCACATAACTTGTTGAGATTACGTCCTCCTGCTCGCTGGACTGTACGATCTTATAATTATGGTAGCTTCTCTTTTCCATATAAAATCCGACTGCTGCTATGGCCGCAACCACTGCCACCGCCGTAATGATCGTTCTTTTTACAGCATTTCTCTTATGTCTGGACCTTTTTTTATTGTAATCATTACCATATTCTTTTCCATTCTGTCTGCCCTGTTCTTTGGCCTGTTTCGCCTTTTCAGCAGCATATTTTCTTTTTTTTCGTTTCCTCATTATTTTTTTTAATGTATTTGCCATTTTTCTTACCTTAGTTTTACCTGCTTTTCTTTTTTCCGTTTATTATAGCACACTTTTCGTCACTGTTCACCGGTAATATCCCTCAAGATATTTTTTGCAGGCAAAGCTTACCCACCGCACGCAGTTTACTAAGGTAATACAATAACCTCCCCCGGATAGATGATCTGGTCTGCTGTTATTCCGTTGAGCGCACATATCTGCGCGATTGCTTCCACACTTCCGTACCTGTCCATACTGATCTGAAAAAGTGTATCTCCCGGCTGGATCACATAAGACTCGTGAGCTGCTCTGGATGCGGCTTCCTCATTTTCCTTTTGTGCTGCCTCTCTGACCCTTTTCTGTGCTTTGCGGTCATCGGACTCTTCCTGATAAATCTGCGCTGCGGCATCTGCGTCACTGTTCTGCTCTGTCGTTTCTGTCATACCGCTGCTCTCGGCCTCACTGCTGCCCTGTACCGGTACCTGTTCTGTTCTGTCAGAGCTTTCATTCACTGTCTGGTTCTTATCCGCACTTTGTTCTTTTATTCTGCTATCCGTAGTCGTCTGCTGCTCTGAATTTTTCTCTGCCGCCCCACCGCCTGAAGTGCCGGAGTCTGTCACATTTAAGTCTGCTGTTTCCTCTGCACTTTTTTCCGAATCCTTCTGATCCGTACTCCCCGGATTCTGCGTGTCCGTTTTTTGTGCATCTGTCCCTGTAGAATTAGTACTTTGTGTACTCGTGCCTGACAAATTCCGGTTTTCTTTTGCCGAACTGTTCGTTTCTCCCTTCGGTGACGGCGACACTTCCTCGACGATCACTGAAGAAACGGTCACACTGTCTCCTTTCTGCTGCTGAAATCCCTGATAATTTCTGTAAAAATTTACGCCCACCGCAAGAACAGCCACTGCAAGGCAGGCAGTTACCCCATAAGAAAAAACAGAAGGAGCTTCTCTCTCCTTCTTTTCCCCGTTCTTATCTGTAATGATTTTTCGGAAATCTTTTACCGCCTTGTCCTCATACTGTTCCCCGATATCTGGCTGAAGCACTTTGTTCTTATCCAGCATATAGCTTTGCATGTATGGATTTTTCTCATAATAAAGGTAATATCCGCCCAGTCTTGTCATGGTGTTATTTTCATAACGGAAAAAAGCATCTTCTCTCTCCTGAGGTTCCAGAAGCATCAGTACTTTTTCACCGCCAAAATGTTTCAGATGTACTTTCGTCAGAACTTCGCTAATTTCTATTGATAGCTGCGGCTGAGAATAGAACCAGCCCACAATTTCCTGATCTTCGAAATATTTTTTCTGTTCTTCATGGATTTTCTGCCATATCTCCGTGGAAAAATCAATATGATCCAGAGCCGCTTCCATGCCTTCGGCCATGACAGCTCCTTTGATAAAAAGATATGTGGTTCCTCCCTGCCACTTTGTCTCCCCTGTGAGGACTGCCACTCTGGTTTTCGTCTTTCCTGCTTCTTCCGCTCTGGCAAGACGTACCAGAAAAGTGTACACATAATCCTCCATATAAATTTTGTAATCTTCTCTGATCAGACCGATCTGCCGTATATTTTTGGGTAAACCAAACGTCCCCTCACCGTTTTGTGCTTCCTGGTTTTCCTCCTTATAAATGACTTCTATCATGTCCAATCACTCCTTCAGATACCAGAATAACACAGGCAAATCGCAGATTTTATCACATTCTAAGAGCAATTCACAAGAATTTGGCGACAGATTTTGCATAATTTTTATGAAACCGGGATATGATGAAACAGGTAACCAGAATATGGAAATAAAAAAATATCCGCAACGCTGCAAAGCTGATTTTCAGCCCGGCAGATCTTTGGCAGAACTCTCATGGAGGTTTCTATGGTATTTTATGTAGACTCACAGAAAGACAATTCCCCGCAGGAAATTGCTTTTCTTTTAAAAAAATGTATTCTTCATCACCCCGGATACTGGTCGGAGCTGATTTTTCTCTGTATCGGAAGTGATCGAGTGACCGGAGACTGTCTTGGACCTTATATCGGACACCAGCTTCTGGATCACCTGCGCACAGATAATCCGAATACACAGGGAATTTATGTATACGGTACTTTAAAAGACCCTGTGCATGCCTTAAACCTGGCAAAAATCTCACGTCAGATCAAAACGCTCCATCCAGACGGTCTGGTGATCGCCGTGGATGCCTCCCTTGGACAAAAAAAGCACCTGGGGTATGTGACCATTGCAAGTGGTGCACTCTACCCAGGTGCCGGAGTTCAAAAAGAACTTCCTCCTGTGGGTGATATTCATATTACAGGGATCGTAAACATCGCAGGACTTCTGGAGCAGTTAACGCTTCAGACCACACGCCTGTCTACTGTGATCTCCCTGGCAGATACCATCACACAGGGAATTTTAAATTATACAAATTCTTTAATCTGTTTGTAGATGCCTTCTGCATCAAGACCGTATTTCTCAAGAAGAGCTACAGCAGGGCCTGATTCACCGAATACATCGTTTACACCGATACGTTTTACAGGTACAGGTGCTTTCTCAGACAGGCATTCGCATACAGCTCCGCCAAGTCCGCCGATTACAGAATGTTCCTCTACAGTTACAACTTTGCCGGTTTCTTTGGCTGCTGCAACTACGAGTTCTTCATCAAGAGGTTTGATTGTGTGAATATTGATCACCTTTGCATCTACACCGTCTGCTGCAAGCTTCTCTGCTGCTTCCAGAGCAGGAGCTACGCAAAGACCGTTTGCGATGATGGTAAGGTCTTTTCCTTCACGAAGGACGATCCCTTTACCTAATTCAAATTTATAATCTGGTCTGTCGTTGATGACAGGAGCTGCCAGACGGCCAAATCTCATATATACAGGTCCAACATGCTCGTAAGCTGCTTCTACCATAGCTTTTGCTTCGATATCGTCAGAAGGGCATGCAACAACCATTCCAGGAATTGCTCTCATAAGTGCGAAGTCTTCGCAGCACTGATGGGTTGCACCATCTTCACCTACAGAGATTCCACCGTGAGTAGCACCGATCTTCACATTAATCTTCGGATATGCGATGGAGTTACGAACCTGCTCGAAAGCACGTCCTGCTGCAAACATAGCGAATGTGCTGGCAAAAGGAACTTTTCCTGTTGTAGCCAGACCTGCAGCGATACCCATCATATTGCACTCAGCAATACCGCAGTCGATGTGACGTTCCGGAAATTCTTTCTTGAACATACCTGTCTGAGTAGCTGCAGCAAGGTCAGCGTCCAGAACGACCAGGTTCTCATGTTTCTTACCTAATTCAACCAGTGCAGCACCGTAGCTTGCTCTTGTTGCGATCTTCTTTACTTCTGACATAATGCTTCACCTACCTTTTCTAAGTCTTCCATTGCCTGTGCATACTGCTCGTCATTCGGAGCTTTGCCATGCCATCCAGCCTGGTTTTCCATGAAGGAAACGCCTTTTCCTTTTACAGTTTTCATAATGATTGCTGTAGGCATTCCTTTGGTAGCCTTAGCTTCATCAAAAGCTGCTTTTAACTGATCCATATCATTTCCGTCTGCAACGTTGATCACATGGAAGTTAAATGCTTCAAATTTCTTATCGATCGGGTATGGAGAACATACATCGTCAATCTTACCATCGATCTGAAGTCCGTTGTTATCTACGATCACTACAAGGTTGTCCAGTTTTCTGTGGCCTGCGAACATAGCAGCTTCCCATACCTGGCCTTCCTGAATCTCGCCGTCACCTAATAAGGTGTAGACACGGTAGCTCTCGTTGCTTAATTTTGCAGAAAGTGCCATACCTACTGCTGCAGAGATTCCCTGTCCAAGAGAACCGCTGGACATATCAACGCCCGGGATATGTTTCATATCCGGATGTCCCTGTAAATAAGATCCCAGATGACGAAGAGTCTTCAGGTCTTCTTTCGGGAAAAATCCTCTTTCTGCAAGTGCAGAATAGTATCCTGGTGCTGTGTGGCCTTTGGAAAGTACGAAGCGGTCACGGTCAGCTTTTTTAGGATCTTCCGGATCAATGTTCATTTCTTCAAAATATAAGTATGTGAATACATCTGCTGCAGACAGAGATCCGCCCGGATGTCCGGCTTTGGCAGCATGTACTGCTGTAACGATGTCTTTGCGGACTTCGTTTGCAATTTTCTGAAGTTCTAATTTTTCCATTATAGTAAATTCTCCTTATTCGCCGAATACTGCTTTATAATCGTTCTGGAATTTTACGATACCTGCATCTGTCAGAGGATGTTTTGTCATCTGTACGATTACGCTGTATGGAACAGTTGCGATGTCAGCACCAGCAAGTGCGCAGTCTGTTACATGGATCGGATTTCTTACGCTTGCAGCGATGATCTCTGTTTCGATTCCTGCTACTTCGAAGATCTCAGCGATCTCACGGATCAGGTCAACGCCTCTTACGGAAATGTCATCAAGTCTTCCAAGGAATGGAGAAACATATGTTGCACCAGCTCTTGCAGCAAGAAGTGCCTGGTTAGCTGTGAAGATCAGAGTAACGTTTGTTTTGATTCCTTCTGAATGAAGAACTTTAACTGCTTTCAGACCTTCTACTGTCATAGGGATCTTAACAACCATGTTTGGATGGATTGCTGCGATCTCACGGCCTTCTTTGATCATGCCTTCAGCGTCTGTTGTGGTAGCTTTTACTTCACCGCTGATCGGTCCGTCTACGATAGATGTGATCTCTTTGATTACTTCGTTGAAATCTCTTCCTTCTTTTGCGATAAGAGACGGGTTTGTAGTAACACCACAGATTACACCCATATCGTTAGCTGCTTTAATATCTTCTACCTTTGCTGTGTCAATAAAAAATTTCATGTTCTTAACCCTCCTGATTTTGCTTACCATCTGCTCTGAACCAGTGTCCTCTTTTCGCAGGACAGTGGTATGTGAACTGTTATAATTTTTGCTCACCCGCAAGCGTTCGTTTGTTGATGATTTCATTATATCAGAGTTCTTCGGAAGGTCAAGTATCCGAAAAATTATTAATAATTTTTCTATTAATAATTATATTTTTTATTAATTCTCATCACCTTGTGAAAGGATTATCAATCAGCATTTTTGTAGATTTTTATGGGATATCGTATTTTCAGTTGTGTTCTGAAGTTCCAAATTATTATTAATAATTTCGTACGGCGTATTTAATTAATTTTCCCGGAAAGGTTCTTCCGGGTTCTTACATATCCGGTTGTACGCCTGGATATGAGTTTGGGCGTGTATTCAATGTTGTAAAGACTGATCGGAGCGGAATCCGTCAGGGCTCTTTCCCTGGTGTCGATCTTGCGCAGGATAATATCGCATGCGTCCTGACCTTTCAGTGCTACGAAATGGTCGATCGTTGTCAGTGAAATCCTGCGGATGCTGGAATAGAATATATTATCACATCCGATGACTGACACATCTTTCGGAACATGAACCTTGGCCTCGTGGAGTGCATCCAGCGCTCCGATCGCCATCATATCATTCTGACCGGCGATGGCAGTGAACTGTCTGCCCTCCTGAAGCAGTTCCATAGTAAGCTGATAGCCCATGGAATACTCGGTATCCATTCTGGGGATTCTGGAATCGATCGACTCATCTGCCGCCTTTATGATCACATGGTCCCTCAGACCTTCTTTCTCAAATTCTTTTACAAAACCGTTTACACGCTTGCTTCTCTGCCACTGTCTTCTGGTCAGCGGCGGAGTGATAAATGCCACATCTCTGTGTCCCAGGTCAAGCAGATGTCTGGCCATCATTTTTCCCACCACTGTATTATCCTGATTGATGGCATCTACTGTGGTAGTCTTCTCCTTGTTACTGATGATAACAAGAGGAATCGCCTGCGCCAGTTCCTCTACCTGCTGCTGGAAATCCGGATTTGGATTGCAACTGTAGATGATTCCCTGAGGCTGGATGGTGTGCATCATCCGGAGGTATTTCTCCTCCAGGCGGGCATCTCTCTGTGTATTGCAGATAAAGACGCCGTAGCCCTGCTTGTTGGCTACTGCCTCTACTCCCTGGAGCAGAAGCACGTAGTACGGACTGGTCAGAGTGGGACAAAAGACAACGATCAGTTTTTCCTTTTTGCTGTCTTTTTTGTTTTTGCGGCCCGGAAGCTGGTAGCCTAGTTCTCTGGCTGCCTGTTCTACTTTCTCCACCGTCTCTCTGGAAAAAGAAACGTTGTATTTCTTATTCAGGACCATGGAGACAGTTGCCTGGGAGACTCCGGCTTTTCTGGCCACATCGGAAGAAGTTGCTTTCTTTTTTGGCAAAAGGACTCCTCCTTTTTGTTAAAGTTCTACACGGCCCTCAAGAGCACGCAGCAGAGTTACTTCATCAATATATTCCAGGTCGCCGCCTACAGGAACACCGCTGGCGATCCTGCTTACTTTGATCCCGGTCGGCTTGATCAGCTTGCTGATATACATCGCTGTGGTTTCTCCCTCCAGACTGGAGTTCGTCGCCACGATCACTTCTTTTACGTCTTCTTTTGTGAGACGCTGCATCAGCTCCTTCAGTTTGATATCATCCGGACCGATTCCCAGCATCGGAGAAATCGCTCCGTGAAGCACATGATAAACGCCGTCAAATTTGCCGGTTTTCTCATATGCCGCCAGATCTCTGGTATTCTCCACCACCATGATCGTAGAATGGTCACGCCGGTCATTGCTGCAGATCGGGCAGATTTCCTGATCGGTCAGTGTATAACAGCACTTGCAGTACTGCACTTTTTCCCTTGCACCGGTGATTGAGGAAGTCAGTTGTTCCACCTGGTCTTTCGGCATATTCATGATGTGAAATGCCAGACGCTGGGCTGACTTTGCCCCGATTCCCGGGAGATGGGAAAGCTGTTCAATAAGCCTGTTAATATGACTGCTGTAGTATTCCATCAGAATGGAAGTCCTCCGCCAAGGTTGCCAAGACCGCCTGTCAGTTTGGACATCACTGCCGCAGATTCTTCTTCTACTTTACGAAGTGCTTCGTTTGTTGCTGCAACAATCAGGTCTTCCAGCATTTCGATGTCATCCGGATCTACAACTTCTTCCTGAAGTTTTACTTTGGTTACTTCTCTTTTACCGGAGATTGTTACTTCAACAGCTCCGCCGCCTGCGGTAGCAGTGAATTCTTTTTCTTCCAGTGCTTTCTGGTTCTCTTCCATCTGGCGCTGCATTTTCTGCGCCTGTTTCATAAGATTATTCATGTTTCCCGGCATACCCATTCCCGGGAATCCTCCACGTTTTGCCATGGTAGTCCTCCTTATTTTTTATGATTATTATTACTTTATGAATTACAGTTTTACAAATTCCTATTTCATTAATTCCGGCACTGTTATATGCGAATTTTTGAAATATAAGTCATTTGCTTTATTCTTCATTCGGATCTTCTTCCATCACAACATCCATATGAATGTTTTCGCGGATTGCCTGATCTACCGTGATCCGGGAAAGGTTTGTGTGCTGATGCTGATTTGCTACCAGCATCTGAATCTCCACTGTCTTTCCTGTCTGTCTGGCAATAACCTCCTGAAGTTCCTGCTTTGCTTCCGGATTGTCCACATAGGACTGACCCAGGAAATCCTGAAATTCCACATAAAGGATCGGTTCTCCTGTTTCTCCGTTATATTTGGGAACTGCTTTCTGAAGCATCTGCTTGAACATTCCCGATGTCTGTCCGGTAATGGCTCTCCATCCTGCTACGATCTTCTGAAGATCCTCCGGTGCAGCTTTCACAGGTGCTGCTTCCTTCTTTCCTCCTAAAACGGAGTCTCCGGCTGCATCTGTCATGCCTCCCGGCTGTGAGACAGCTCCATTCTGAACGATCACCTGCTGCACAGGGCGTTCTGCCATCTGCTGTTCCAGACTTCTGATACGGTCCAGCACAGAATCCAGATTTGTCTCCATCGCAGGACGGCACAGCTTGATCAGTGCAATCTCCACCAGTACACGTTTCTGAGTCGCATAACGGATCTGATTGGAAAGATCTGAAAAAATCCGGATGTACCGCATCAGTGTCTCCACTTCAAGCATGGTACTCTCTTCTTTCAGAAGTTTCATATTTTCAGAGGAAACATCGATTGCCTCTTCCGGATTCTCAGATGTTTTTACCAGAAGCAGATTTCGCAGATACCAGGTAAAGTCGCCTACAAACTGACTCAGCTCCCTGCCTCCTACAATCAGTTCCTCCAGGATATGAATAGATGAGGTTACATCTCCCTGGATTACTTTTCTCAGAAGTTTACTGAAGACTTCTGTATCCACTGCTCCCAGAACATCCAGCACCTTGTCATAGGTAAGTGTCTGCCCCAGATAAAAAGCAATACACTGATCCAGAAGGCTGAGTGCATCTCGCATGGAACCGTCCCCGGCTTTGGCAACATAGCGGACAGCTTTTTCCTCTGCTTCCACACCTTCGATCTTCAGAAGTTCATCAAGGCGGGCAGCAATCGTATCAATTGTAATTCTGTGAAAGTCATATCTCTGACATCTGGACAGGATTGTGATCGGAATCTTGTGTGCCTCTGTGGTCGCCAGAATAAACATTACATAAGACGGCGGTTCCTCCAGTGTTTTCAGCAGGGCATTAAATGCACCTGTGGAAAGCATATGAACCTCATCAATGATGTATACTTTATAGTTTCCCTCTGTAGGTCTGTAGGAAACTTCTTCTCTGATCTCACGGATGTTGTCTACACCATTGTTGGATGCAGCATCGATCTCGATCACATTCATGGCAGTTCCGGCCTGGATTGCCTTGCACATGGCACATTCATTACATGGGCTGCCATTGACCGGATGCTCACAGTTCACCGCTTTCGCCAGAATCTTCGCCACAGTAGTTTTACCGGTTCCTCTGGTTCCGCAGAACAGATACGCATGACCGATGCGGTTATGTTTGATCTGATTGGTCAAAGTTGTCACTATATGATCCTGACCCTTGACATCGTCAAAATTGTCTGGTCTGAATTTTCTGTAAAGGGCAGTATAACTCATGAACAAACTCCTATCTTATCATCACAGCCGCCGCGGAAAAGATTCCCGCGGCGGTATTTTTCTGAATTGCTGTTGTATTAATATCAGATAAAAAATCTGATATCAGCATACGCTCTTGTAGTTTAAACGAAAACGTACGTTTCAGTCAAGTATTGTTTTAATCACCGAAGCTGATTCCGATCTGTTTGGCAGCGAGTACAAGCTGGTCTTTCGGAGAAACCATTTTTAATTTGCCTGCACATTCTTCCAGCGGCACACGTTTAATTTTGCCGTTTACCACACCGATCATGACACCATACACACCGTCAATGATGGACTGTGCTGCACCTGCACCGATTCTTGTGGAAAGAACACGGTCATACGGGCAAGGTTCTCCACCTCTCTGTGTATGTCCTGGTACGGTGACACGTACTTCACTTCCGATTTCTTTATAAATCTGATCTGCGATCTCATAGGAAACAGACGGATATTTCTTTGCTCTTGCTTCCAGTTTCTCTTTATATTTCTTCTTCGGGAGTTCTGCGTCTTCTTTGGAAATGGCACCTTCTGCAACTGCAAGAATTGTGAAGCGTTTGCCTGCTTTTGCACGTTTCTGGATCGCTGCTGTAACTTTTGATATCATACGGGATTTCCGGAATCAGGATGATATCTGCACCGCCTGCAACACCGGCATGAAGAGTCAGGCTTCCAACTTTATGTCCCATGATCTCTACAATAAATACACGTCCGTGGGAAGAAGCCGTGGTGTGGATACAGTCAATGGCATTCGTCGCAATATTTACCGCACTCTGGAAACCAAAGGTCATATCTGTGCCATAAATGTCATTGTCAATTGTTTTCGGAAGGTGGATAATGTTCAGTCCTTCTTCTCTCAGAAGATTGGCTGTTTTCTGCGTTCCGTTACCGCCGAGGATTACGAGACAGTCGAGGCAGAGTTTATAATAAGTCTGCTTCATTGCTTCCACTTTATCCAGTCCGTTCTCATCCGGAACACGCATCAGCTTGAACGGCTGTCTGGAAGTTCCAAGGATTGTTCCCCCCTGTGTCAGGATTCCTGAGAAGTCTTTGGCTGTAAGCATGCGGTATTTTCCATAGATAAGCCCCTTATATCCATCGTCAAATCCGTAAACTTCCAGTTCATCCACATTGTTGGTCAGTCCCTTTACCACTCCTCGCATTGTGGCATTCAATGCCTGACAGTCACCACCGCTGGTAAGCATACCTATTCTTTTAATCATGATCGTATCCTCCATTTCTGTGTTTTAACAATTATCCATATCCGCAGTTAGACACGCCATATATTTATGTGCTGTTCTCTGAAAAAAGATCCTGTCTGCAGGCTTTTCCACCTGTAGCAGTTCGCTTCAGCGGCATAATACCTCGCCACAGCACCATAACATATCTGTTTCCAGAATAAAGATAGTTTCTTTCTGTTTATTATATAATATTTACTGTTTTCACACAATAGTGTTGGAAAACTTTTGCATTACTATTCCTGTTGTTTTGTTACTGTCCGATACAATATTTTTCAGGAAATCATATATGGCTTATGGCACTTTTTCCTTGACAAAACCGCCCCTCACCTATATAATCAAGAGTGCGCAGCCGGGGAGATAGCGGTGCCCTGTACCTGCAATCCGCTACAGCAGGGGTGATGCCAATCTGAGGCTTGTATCCTGTGGAGCTGCCCTTTATAAGTGGCGTTGACGTTTGGGTCTTACGCAACAGGAATCTGTGAACCGTGTCAGGACAGGAATGTAGCAGCACTAAGCAGAAGCTCTTGTGTGCCGTAAGGGTGCCTGGGCTGAGTTAACTGTAGAGGTAACGTCTGTGGGACCATTCCGAAGTGCGGCGCGCAAAAAAAGAATATTCATGATGTATCTCATCATTATAAAAAGCATTCAGGATTTTATCTGCTGATAATCTTCTGAATGCTTTTCTTATTTTGTGTTTTTTATGATTTGTAAAAAGTCAATATACAAAAAGCCCATATAATAACAGAAGCAGGGAAGTCCCCTGCTCCAATTATGTTTCTTTTACTTATAGCGATCCTCTAAAATAACGCATCTTAATCCAGTCCATCAGGCAGAAAAATCCATTAATCCTCTACCGCCTGTACCCGGCTTCTGTTCTTATATTTCTTCATCACATGGAAATAGTAAGGTACCAGCGGAATCAACGCCGCGATCCAGGCTGTCGGGTCAGCCAGGCAGACTCCTGCAAAGGAAGTATGTCCTGCAATCAGCACAACAATTCCCGCTCTTGCCACCAGTTCGAATACGCCGCCCAGCATCGGCACAAGTCCATATCCCATTCCCTGTAACGTATTTCGATACAGGAAGATGCTTCCCAGAAACGGATAAGCCCAGAACACAGTCCGGAAGTAGGTAACTGAAACCTTCACCACATCCTGTTCGGACGGATCTACAAACAGATAGGTGAGATATTTTCCAAAGAAGAACATCAGGAACATGACAAAAACGCTCCAGCCCCAGATCATAAACTGTGTATAGCGCACACCGTTTTTCACACGATCCATCTTACCTGCACCACGATTCTGTCCGACATAAGTTGCAATAGTGGCTCCAAATGAAGTAAATACTGTGGCAAAAATATTCTGGATCTTGCCTGCTGCCGAGAATCCTGCCATATATACCGGTCCGTAAATATTAACCGCACTCTGTACAATGATCGTTCCGATCGCTGTGATGGAAAACTGAAGTCCCATCGGGATTCCCAGTTTCAGAAGTCTGCCGAAACTGTCCCAGGATATCTCAAAATTCTTTCGTTCCAGATGAAGGATCGGAAATCTTTTGATAATATAAATCAGACAGCATACCGCGGAAATTCCCTGTGCGATCACAGTCGCATAACCACATCCTTCTACGCCCATTCCAAATACTGCGATAAACACCACATCCAGAACCACGTTAATGGCTGCTGAAATGATCAGGAAATAGAGTGGTGATTTGGAATCCCCCAGTGCTCTCAGGAATGCCGCAAGAGCATTGTACGCACCGGTAATGATAAGGCCCGCATAGATAATTCCCATGTAGGCAGTTACATCATTAAATACTTCCTCCGGTGAATTCATCAGATGCAGGATTGGTTTATTTGCCAGACTGAATCCTATCGTCATCGTAATGGAAAAAGCCGCCATCAGATAGACGGACATGGCAACATAATGTCGCATCCTGTCGTATTTCTTTGCTCCAAACATCTGCGCTATGATAATGGCAAATCCGCTGCAAAGACCATTCAGCCATCCGGTTACAAAAAACATCAGAGATCCGGTACTTCCAATCGCAGCCAGCGCATTAACACCGATAAACTTTCCGGCAACAATCGAATCTGCAATGTTATAAAACTGCTGAAAAAGATTTCCCAGACACATGGGAATCATAAATTTTATGATCAGACTCACCGGATTCCCGACGGTCATATCATTTGTTGTATCTTTTTTCATTCTTCATCTGCCTCTTCTTGAATTTGCTGATCTTCGAGTTTCTGCTGTTCTGCTTTCCGTGCAGTCTTCTCCTGCTTCTTTTTTTCACGGAGTCTCCTGAAAAATTCAGACAGCATCACAGAGCATTCCTCTTCCAGAACCCCCTGCGTGATTTTTACCTGATGATTAAATCCGTCCACCTGCAAAAGATTCATGACAGAACCCGCACAGCCAGCCTTGGCATTCATGCATCCAATCACCACTTCATCTATTCTGGACTGAACAAGTGCCCCGGAACACATCTGGCATGGTTCCAGTGTCACATACATCGTACATCCCTCCAGCCGCCAGTCTCCCAGTTTCTTACTGGCTTTACGGATCGCATTCAGTTCTGCATGCGAGAGTGTATTCTTATCTGTATTTCTTCTGTTATATCCACGTGCAATGATCTTTCCCTCATGCACAATCACGCAGCCGATCGGCACCTCCTCCAGAGCCTCCGCCTTCTTCGCCTGACGGATGGCTTCTTTCATAAAACGTTCCTGCTCTGTCACCTTCATCTTCCTTTCTGTTAATATCCATATTATTTCCAACAATAACAATTTTTCATAAAACTGCTGTTTTGCCTGAACAATTTACATAAAAATAGTCCGGAACTTTCATTCCAGACAATCTACCTACCAGATGTTTTTACAATAGCAAAAATGTCTCATAAAATCAACTGCAAAATGCACCTAAAAAATAAAAATTTTTAAAGAAGGTCTGGGCAACTTTTTTTGTTACCCAGACCTGTCTGTCATATATTTATTTTCTTTAATATTTTAACTGTACTGTTTTCCAGAATTTTAGAATTCCATTTGTAGTTATTCACAAATAAGTCTGGACGTTCCATAAAAAAGAATATTTTCTTTTGAAATATAAATGTTTTCATTATTTTTCTTAGGCACCCACATTGCGCCGCGCTCATATCCTGGTTTTGTTCTTAAAACAGCTTTTTTTATCGAAACATGACCCGTCTGTTTCATATCCGTTATCATTATAGGTGCACCACATTTGCTGACAAAAGTTCCACCTGTAATATCTGTAGCCCCCTTTCCTCCACATGACAAAGCATATCCATTGGCTTTTATTACTCCGCCTTTTATGAGCAGTTTTCCTGCTGTATTTGTGCTATTAACGATACCATGATTTAATGTTCCACCTTCTATTGTCATTTGGGCACTATTTCTTACCATACCTTCATATGTTCCTCCCGATATAATCACCTTACCATTAGCATAGCTATTAACAGCCTCTGCTTTATTTAAATAATGTCCTCCTTTTAATAAAACAGTACCTCCTTGCACCTTCAGACCAAAATAAATTTTATAGGTTCCCTTATTGATAATTGTTTTTCCGCCGGCCACAGTCATATTTCCTGTTACTGTCGCATTCTGACTATCCAGTGTTCCGTCAGCATTCCATATACCTTTTACTTCTGCACCTTTTAAAATTGTTGTTCCAGAATTTTTAAGACTCCCAAATTTTCCTTTTTGCATAATCAGTTTGCCGCCCGGCCCTACTTCAAATGAAGTATCCTTGCCATTCTTTACTGTCACTGTTCCCTTTTTTACAATAATTTTTCCCAGAAGTGCATCTTTTAAAGAAAAAGTCTGGACATTTTTAAAATCAATTGTATAGCTGGTATTCTTGTCCAACACTACCGCTTCTTCATAACAGTCATCCTGTAAATATGTTATAGTCTGTCCTTTCTTTACTGCTTTTACTGCTTGCTTCAACGTCATATACTTTTTATTTCCAATTGCAACAACTTCAGGACCTGTTACTTTCGTTTTGGCATTTACCGTAACGCAGAATAACATCGTGCATATCAGACAGCAAATCATTAAAATCCATTTCATTTTTCTTTTTCTCATAATTCACGCTCCATATTTTTATAACAATATAGGGAAAACTTTCGCTTTCCCTATATCTGTACATATTCATTACATATAACTGTGCCACGATTCTATTTCATCACAGCCAATGTTCTTTATCCTACATAATAAGTCATTTTATATCTTGTAGAACCTACCAGTTTTATTTTATTCTTATCAATTTTAGTATTATCTTCATTCCATACGAAAGAGAACGCAGCCATTCCCTGATATGTTCCTCCGGTAACCAGAAGTTTCTTTCTTCCAGAATAGATATCAACGACATCTCCTTTGGCTGTAAATTTGCCTCCGCTTATTACCGTACTGCTGTTTTCGCCGCAGAAAAGTGCCGCTGCATAATTATCACTGATAAATGTACCACCTTTAATTGTCATGGATTTAAAGTTAATAATCATTCCCTTTAATCCGGTAGTGCTTCCACCATAATTTCCTCCTGAAATTATAATTTTACCGTTTTCATTGTAAACTGCCGCTCCATGAGTCGTTGTATATTTTCCCCCTTTCAAATTAACAGTTGCCTTTTTTGAAAAAATCAACGGATAAGTAGTTTTGAAATTAGCAGCTTTATAGTTTCCACCATTTACAGTTACAGTACCGCCTTCTGCATAAATGCAGTTGTAGTTGGCTCTGGCAGTAACCTTGTTGATTACCATTGTTCCCTTGTAGTTACAGATTGCCGAATAATCCTTATTTACAACTTTACCATTTTTAATAGTTGTTTTTCCCCAGTTAGTTACCTGAGCGTATGTTCCATCTTTAACAGTAACTGTTGCATTTTCATGTACAAATACCGCTGCTGATGTTGTACCATTTGCAAAAGTTACATTTCCCGCCTGTACGTCAAAGCCTCCTACTGTATCGCTGTCGGCAACTTTGCTTGTAACTTTATGTTTGTTCATATCAAATGTATACTTTACATTTTTCTTAAAGAGCAGCGCTTTATTTAATGTAATATCCTGATTCAGTTTAATTGTCTGACCACTCTGTACTGCATTCAGTGCCTTCTGCACGGTTGCGTAATTCTTGCTTCCAATGGATGCCTGTCCGCTGGCCGCGGATACATTCATGCTGTACATAAGAACGATCGTTAATGTTAACAGCATTGCCCTTAAAACTTTTCCCAATTTGTTTTTCATTCGTTTCTTCTCCTTTTTCTGTCTTCTTTTTTCAGAACTGGAGATAAGTAAGCCTGAAATTTGTATATTTTTCCAGCTTACTCATCTAGGGTTCATGTTCTGATAATTCATCATACCCCCCCCCCGGAAAATTTTTTCAACAATTTTTTCATAATTTTACAAAATATCTGTCAATATTTTGCAGCACTGTTCCCAAATAACTGCTTTGACTATATCCTTTCCATTAACAGGATAATTCCAAACCCTTCTGTCCCGGAAATATACCCGGTAAAGCGCACAAAAAAGGTCTGAACAGCTGTTTTTAGCGTCAGACCTTTCATCTATAATTTCTTTATATTATTTTTACTGCACAGAGATATCTGCCCATCTTTCACCAATAAGATTTGCTTTTTTCTTATCAAGTGTCACATTTTTCTTATCGCCATGACAGATGACCAAAGCCATTACTGTATATGTCTTCAGCGTTCCTCCTGTCATGGAGAATTTTTTTCTTCCCTTATCTATCTCAATTCCGCATAATGTTGAACCGCTGGTCAGTTCTCCACCCGTAACTGTTGTTGTGCTTTTCGCTCCACAATGCAGAATAGGAGAATTTTCAGATAAAAATGTTCCACCCTTTATAGTCATAGTGCCATAGTTCTGGATAGATGCACATGTTCCACCATAATCGCCTCCGGAAATTGTAACCTTTCCATTCTTGTTGTAAACAATTCCGGCTTCTGTTTTCCAGTATAAATGCACATATCGTCCACCCTTTAAATTTACTGTTGCATTCTCTGAATAAATAACAGGGTAGGAAGTAGCATCACTATAGCTTCTGAAATCTCCACCTTTGATCGTCACAGTTCCAGCATACGCATAAACGCAATTATAATTAGCTTTGACAGTAGCCTTTTTTACCAGTAATGTTCCACTATAATTGCAAATCGCAGAATATTTGGAATTTACAATGCTTCCTTTATTAATTACAGTTTTTCCCCAGTTCAGGATCTGCTTATAATTTCCACCATTTACCGTTAATGCAGCACCTTTTCGAGTAAATACACTTGCATTTAAGGTTCCATTAGTAAAAGTTACTTTTCCTGCTTTGATTTCCAAATCACATTTATCTTCATCAATTATCTTTGAAGTAATTTTATGCTTATTCATATCGAACGTATATGTCACATTCTTTTTAAATAAAAGAGTATCCTTTAATGTAACATCTTTGTTGAGTTTGATTGTCTGACCATTCTGTACTGCTGTCAGTGCCTTCTGCACTGTTGCGTAGTTCTTGCTTCCAATAGAAGCCTGTCCGCTGGCGGCGGATACATTCATGCTGTACATAAGAGCGATTGTTAATGTTAACAGCATTACCCTTAAAACTTTTCCCAATTTGTTTTTCATGCTTTTCTTCTCCTTTTTTGTATTTTCATACTCTGATAATTGCCAAAAAGAAAGGGTCAGATTCTTGTTTGCAATATATCAGGCATTTAAACATATCTTACCTCTAAAATCACTTTTTCGCAATAATATTTCCATATCTCACATAGATATCTGTAAATTTTATATCATTTTTATTTTTTAAAGGCTGTAAATATTTTTGAATGCAAAAAAGGACGATCTCTCGCCCTCAGATTCTTATAGCAATTCCAGAAAATAATGCAAGCAAGACAGTTCAGCAGAGTGCGAAGGACAAGGAAGGTATCTGCAGGCGTGCTGACGCACGGCAAAGATATCTGACGCAGGAC
>NZ_QUDO01000067.1 GCF_003477525.1 Ruminococcus sp. AF41-9
GGAGTTTTATTTTTACCGGCTGCATCTTTGGCAGTTTCAGGAACCTGTCCTGCAGACAGATATTCCCATTTACCATATTCGTTGTATAGGATTCTCCGCGAATGTTTTTTTGATTTATAATGCGGAAATCCCACTCCCGGTTCCCGGAAAAATTTCCGGAAAGCCCCTTCCAGATTTAACTGTACATTTGCCAGCGCAAGAGAATCTACCTCTTTCAGCCATGGATATTCTTTTTTATATCCGGCCGGCGTATTTTTCAGCATCTTTTTTTCTTCCTGATAATGACGGATCTTATCCGCAAGCATCCGGTTATAGAGAAAACGACTGCAGCCGATCGTCTTCTCTATCTGGGTTATCTGTTCTTTATTTGGATAGATCCTTATTTTTACTGCCCGGTTTATTTTTCTCACCCTGACTCTCTATATACTGATGGATTGTTTCAACAGGTGCTATATTTCAAAGATTTCTTTTGTTCTCTCTGACATCTTATCGTCCAGCATCTTTCTGCTATATTTCATAACCAGAATCAAACAAAAACACTGAATGAGAATTATTATCTAAACTCATTATGTACACTCACTTATTGCTTATTTCGACTGTTCAAATTCCAAGAGCATATTGTTCTTTTTTTCTATTATAATATATTTATTGTGTCAGAACAAGTGTTTTTATGATTTTTTATAAATTTGAGCAGACATGCTCGAATGTGCAATTCATCCCATCACCTATAGAGGTGAAGGAATTCTTGCTACGGTTGTTAAACTGTCCGGAATAATCTTCAAGGCTATCCGGCTCATGGATTTCTACTCCTTCTTCTAACGCAGCTTCAAGCCATGCTTTTTTTGCATCCAGGGCATTTGAAATTGCACTTTCCACTGTTTCTCCGCAGGTAATGCAACCAGGGAGATCCGGATACGAAACTACGAATCCTCCTTCGGTTTTATCTTCTACAACTTCCATACGATAGGACATTGACATATAATCATTCAGTGTCTTCATGATTCTTCGCCTCACTTTCTACTATTTCCCTTACCATTTCTACATATACTTTCTTTATCGGCTCATGTTTTGGTATCGTATATGGTGTCAATAAATTTTTCTATGCTAAATTTGAAAAGATTTCTGTATTCTCCGAAAGAGAAATACACAAAATACAAACTCAAAAATACTGTCTTTTGTACTTAATCATAAAGGGAAATGGATGAACCGAATAGCTCAAAAATTATCTTAGATATGCAAATTTAGTGTAGCAAATGTATTATTCTCTGTGGATAATAGCAATATGTTCCGACTCAAATTATAAGCGGTTTTGCTTAGAAAATCAATAATCTTATTGTTAAAAAAACATCTACCATACTCTCATAGATAACAATGACAAAATATAAAATGGAAGTATATATAGTAACCTTTGCAGCCGGTTCTTTGCTGTATATATTATAATACTCTGAATCGGCATCCATATCCAAAGGAGAATACTAAATAATTCAAATTTATACGCTATCCAATAACAGTGCATCGGGAGTAACAACAAGAACATTCCAATAACTGACTTGCATTGTAATTTTTCTTTTAAAGAATATCTGAGCGGAAATCCTTTTTTTACTAAACGTAATTCATTTTGCACATTATAGCTGACAACATTCTGTCCTATTATCAATATAGAAAACAATAATACATACTCAATATATTTTCCCTCTATCTGCGATAATAACATTGTGATTAAAACAATCGCAAAATACTGATACATAATCTGTTTCTTTCTTCTAATAACACTAACCACCTCATAAACCATCAAAAAACGGTAGCGGTTGCCATAATATTTCTTCATCAGTCCCTTCATTTCTCTCTGATTATTTTGGAAAAACACTTCATCCTGTGTTTGCAAGACTGTATCATATTCCCTATTCAAAAAACCATATAACATCTGATTATATTGTTGAAAGAACGGGATAATTGCTTGATAGCTAAAATAAGGATATAAAATGAAATATAATCCGTAAATGATCAATAGTACACTGGCAACAAATACACTTCTATTAAA
This sequence comes from Ruminococcus sp. AF41-9, assembly GCF_003477525.1. Classification (GTDB taxonomy): domain Bacteria; phylum Bacillota; class Clostridia; order Lachnospirales; family Lachnospiraceae; genus Blautia_A. The sequence continues at coordinate 2,042 of NZ_QUDO01000067.1, forward strand.
AAAGCAAATCATTACTACTGCTAACATACATATATTCGTAATATCCCGATATTTATATTGCGTCGATAAAACCGTATGCATATTGACGATTGGGTTACAGATCATAACCACAATAAACTGTCTCAAAACTATTCCCTCCATTGAGAAAGCCCAAAATAAAATCAACGCAACACACAACGTCAGTACCGTGCTTTTTCCTATCTTCTTCACTCGCCAAATATATGTTTTTTCTATTTTCCAAATATAAGTTTCAGGAGAAATACGCATTCTTGGTATTGTTCCAAACAAATTCATAAACAAGAAGCAGAGAATACCATACGGTATAAAAACAGCAATATCCATTCCATGGGTTGTCTGAATCATAGATTGTAATATAAGAATACATGGCACAATAGCAATCAGCATAAGATAAGCACCTATATTTCGTTTAATCATTCTAACTGCAAATTTGAATCTCTGTTTCAAAAGCAACTGATACATACTTTATTCCCCTTCAGATAAAATCTTTGCGATTTTCTCTCTATCAACTTCCTCCGTATTGATTTCTCTAATTTGTCCGTTATGTAACAAAAGACACTTGTCACAAACATTTTGTAAACACTCTATATCATGGCTTGAAATAATGTAAATTCCTTTTTCTTTCTTGTGAAACTCTACTATTACATTTTCTAAAAGTTTCATTTGGACAGGATCAAGCCCTGAGAATGGTTCATCAAAAATAGTAATTTTTTCTTCTTGTATCATTGCACAAGCATTATTTAGTCGTTGCATTGTACCTTTTGAAAGTTCTGACGGAGAATAGTTCTCATACTTTTTTAATCCCAACCCATCTAAAATCCTCTCGATTTTATCAAATGCCTCTTGCTTTTTTATCTTTCTACTCGAAGCAATTAAAAGAAGATTTTCATATATTGTCAGCTCATTAAAAAAACTTGGTTGATCCATTGCATAGGCAACCGGCATATCAAGATAATCAACCTTGTTCATTTTTTCTCCGTCGATAGAAATTACTCCCGTATAATTTTTATCATAATTCGAAAGTATATTCAAAAGGGTAGTCTTTCCAGCTCCATTTCTTCCAACAAGTCCATAAATACAAGTATTTTCAAATGTATAGTTTAAGTTCGAAAAAACGACTGTTTCACCATATTTTTTAGTTAAATTTGAAATCTGAATCATAAAATTTCTTTTCCTCTCAAATCCATTTTCGTCAATCCGACTACTAACAATCCCATAAAGACTGCCGTGTTCACAAATAAAAGTACAACAACACTTTTTACCACTCCGAAAGTAAAAAGTATTGAGAAAACTTCTACTGACAATACAATAAAACACATATAATTTGTCAAATACTCTGTTATAATTTCTCCATAATAATTATTCATCTGTAATTTGGCATAGATAAAAGGTTTTAATAAATAACGAATTATAATACAAATAACCGGACAAATAAAAATCCAATTTTTATTCACCAAAGATGTTGTCACACCTTTACTCCATTGTACCGGAATTTCTGTCGGCAGCTTAGAATAAGACAATGTCCCAATAATCAAGCATAGTACGGTAATCGTTGCCCAAGTAAGCATACTTCCCCATATATACAAAAAGCTAACTGAATCCAGTTTGAAAACAGTTTGATTATCTTTCCAATAATCCTGCAACTCTGTTACATATTGTTCTACCTGTAATTTTTCATAACTAATACTTTCTTCACCCAACATTTTTTCGCACATGCGTTTTGCCTTATTCAAATCAGTAATCTGACTATTTAATATTTCATTCTGCCTCTCAAGCGTTTCCTGCAATGTTACTTTTCCAGATATAATGCTTCGTATATCCTCAATAGAAATTCCTAATGTACGCAGATATGCAATCTTCTTTATATTTTCCACATCATTTTCTGAATAATCTCTATAACCATTACTTTCGTTTCTTGAAGGCTCAATGAGTTTTTCCTTTTCATAAAAACGAACATTAGAACGGGATAAACCTGTTCGTTCTTCTACGTCTTTTATTTTCATGTTATGCACTCCTTTCAAGCAACTCTATTTTATCTTAAGAATAAGCTATAAACAAGGTTTACAGTCAAGCATTTATCCAAAATCTCTTCTCTTTTAGTTATAAATCAATTCAGCATTCACAACCTCTCTTGCTCTACTCCAAATATTATTCATTTCTCCTACCCAAGCCACCTGATCAGTTGCTTTAAGTTATTCGGTAATACCTTCACTCTCTGCCATCTGCTCTACAATCCTTTCAAAGCGTTTCTGTGCCTGTTCTTCTATATCAGCCAAATAATCATTCAACCTTCCACTTGTAAGCAGATTCAGATATACACCTCTACGATATTCTTTGTGACCGTAAAGATTCGGTCTTTCTTCTTCAATCCGTAAAGCATCTGCAAATATTCCTGCAGTTCTTCACAGAGGAACTTCGGCATTTTGATCATACGATTACTTTTCTTTGTTTTCGGTGTGGTAATCACATCTTCGCCGTGTAATCGCTGATAGGACTACGCTGGTTTACTAAGTATTTTTGTTTATTCAAACTAAACTACAATTATTGTAATACCCGAAACACCCGAAAATCACTTCAAAAAACAAAGGTGCTACTTCCTGACGTCCTTTTCCGTCAGGCAATAGCACCTTTGTCATATTTTATCTTATTTTTACAGATAGGAATATCCCATCAGTGATTCATCCACCGCTTTCGCAGCTTCTCTGCCCTCGCGGATCGCCCATACTACCAGGGACTGGCCTCTGTGCATGTCTCCTGCTGTGAAGACTTTGTCTACGGAGGTCTGATACTGCTCTGGTTTTGTATCTACATTGGTTCTTCCATTGATGGCTACCTTAAATGCGTCTGTTACATATTTCTCACTGCCAAGGAATCCGGCTGCGATAAGGACTACATCTACAGGGATGACTTCTTCGCTTCCTTCTACAGGAACCATCATCATACGTCCTGTCTTTGGATCTTTTTCACTCTTTAATTTTGTGAGTTTTGCCTGGCAGACATTTCCGTTTTTATCTTTGATAAATTCTGTAACAGTAGTCTGGTATACTCGTGGGTCATGTCCGAATACTGCGATAGCTTCTTCCTGGCCATAATCTGTTTTGAGGACTCTCGGCCACTGCGGCCATGGATTGGATGGTGTTCTTTCCACTGGCGGCTTGGGCATCATCTCTAACTGGATCACAGATTTGGCACCCAGACGGATAGATGTTCCCACACAGTCATTTCCTGTATCACCACCACCGATGACCAGAACGTTTTTACCTTTTGCAAGTTCATATGGAACTTTGGCAAAGTCAGAGTCCAACAGCGCTTTTGTTACCTGTCCCAGGAAATCTACTGCGAAATAGATTCCTTTTGCATCCCTTCCCGGAACTTTGATGTCTCGTGGATTGGATGCTCCGCAGGCAAGGATGACGCGGTCGAACTGTTTCAGAAGTTCTTCTGCCTTGATGTCCTTTCCTACGTTTACATTTGTAACGAATTTCACTCCCTCTTCTTCCATAAGGTGGATTCTTCTGTCAACAACAGCTTTGTCCAGCTTCATGTTAGGGATACCGTAGCGGAGAAGTCCGCCTACACGGTCTTTTCTTTCAAATACAGTTACACTGTGACCTCGTCTGTTCAACTGCTGGGCTGCTGCCAGTCCGGAGGGACCGCTTCCGATGACTGCAATAGATTTGCCTGTACGTACTTCGGGAATCTGCGGAGTTACCCATCCGTTCTCATAGGCTGTCTCAATAATCGCACGTTCGTTTTCCTTTGTGGACACCGGTTCTCCGTTTATATTACAGGTGCAGGCTGCTTCGCAGAGTGCAGGGCAGACACGTGAAGTAAATTCCGGGAAGCTGTGTGTCTTGCTCAGTCTTAGGAATGCCTGTTTCCAGTTGCCTGTATAAACCAGATCATTTGTCTCAGGTACAAGATTATGCAGAGGGCAGCCAGATGCCATACCGCCGATCATCATACCTGACTGGCAGAATGGGACGCCACATGCCATGCAGCGTGCACCCTGAAGTTTCTGTTTTTCTTTATTTAACGGGGTCCTGAATTCTTTGAAATTTGCAATGCGGACCTTTGGCGGCAGAACCTTTGCCGTCTCTCTTTTATACTCTAAAAATCCCGTAGGTTTTCCCATGATTTCCTCCTTTTCGCCGCACGGACTGCGGCAATAATGGTATAGCCATGTCATTTTTATTTCATGACAACATTGATAAGCTCACACGATATATTCAATTATTATCAATGCTTGGCGCCAATACTTTCGTAGAACGCTTCCATCTGTGCCTGCTGACTGTTCAGACCTTTTTCTTCCAGTTTTGCACTTAAAGTGATCATCTTCTTGTACTCATTTGGAATGAGTTTCTTAAAGTGCGGCAGATAATAATCAAAGTCAGCCAGAACTTTCGCACCGAGTTTGGAACCTGTTGCTTCTACATGAGCTTCAATCAGGTCGCGAAGTTCTTTTCTGTCATATTTATTTTCCACTTTTTCGATGGAAATCATAGCTTTGTTCAGGTTCTTGTAAAGAACATTATCCACATCCAGTACATATGCGATACCGCCGCTCATACCTGCTGCAAAGTTCTTGCCAGTCTTACCAAGTACGACTACGCGGCCGCCTGTCATATATTCACAGCCATGTTCTCCTACACCTTCTACAACTGCAGATGCACCGGAGTTACGGACTGCGAAACGCTCACCTGCAACACCATTGATAAATGCAGTACCACTGGTTGCACCGTAAAGGGCAACATTACCTACGATAATATTCTCTTCTGCTTTGTATGCAGCTTTTTCCGGAACCTTCAGGATCAGTTTACCACCGGAAAGTCCTTTTCCGAAGTAGTCATTACTGTCACCGGTCAGTTCCAGTGTAAGTCCTTTGGGGATAAATGCACCGAAGCTCTGTCCGCCGGCACCGTTGCAGTGTACAGTGATGGTGTCATCTGCAAGTCCGTTTTTATTCTTTCTGGTAATCTCTGCACCAAGGATGGTTCCGAATGTACGGTCAATGTTTGTCAGATTTACAGAAAGCTCTGTTTTCTGACCTTTATTGATTGCATTTGCGCATTTCTTAACCAGAACTTTTTCATCCATGGTTTTTTCCAGTTCAAAATTATATACAGCCTTCGGGTCAAAGGTAACTTTCTGATCTTTGCCTGCAAATGGATTGTTCAGGATTGCACTTAAATCTACTTTACCCTGATGTGGTTCTGGTACATTATCTGTCTGAACCAGAAGATCTGTACGTCCAACCATTTCGCTGACTGTACGGAATCCCAGTTTAGACATATACTCTCTTAATTCCTGTGCGATAAAGCGCATGAAATTCTCTACATATTCCGGTTTTCCTTTAAATCTCTTGCGGAGTTCCGGATTCTGTGTTGCCACACCTACCGGGCAGGTATCCAGATTACATACACGCATCATCACACAGCCCATAGTTACAAGAGGAGCTGTTGCGAAACCGAATTCCTCTGCACCCATCAATGCTGCGATTGCAACGTCACGACCACTCATAAGCTTACCGTCTGTCTCAATGCGGACACGGTTTCTCAGACCGTTTTTAAGCAGTGTCTGATGTGTTTCTGCAAGTCCCAGTTCCCACGGAAGTCCTGCATTGTGGATAGAACTTCTCGGAGCTGCACCGGTACCTCCGTCATAACCGGAAATCAGGATGGTCTGTGCACCGGCTTTGGCAACACCTGCTGCGACAGTACCGACACCCGCTTCAGATACCAGTTTGACAGAAATATCTGCATATTTATTTGCATTTTTAAGGTCATAGATTAACTGTGCCAGGTCCTCGATAGAATAGATATCGTGGTGCGGTGGCGGGGAGATCAGGCTGACACCTGGTGTAGAATGACGGGTTTTGGCAATCCATGGATATACCTTCTTTGCAGGAAGATGTCCGCCTTCACCCGGTTTTGCACCCTGTGCCATCTTGATCTGGATTTCTCTTGCAGATACAAGATAACGGCTGGTTACACCGAAACGGCCACTGGCAACCTGTTTGATCGCGGAGCATCTGTCATCACTGCTTCCTGCGGAATCCAGTCTTTCATCACTTTCACCACCCTCACCTGTATTGGATTTTCCATGGAGGTGGTTCATGGCGATTGCCAGTGTCTCATGTGCTTCCTGTGAAATGGAACCATAGGACATGGCACCTGTCTTAAATCGTTTTACGATATCATCTACGCTCTCCACTTCTTCAAGGGGAACCGGAGTCTCAGCAAACTTAAAGTCCAGAAGTCCTCTTAAGTTTCCGTGGTTTTCTTTATCCACCAGGTCTGTGTACTGTTTGAACAGATCGTAGCTTCCTGTCCATGTGGACTGTTGCAGAAGATGGATAGTCTGAGGATTGTAACGGTGTTCCTCTCCCTGGCTTCTCATCTTGTGTGCACCTACGCTGTCCAGAGTCAGGTCTGTAGGAAGTCCTAATGGGTCAAATGCTTCGGAATGAAGCTTCTCTACATTTTCCTCAATATCTGCCAGAGTGATACCACCTACACGGCTTACAGTACCAGTAAAGTATTTCTCGATCACATCTGAGGAAATACCGATTGCCTCAAAGATCTGAGATCCCTGATAAGACTGGATGGTGGAAATACCCATCTTGGAAGCAATCTTTACAATACCGCTGATCACTGCATGATTGTAGTCATCTACTGCTGCATAATAGTCTTTCTCCAACATATGACTGTCGATCAGTTCATGAATGGTCTCAAGGGCAAGGTACGGGTTGATTGCACTTGCACCGTAACCAAGTAAGGTTGCAAAATGATGTACTTCTCTTGGTTCTCCGGATTCCAGGATAATTGCAAGGGAGGTACTCTTTTTCGTCTTTACCAGATGCTGATGAACTGCGGATACTGCCAGAAGTGACGGAATCGGCATATGGTTTTCATCTACTCCTCTGTCTGAAAGAACAAGGATATTTGCACCCTCACGGAATGCTTTATCTACTTCTACGAAAAGACGGTCAATGGCTCTCTCAAGTTTAGTACTCTTATAATATAAGGTAGAAACAACCGCTGTCTTGAAGCCCTCATGTTTGAAGCTCTTGATCTTCATCATGTCTGTATTTGTCAGGATCGGGTTATTAATCTTTAATACCTGACAGTTTTCCGGTTTCTGCTCCAGCAGGTTTCCGTCTTTGCCTACATAAACACTTGTGCTGGTAACGATTTCCTCACGGATTGCATCAATTGGAGGATTGGTAACCTGTGCGAAGAGCTGTTTAAAGTAGTCAAATAATGGTCTGTTCTGTTTGGAAAATACTGCAAGCGGGGTATCCACACCCATAGCTCCGATGCTCTCTGCTCCGTTTAACGCCATGTTTCTGATGGAAGTACGGTACTGCTCATAAGTATAGCCGAATGCTTTCTGCAGACGTGCTCTCTGCTCAGGTGTATATTCTTCCGGTCTTTCGTTAGGAATCTTGATGTCTTTTAACTGTACCAGATGACTGTCCAGCCATTCACCGTATGGCTGCATTTTTGCATAGCCCTCTTTCAGTTCATTGTCATCGATCACTTTTCCCTTTACAGTATCTACAAGAAGCATTTTTCCAGGATGGAGACGCTCTTTTAATACGATTTTCTCTTCCGGGATTGGCAGAACACCCACCTCTGAGGAAAGGATCATGTAACCATCGGAGGTAATATAATATCTGGATGGACGGAGACCGTTTCTGTCCAGGACAGCTCCCATCACATCACCGTCTGAGAAGAGGATAGATGCAGGTCCGTCCCATGGCTCCATCATAGTTGCATAGTACTGGTAGAAATCACGCTTTGCCTGTGAAATAGTATCATTGTTTGCCCATGGTTCAGGGATTGTGATCATCACTGCAAGAGGCAGCTCCATGCCACTCATTACCAGGAATTCCAGTGTATTATCAAGCATTGCAGAGTCGGAACCATTTCTGTTTACAACAGGAAGCACTTTGTGAAGCTGTCCCTCCAGATATGGTGATTCCATATTTTCTTCTCTTGCAAGCATCTTATCTGCGTTGCCGCGGATGGTGTTGATCTCACCGTTGTGTACCATAAAGCGGTTAGGATGTGCTCTCTCCCAGCTTGGGTTTGTGTTGGTACTGAAACGGGAGTGTACCATAGCGATGGCTGATTCATAATCCGGGCTCTGGAGATCTTCAAAGAAAGTACGAAGCTGTCCAACCAGGAACATACCTTTGTAAACGATGGTACGGCTGCTCATGGATACTACATAAGTATTGTCATTACTCTGTTCAAACTCACGTCTTGCAATGTAGAGCATACGGTCAAATGGAAGACCTTTTTCCACATCTTCCGGCTTTTTGATAAATGCCTGCATGATGCATGGCATACATTCTCTGGCTTTATGTCCGAGTACCTCCGGAAATACCGGAACCTGACGCCAGCCAAGAAGTTCCAGACCTTCTTTTTCAAGAATGATCTCAAACATCTTCTTTGCCTGTGCGCGTTTGATCTCGTGCTGTGGGAAGAAAAACTGTGCGATGCCGTATTCTCTCTCATCACCAATCTCAAATCCCTCTTTCTTACAGGCTTTCTTGAAAAATTTATGGGAAATCTGGAGAAGGATACCTACACCGTCACCGGTTTTGCCTTCTGCATCCTTACCTGCGCGATGTTCCAGATGTTCTACGATCTTTAATGCATTTGCAACAGTATCGTGGGTTTTCTTACCTTTGATATTGACAACTGCTCCGATACCGCAGTTGTCATGCTCAAATTCAGGCCGGTACAGACCTTGCTGTTGTTGCTGCTGTTCTCTCACTTCTTTCATAATCTCCTCATCCTTTCTATTTCTGCTGCTGTTCTTCGCTTATTTTCTTATCGACGGCCGCCTGGATGAATCCTTTGAATAAAGGATGTGCATGGTTCGGGCGGGATTTGAATTCCGGATGGGCCTGGGTTCCTACATAGAACGGGTGCCCTGCGATTTCGATCATCTCTACGATACGATTATCAGGGGAAGTTCCTACGATATTCATTCCCTTCTCCTGAAGTTCTTTACGGAATGCATTGTTTACTTCATAACGATGTCTGTGACGCTCATGGATTTCTTTTTTGCCAAAGAGTTCATAGGATCTGGAATCTTCTGCAAGAATACATGGATAGCTTCCAAGTCTTAAGGTTCCACCAATATCTTCGATATCTTCCTGATCAGGCATTAATGCAATTACCGGGTGTTTGGTTTCCGGATTCAGTTCAATACTGTTTGCATCTTCGTATCCAAGTACATGACGGGCGAATTCTACAATTGCCATCTGCATTCCCAGACAGATTCCAAGATATGGAATCTTATGTACCCTTGCATACTGTGCTGCCAGGATCATTCCTTCTGTACCTCTGTTTCCGAAACCACCCGGAACCAGGATACCATCTACATTGTGAAGCTGCTGATCCAGATTCTTCTCTGTCAATTCTTCGGAATCAATCCAGTCAAGCTCTACTTTGGCTCTGCAGGAAATTCCACCATGTTTCAGTGCCTCTACTACACTGAGATATGCATCATGAAGCTGTGTATATTTTCCTACAATTGCAATCTTTACTGTTTTATTCGGATTTCTCAGACTTTCTACCATTTCCTCCCAGTCACTTAAATCCGGTTTTCTGTTTTCCAGACGGAGACTTGAAAGAACTACATCTGCAAGCTTCTCTCTTTCCATTGCAAGAGGAGCTTCATATAAATATTCCACATCCAGGTTCTGAAGTACATGTGATACAGGTACGTTGCAGAATAAAGCGATTTTTTCTTTAATGTCCTCTGTCAGCTCATGTTCACTTCTGCACACCAGTACATCCGGCTGGATTCCCATTCCCTGAAGTTCCTTTACGCTTGCCTGTGTAGGTTTTGTTTTCAGTTCTTCAGATGCCTTTAAATAAGGAATTAATGTTACGTGGATCAGGATTGCATTGTCATGTCCCACATTGAGCTGGAACTGACGAATTGCTTCCAGGAACGGTTGGCTTTCAATATCACCGACTGTTCCTCCCACCTCGATAATGGCAATCTTGTTTTCCTCCGGTGATTTGGCGCGGTAGAAACGGCTCTTAATCTCATTTGTAATATGAGGAATTACCTGTACGGTACCCCCGCCGAAATCCCCGTGACGTTCTTTCTGAAGAACAGACCAGTAAACCTTACCGGTTGTCACATTGGAATTTTTATCAAGACTCTCATCAATGAATCTCTCATAATGTCCCAGATCCAGGTCTGTCTCTGTACCATCGTCTGTTACAAAAACTTCTCCGTGCTGAATCGGGTTCATGGTTCCGGGGTCGATATTGATATAAGGATCAAACTTCTGCATGGTTACCTGATATCCTCTCGCTTTCAAAAGACGTCCCAGAGATGCAGCTGTGATTCCTTTTCCGAGACCGGAAACAACTCCTCCTGTGACAAATACGTATTTCACTGCCATTTTGATTTCCTCCTCCATCATCCTTTGTTAATAAAAAAGCGTCAGATGCAGCTATCAGAGGGCACTTGACCCATCTGGTATTCTGCATCTGACGCCTTTGTCAGATCATCATATCTTCCATAATATATGTGTTCAATTGGCTTTCTTTAAAAATATGCTATACTATAAAACATTTTTTTTCGTTTGTCAATAATGAATTTTCTGTTTTTTAAACAAATCAAGTATGTCTCGGGATTTTGGCATATTCATGCCAAAACACCTTGCGGGATAGCGGAATATGAACAGTAACGCAAGTTCATTATACAGAAAAAACGAATCTGTAGAAGTTCATCTGCCAGACCCGTCTTCTCTGCAATAATTATTCGGTTGTAAAAATGTAAAATTTACGCAACTGCAAATTTCTTCAATGTACGATTAAATTCCTGGCTCTCCCCGTGACAGTCTACTGTCAGTTCTCTGGTCAGATCCAGACTAAATACACCAAGGATTGATTTGGCATCAATTAAAAATCTGTTATAATAAACATCAATATCAAAATCACATCTGCTTGCAGCATTCACAAATTCCTGCACCTCTTCAGCTGCATTTAACTTGATTTTACTCTGTGACATCGTGATCACCCTTTCTGAAAACATTCTTTGTTTTTTTTCTATCAGACGCCCATATTATGTTCCACATTTCAGAATTTGTCAAGTTTTTAAATTTGTCCAACTTTCACAAAGCACAGGAGTTTTATTATAGAATTTGTTCATTTATATATGTTTTTGTAGTATTGTTTTATACATTATATACAATTTTATTTCATATTGGTTTTACCATTATGTGAGATTGATTCCATATATCATCGACAGGTTTCTGCATTTTTTATGAATTTTTGCGGCTTAACACTTCACAATATCTGCAAACTCCGCATTTGTATAATCCGGAATCTCCATCGGATAATTTCCATCAAAGCATGCCTTACATAACGGCAGGCCGCCCGCCATTCCTTCCAGATAATCTGTCTGCATATATCCAAGAGAATCTGCACCAATCATTTTACAGATTTCCTCTGTGCTGTGGCTGGCTGCAATGAGCTGGTCATTTGACGGCACATCAGTTCCGAAATAGCATGGATGTAAAAATGGCGGTGAACTGATACGTACGTGTACTTCCTTTGCTCCCGCCTCTTTTAACATGTGGATCAGGTTTGCAATGGTTGTTCCACGAACAATAGAATCATCCACCAGAACAATCCTCTTATCTTTTACAACAGATTCCAGCACACTCAGTTTCAGATGAACACTGGACTCACGTTCTTCCTGAGTCGGTTTGATAAATGTTCTTCCAATATAGCTGTTTTTATAGAACGCAAATGCAAACGGGATTCCTGATGCTTCGGAATATCCCTTTGCAGCAGGGAGTCCGGACTCCGGTACACCAGTTACAAGATCTGCCTCTACAGGATAAGATTTGGCAAGAGATTTACCGCCGCGGATTCTGGCATCATAGACCTTCACCCCATCAATGGTACTGTCAAGTCTTGCAAAATATATATACTCAAACACACAATGCGCGCGTTTTGCAGCAGCAGACGCAAGCTCTTTATTGGACTTCAGTCCGTCTTTTGTGATCGTAAGGATCTCACCCGGCTCAATGTCACGGATAAATTCCGCACTTACAGATGTCAGTGCACAGCTCTCAGAAGCAATAACATAAGCATTTCCTCTTTTACCGAGACACAATGGTTTCAGTCCATATGGATCGCGGACTGCGATCAGTTTTCTCGGGCTCATAACTACCAGACCATAAGCACCTTTGATCTTCTTTGCAGTCTTTAACACTGCCTCTTCTACTGTTTTAGAATGTACACGTTCTCTTGCGATATGGAACGCAATAACCTCTGAATCTGTAGTTGTATGGAAAATCGCTCCATTCTGGATCAGTTCCCATTTCAGCTCCGGTGTATTAACCAGATTTCCGTTATGTGCAAGTGCAAGAGTTCCCTTTACATAAGACAAAACAAGGGGCTGTGCATTCTCTGCAACAGAAGCTCCTGTTGTGGAATATCTTACATGACCAATACCAATATCTCCCTCATATTTACGGACAACATCCTGTCTGAGAACTTCACTTACAAGTCCCAGATCCTTATGAAACTTCACATTTCCACGCTCTCCCTTAGTATCAGAAACTGCAAGTCCGCAAGATTCCTGTCCTCTGTGCTGCAGGGAAGTCAGTCCATAATATATGGACGGAACTACATTGCCGCCATCCAGATCATAAATCCCAAAGACGCCGCACTCTTCTTTTATTCCAGCCATCTGATTTCCTCCGATCGTATTCTCTTGTCTGACTTTAACTTTACTTTCAAAACCCGCCGGCACTGTTTTCTTATGTTTGGCGGGTTCCAAATTCAAATTATAATAATAGAAACAAATTTGTCAACCTATCCTTTTTTTGTCATATCTCAAAAATTTTTTCTGAATTTTTTCAAAAAAAGTGCTTGACATCTGTTTTCATTTCGTTTATAGTACAGCACATAAAGCAAAGGCGCTTTGGAAAGATCTACAGAGATCTCATCCATGGCGCCTTTTTCGTTTTATAGAAAATGTTCGATGAGGAATTTTCTATGAGACGAAAACCGCAGGCAGTCACAATGGTGATCTGCAGCGGCACTACACATATTCAGAAAATATTGCAAACCGAAAGGAGAGTACCTATATGGCACAGAATATCCCTGAACTGTACGGCAGCCTGGTCTTCAACGACAAAGTAATGAGAAGTAAACTGCCAAAAGACATGTACAAAGCATTAAAGAAAACAATCGAGAGCGGTACACACCTTGAACTTGATGTTGCCAACTCCGTTGCTGTTGCAATGAAAGAATGGGCTACCGAGAACGGCGCTACTCATTATACTCACTGGTTCCAGCCAATGACAAACGTAACTGCCGAGAAACATGACAGCTTCATTTCTCCTACAGGAGACGGTCAGGTGATCATGGATTTCTCCGGTAAAGAACTTGTAAAAGGTGAGCCGGATGCTTCCAGTTTCCCGTCAGGCGGTCTTCGTGCCACATTCGAGGCAAGAGGATATACAGCATGGGATCCGACATCACCGGCATTCATCAAAGACGGAACTCTTTACATTCCTACAGCATTCTGCTCCTACAGCGGAGAAGCTCTTGATAAAAAGACCCCTCTCCTTCGTTCCATGCAGACACTTGATAAAGAAGCTACAAACCTTCTCCATATAATAGGAAATAAAGATGTCAAACACGTAAATACAACTGTAGGTCCTGAACAGGAATACTTCCTGGTAGACAAGGAATTATACAAACAGAGAAAAGACCTTGTATTCTGCGGACGTACACTGATCGGTGCTCCTGCTCCTAAGGGTCAGGAAATGGAAGATCATTACTTCGGTGCTCTGAAACCTCGTGTCGCAGCTTATATGCATGACCTGGATGTAGAGCTCTGGAAACTTGGTATTCCTGCCAAAACAAAACATAACGAAGTTGCTCCTGCACAGCACGAGCTGGCTCCTGTATTCGATACAACAAACGTTGCAGTTGACCACAACCAGTTAACAATGGAAGTAATGAAGAAAGTTGCCGACAAGCACGGACTTGTATGCCTTCTTCACGAGAAACCATTTGAGGGAATCAACGGAAGTGGTAAACACAACAACTGGTCTATGATCACAGATACAGGTGTAAATATCCTTGATCCGGGAAAAACACCCGCTGAAAATACACAGTTCCTGATTTTCCTGACAGCTGTTATTAAAGCAGTTGATGAATATGCAGATGTACTTCGTATTTCTGTAGCAAGTGCAGGAAATGATCACCGTCTTGGTGCAAACGAGGCTCCGCCTGCTGTTGTATCCGTATTCCTGGGCGATGAACTGACAGAAGTATTAAAATCTATCGAAAATGACGAATATTTTGCAGGAAGCCGCGCAGTCCAGATGGATATCGGTGCAAAAGTACTTCCACATTTCGTAAAAGACAATACAGACAGAAACCGTACTTCACCATTCGCATTTACAGGAAACAAATTCGAATTCCGTATGCTTGGTTCTGAAGCTTCTGTTGCAAACCCGAACATTATCTTAAACACTGCTGTTGCTGAGTGCGTTCACCAGTTTGCAGAACAGTTAAAAGATGTACCGGAAGACAAGATGGAGGATGCAATCCACGAACTGATCAAGAAGACAATTATTGATCATAAACGTGTTATCTTTAACGGAAACGGTTATACAGACGAATGGATTGAAGAAGCTACGAAACGTGGTCTCTTTAACCTGAAATCCACACCGGATGCTCTTCCTCAGTGGATCGCAGATAAAAATATTGAACTCTTTACCAAATATCATATCTTCACAAAAGAAGAAATTGAATCCCGTTATGAGATCTGGCTGGAATCCTATTCCAAGATCCTTAACATTGAGTCCAATACTATGGTTGAAATGGTACAGAAGGATTTCCTTCCATCTGTATTCGCATATATCGACAAAGTTGCAGCTACTGCTGTTGCTAAAAAATCAGTTGTTTCAGATGTCAGCACAGCTTCTGAAGGAAAACTGATCAAAGAGCTGTCACAGCTTGCTGATGAGATTTCCACAGGTCTTGAGACCTTAAAAGCAGACACTGCCAAAGCGCTTGCTACAGAAGATCCTCTGGCTAATGCAAAAGCATACCAGACAGTTGTTCTTTCTGATATGGATGAACTCAGAAAGTCTGTAGATGCAGCAGAAACTCTGATTCCGGATGCACTGCTTCCATATCCTACATATGACAAGCTTCTGTTTTCCGTATAAGTGATATTCAGATTTGCGGGAGCTGCTTTCGCAGCGGAGCAATCCGTAAATATCCAACATATTGGTAATAACAGGGGAATATCTTTATGAACTCTACTTCATAATTCATTATCGATTTCCTCATCCATTAATCACACGATATTTTGATGTTCCCCTGTTTTACATATAATTTTGATTTTAAACTGCATTGCATACAGTCATACGAAATGTCTTTTCTATTACATCAGTTATGCAATACACTATAAATATGGATTTTATATTCGCAAAAGCGCGATGAACTGGCTACATTTCCAGGCATTGCGCTTTTTGCATTTTATAAAATATGAGGAAATTTTTATGAGGGAGGAATATTATTATGGAATTTTCCGCAGTAAACACAATATGGGTGCTGGTCGGCGCCGCGCTGGTCTTCTTTATGCAGGCCGGATTCGCAATGGTAGAAACAGGCTTCACACGAGCCAAAAACGCAGGTAACATTATTATGAAAAACCTGATGGACTTCTGTATCGGAACCCCGGTCTTCTGGCTGGTCGGCTTCGGTCTGATGTTTGGTGCAGGTAATGGATTTATCGGAAAGATCGGTGGTATTGCCACAGAAGCACACTATGGTTCAGGAATGCTTCCTGACGGAGTTCCATTCTGGGCATTCTTAATCTTCCAGACAGTATTCTGTGCAACATCCGCAACAATTGTTTCCGGTGCAATGGCAGAACGTACCAAGTTCCTTTCCTATTGCATCTACAGCCTTATGATCAGTCTTGTTGTATATCCGGTATCCGGACACTGGATCTGGGGCGGTGGATTTATCAGCCAGATGGGATTCCACGATTTCGCAGGTTCCTGTGCAGTACATATGGTAGGTGGTGTGGCAGCTCTGATTGGTGCCATCATCCTTGGACCTCGTATCGGTAAATATACAAAGGACGGCAAATCAAAGGCTATCCCGGGACACAACCTTACAGTTGGTGCTTTAGGTGTATTTATCCTCTGGTTCTGCTGGTTCGGATTTAACGGTGCTTCCACAGTCAGTATGGAAGGCGATGCAATTGTAAGTGCAGGTAAAATCTTCGTTACTACTAACCTTGCAGCAGCTGTTGCAACTCTAACTGTTATGATCATCACATGGGTACGTTACAAAAAACCAGATGTTTCCATGTCTCTGAATGGTTCTCTTGCAGGACTTGTAGCAATTACAGCAGGATGTGACACAGTTTCTCCTACATCCGCAGCAATCATCGGTATTGCTTCCGGTTTTATCGTAGTATTTGGTATTGAATTTATTGACAAGGTTCTGAAAATTGATGACCCTGTTGGTGCTGTCGGTGTTCATGGTTTAAACGGTGCTTTCGGTACTCTTGCAGTTGGTCTTTTCTCAGACGGATCAGGCACAGACTGGAAAGGGCTCCTTACAGGCGGCGGCTTCCACGGATTTGGTGTTCAGTTCACTGGTATGATCATTACAATCGCATGGGTTGTTGTTACTATGACAATTATCTTCCAGGTAATCAAACATACAATCGGACTTCGTGTTTCAGCTGAAGAAGAGATTGCAGGTCTTGACTCCAAAGAACATGGTCTTGCAAGTGCTTATGACGGTTTCGCAATGGCTGGTGTTCCGACTCCTATGGGAACTTCCATAAAAGCTCCTGTTGTCACAGCCAGACCTTCTGCTCCTGCTGAATCAGTTCCTGAACTTCCGAAAGAAGGCGTTCATAAGCTTACAAAAGTTGTTATCATTACACGTCAGAATAAACTTGATGAATTTATGCAGGCAATGAACGAAATTGGTGTTACAGGTATCACTATCACGAACGTTCTCGGATGCGGTGTACAGAAAGGGGCTCCATCCTACTATCGTGGTGTTGAGATGGAAATGAATCTTCTTCCTAAGATCAAGATTGAGATTGTTGTCAGTCTCGTACCTGTACAGAAAGTTATTGAAACTGCCAAAGCAGTTCTTCATACAGGCCAGATCGGTGACGGTAAAGTATTTGTATATGATATTGAAAATGTTGTTAAAATCCGTACAGGCGAAGAAGGTTATCTTGCACTGCAGGACACAAAGTAAATTATTTATAAACAATAAAGTACTATTTATAAAAGACATCAGCGAATTTATGCTGATGTCTTTTATTTTTAACTGAATCAGCCCCCTGTCCTCTTTTTTCCACTCACTTTTATTTTCTATGCGGTTCAGGTATATATAAATCCCACAGCGAACCGGATATGACAGGTTTCCACATTGCAGGTAGTCCGCTGTATATCTGCCTGTATCTATGCTACTTTTAAGAGGCATTCCACGACCTCATCACCTTCCTTTAAATATAAATAACTTCCTTTCGTTTTACTGTTATTTTTCTTCAGAATCACCACTTTACAACTTTTTCATAAAAAAATATCGTACAGGACTTTCTGATGTATAATGAATTTGACCCAAAACATTACAAAGGAAAGTGACCCTGTACGATAAAACATTATACAACGAAAAAACACTGATTGGTAGACTTCATCAATATTTTTTGATTTATTTTGAAACTTTTTC
>NZ_QUDO01000068.1 GCF_003477525.1 Ruminococcus sp. AF41-9
AAAAAGAATGATCACATGAATTATGAGCAGGAAATAAAGAGAGAGTATTTAAAATAAAATAATTGAATAGTGAAACCGCAAATTCGTTTACTAAGTATAATATAGAAAGAATACGAAGAGGAAAATAAATTGAATAACGAAGAACATTAAAACGGTCATCATTTTTGAAATCAGGAAAAGTAAAAAGTGATGACCGTTTTTAATATGTAGTTTTTGTATGACACTTTGATGTAAAAAGCATTCGTTGCGTAAATGGGAAATTTAAGATATACTCTCCATGAAAAGGAGGGCTTTTTTTATGTGGATCAAAGATATCAGAGATTATATTTTATATGAAGATAGAGAAATTTTGGTATGTCATAAGCCGGCAGGAATTGCTGTTCAGAATGCGCGGGTTGGCAGTATGGATATGGAGAGTCTGCTGAAGAATTATATTGCGCAGAAGAATCCGGGGAAGATGCCGTATCTGGGGATTATCCATCGTCTGGATCAGCCGGTGGAAGGTGTTCTTGTGTTTGCTTTGAATGGAAAGGCTGCGGCTGAACTGAACCGGCAGATGACTTCCGGAGGGATTGAGAAGATTTATCTGGCGGTGACAGCTGGACATATAACGCAGGAGAAAGCGGTTCTGGAGGACTGGTTGAAGAAGGATAACAGGACGAACAGTTCGGCTGTGGTTCCGGCGGGGACAGCAGGGGCGAAGAAGGCTGTGTTGTCTTATGAAGTGATTGAACAAAAAGAAACAGGGAATAAGACAGGTGGAGAAGCTGTAAGAGAAGGACAGGAAGCGGAACCGACAGAGATTAGGAGTCTGCTGCGGATTCATCTGGATACCGGGCGGCATCATCAGATCAGGGTGCAGATGGCACATGCGGGAATGGCACTTGTGGGAGATAAGAAGTACAATTATGATAAGGAAGAAAATGGGCAGGAGCCGCTGGCGCTTTGTTCGGCAAAGCTGGGATTCAGGCATCCTGTGACAAAGAAGAAAATGGAGTTTCAGGTGGTTCCGACCGGAAGTGCGTTTCGGATTTTCCACACGGGTTTATGAAGGAACGGTGAAAAAAGTGTAAAATCTCTGGACGAATTTCTTAAAATGTGTATAATGTAAAAAAGATATGTTGCTGAGAGCAAAGGTAACAGTGACATAGGGATATGCGTAGCGGAAAAGAAAGACAGACGATAGCCTGAAAGATATGATAATACAATACACATGGATGATGAAATGGTGAAAGGAAGAGGAGATCAGAATGAAGAGAGCGGCGGTAGCAGCGATAGGTTTGATGACAGGGCTGACGATGCTGACAGGGTGCAGTAAAGCAGAAGTGGAAGAAACAATTCAGCCATTAGTGGCAGACGCTATCGAAGAAACTGATTCAGAAGCAGAAGCGGTGGAAGAACAGGATGAGAGTCCGCTTATTCCGGAGATTGATACCAGTGTGAAGATTGAGGCCGGTTCCAGGATCGCAGTAGTGAGTAAATCTACGCAAGGTGAATACTGGAAACTTGTGAAGAAAGGCATGGAGGAAGCGGTAAAGGCGATCAATGAGGCGTATGGCTTTAAGAAGGATGAGCAGATTACCATGACTTTTGAGGGACCGGATGATGAACAGGATGTGGAGAGTCAGATCAATATCATAGATGCGGTCATTGCTGAGAATCCGGATGTTCTGTGTATTTCGGCAAGTGATGTGGATTCCTGTCAGGCGCAGCTGGAAGCTGCGAAGGAGAATGGAATCCCGGTGATTTCATTTGATTCCAATGTATCAGAGAATAAGCTGGTCAGGGCGTACCGTGGTACAGATAATGTACAGGTAGGTAAGATGGCGGCATACCGTCTTGGGACTACCATTGGAAAGATGGGAAGAGTTGCCGTATTTTCCGCACAGGAGAAGACACAGAGTGTTCAGGACAGAGTAGAGGGATTTGTGACTAATATTGAGAAATATGGGGATATTGAAGTTGTGGAGATCGTTTACTCTGATCAGGTAGATGATATGGAGGCTGCCATGAAAGAAGTTCTGGATAAATATCCGGGACTGGATGGCGTGTTCTGTACAAATGCGGATATTACAGAGATGTATCTGGACATGGATAAGAGCGAGGAGAGCGATCTGCCTGCTCTGGTAGGGGTGGATGCGACATCAAAGCAGCAGGAAGCAATCAGAAACGGTGATGAGATCGGATGTGTTTCCCAGCAGCCTTATGCAATGGGGTATCAGACCATATGGGCTGCAATCCAGACAACTGCCCCGAAGAAATCTGTAACTATTGAGAAAGAGGTACTGATCAGTCCTGCATGGATCGAACCGAAGGCTCTGGATGATCCGGAGTACAGCGCTTATCTGTATACGGAATAAGAATTGTCAGATAACAGGTCAGGGGTAAAATATTTGCTGCCTCTGAGATTATATAATTAATAATACGAAAAACACGAAAGCAAAAGAACAGGAACATCATATGTGTTTCTGGAGAAGTCTGCTTTCGTGTTTTTTATTTTGAGAAAATATATCAATATAAAAGAAGCCATACTATGGAGAAAAGAAGCCATACTATGGATAAAAAATGCCTGTATGAAAAATATGATTGAAAATAATATATCAGTCGTGATAAAAATGTGACAAAAAGATTGTGAGGGCATCAAAATATTTGACCAATTTGTACAATTGCATTGAATTTGCTGAATGAATATGGTAAAATTTCACTATAATTGGATTGGAAAACGAATCTGAATTTAGTAAAAGGAGAAAAACATGAAACAGTGGTCAGAGATCATCAGAAATGTCACCATGTTGTCGCAGCTTGGACTGTCTCTTATAACCCCTACGTTATTGTGTCTGGCAGTCTGCTGGCTCATTGTTTCGAGAACAGGAGTCGGGGGCTGGATTTTCATCCCCGGTTTTTTCTTTGGTCTGGGAGGCTCCGGAACAGTGGCCTATAAATTTTATCTTTCTATTAACAGACAGCAGAGGAAAGAGAAAAAAGGAAGAAAAGATAAGGTGTCGTTTAACAGACATTCATAAAAAGATTTGACATTCATGAAATCTTTCATAACTGTTTACCGGATTCACAGATGATTTTGGACAGTTACGATATTTTTCTACAGCAAGTATATGATATGGAGGAGACTTGATTTATATGGACAGTGTAATGGATAAAGTTCAGCCTGCGGTTAAGAAAGAAACCCGGAGAGTTGCGATGATCACGGGAATCGGGCTGATCCTGATGTGGATTGTTTTCGGAGTGCTGCATGTGGCAATGCCTCAGAAAGTTCCGTTTGATTATACGGTATTTCTGGGAGGCGCAGCTGGAGGCATTGTGGCAGTCCTGAATTTCTTTTTTATGGGGCTTGCAGTGCAGAAAGCAGCGGCAGCGACAGATGAAGATTCAGCCAGAATGAGAATTAAGGCAAGCTATTCTCAGAGAATGATGATTCAGATGCTCTGGGTGATCATCGCAATTGTTGCTCCGTGTTTTCACTTTGTTGCAGGAATTGTTCCTCTTTTATTTCCCGGAACAGGAATTAAAATAGCAGGAATTTTTCATAATAAGAAGTAAGGTAAGGGCGTTCTGACAAAACGGACATCCATACAGAAACTTACAGGAAGAAAAACTGGAAACTGTGAAACAATCGCTGATGTATTGGGGTGTTTGTGGAGCGTACCAGGAGAGACAGGAGGTGAATAAAGAGTATGGAGTTGGATATTACCGGGGCAAGGATATTCTTTACATTGCCGATCGATGTGCCTGTTCTTGGGCAGTTGAGGATCAGTGAAACTATGGTGGTAAGCTGGCTGGTTATGATCCTGATCACAGGATTATGTATCTGGCTTACCCATGACCTGAAGGAAGAAAATATTTCCAAACGCCAGGCAGTGGCAGAGCTCATCGTGGAGAAAGCCAACAGCTTTGTAATCGGAAATATGGGTGAGAAATTCAGATACCTGATCCCATTTGTCGCAGCACTTTTTGCGACAAGTGTGGTTTCCAACCTGATCAGTCTTGTGGGACTTCGAAGCCCTACAGCGGACCTCTCAACTGAGGCTGCATGGGCAGTTGTGGTTTTCATTATGATCACAGCGCAGAAGATCAAGACCAGCGGATTCGGCGGCTATCTGAAAGGATTTACAACCCCGATCGCAGTTATGACACCGTTTAATATTCTTTCTGAACTGGCTACACCCGTCAGTATGGCGTGTCGTCACTTTGGAAATATCCTTTCCGGTGTGGTAATCAATGGTCTGATTTATGGAGCACTGGCAGTTGCAAGTTCCGCACTTCTGGGACTGATCCCGGGTCTGGTAGGAGATGTACTGTCACAGATACCGATTCTTGATGTCGGTGTACCTGCAATCCTTTCCGTCTATTTTGACTGGTTCTCAGGAATTATGCAGGCGTTCATTTTCTGCATGCTGACAGTAATGTATATTGCAAACGCAGCAGAAGAGTAGCAGAAACTTTGGCGGAACATACAAAAGGGATTTCCGCTGATCATGGGTTATGGCCGTATCACTGCCGGGGCGAAAAGGCAGCGGTGGTAACCGAAGGACTGATGAAAAATTACAGCAGAAGAAATAAAATACCGCAGCAAAGGGGAAAAAGCTGCAGATTATTATTTAACAGGAGGGTTTTACTATGGATTTTCAATTACTGGCAAAAGGTATCGCATTAGCAGGTTGTGCAATTGGAGCTGGATGTTCACTGATCGCAGGTATCGGCCCTGGTATTGGTGAAGGTAACGCAGTAGCAAAGGCACTGGAAGCCATCGGACGTCAGCCGGAATGCAAAGGTGATGTTACATCTACCATGCTTCTTGGATGCGCCATCGCAGAGACAACCGGTATTTACGGTTTCGTAACAGGTCTGCTTCTTATTTTCGTTGCACCTGGTATGTTCATGAACTTCCTGAGCTAACGAAAACAGCAAAGATGCCGGACAGGATTTCCGGCATCTGAGATGGAACTTGTGGATGTTTCCGGCAGTAGCCGGGAGAGAATCCACATAAGTATAGACAGGAGGTTACAAACATGCAGGTACAGGAATTAGTAGGAATTGTGCCTTGGAATTTTATAGCGACGATTTGCAACCTTTTTATTCAGGTATATCTGATCAAACGTTTCCTCTTCAAGCCGATCAATGAGATGCTGGACAAGCGGAAAGCGAAAGCTGACGCGGAGATCCAGGATGCAGTGAAGGCGAAAGAAGAAGCCCAGGCAATGAAAGCAGAGTATGAGAAAAATATGCAGGAAGCCAAGAATAAAGCAAACGACATTGTGATGACAGCGCAGAAGACCGCTGCAATCCAGAGCGAAGAGATGATCAAAGAGGCTTCCAGTCAGGTAACTGCCATGAAAGAGAAGGCAGAGAAAGACATTGCCCAGGAGAAACGTAAAGCAGTCAACGAGATCAAAGAAGAGATCGGAGGTATGGCTGTTGAGATTGCCGGAAAGGTAATCGAGCGCGAGATTAATGAAGAAGATCATGCAAAACTGATTGATGAGTTTATTGAGAATGTAGGTGAGGCATCATGACAAAAACTGCCAGAGTTTACGGAGGCAGCCTGTATGATCTTGCCGCCGAAGAGAATCTCGATGGACAGATCATGGAGCAGATGAATGAGATCAGACAGATTTTCAGAGAGAATCCGGGATACCTGAAACTGCTGGGAGAACCGGCAATTCCTGAGGAAGAAAGGCTGGAAATGATTGAAGAAGCCTTTGGTTCACAGGCAGAGAGATATCTGGTGAATTTTCTGAAACTGTTATGCGAACGGAAGATTCTGAGAGAATTTGCCGGATGCTGTGAAGAGTTTACCAGACGTTACAATCTTGCACATGGCATTTCTGAAGCAGTAGTGACCAGTGCGGTGAAACTCAGTGACCAGCAGATGGAAGCCCTGAAAGCGAAGCTTGAGAAAGTCAGCGGCAAACAGGTGTATCTGGTTCAGAAAACAGATGTGTCTGTGCTGGGCGGTCTGAGAGTAGAACTGGAAGGTGTGCAGCTTGACGGCACCGTCCAGAGCAGAATCTCCGGTATCTCGAAGAAACTGAATGAATTGGTGGTATAAGATATCAGGTCAGGGCAGATACGTTTGACCCTGACGTCTATAAAATTGTTAAAGGATGGAATGGAAACATGCAATTAAAACCTGAAGAAATATCCAAGGTCATCCGAAGCCAGATAAAATATTACGAAAATGCCATTCAACAAAATGAGACAGGTACCATTCTTATGGTAGGTGATGGAATCGCCAGAGCCAGCGGACTTGTCAACTGTATGGCCGGAGAACTTCTGGAGTTTGAGGACGGAAGTTACGGTATGGCACAGAACCTGGAGGAGAACAGTGTATCCATCGTAATCTTTGGCTCTGATGAGAACATTGGTGAGGGTCAGACCGTCAAACGGACAGGCAAGGTTGTGTCTGTACCGGTTGGTGATGCCCTGATCGGCCGTGTTGTAAATGCACTGGGACAGCCGATCGACGGAGCAGGCCCTGTTGATACAAAAGAATTTCGCCCTGTAGAGAGCAAGGCTCCCGGAATCTGCGAGAGAAGATCCGTTCATCAGCCATTGCAGACCGGTATCAAGGCGATTGACTCTATGATCCCGATCGGACGTGGACAGCGTGAACTGATCATCGGTGATCGTCAGACCGGTAAAACTACAATCGCAACAGATACGATCATCAACCAGAAAGGTCAGGATGTGATCTGTATCTATGTAGCGATCGGACAGAAACGTTCCACAGTAGCGTCACTGGTAGAGAACCTTACCAGAAACGGTGCGATGGACTATACCATCGTTGTGGCAGCGACTGCATCTGAATCCAGTCCGCTGCAGTATATTGCTCCTTATTCCGGATGCGCAATGGGTGAATACTTTATGAATAAGGGAAAAGATGTCCTGATCATCTATGATGATCTGAGTAAACATGCGGTTGCTTACCGTGCACTTTCCCTGCTGATCCGTCGCCCGCCGGGACGTGAAGCATATCCTGGAGACGTTTTCTATCTGCATTCCAGACTTCTGGAACGTGCAGCGAAACTGGACGATGAGCATGGCGGCGGTTCTCTGACTGCACTGCCGATCATTGAGACACAGGCAGGTGACGTATCTGCCTATATTCCGACAAACGTTATCTCAATCACAGATGGACAGATTTTCCTGGAAACAGAGTTATTCCACTCCGGTATCATGCCGGCGGTAAACCCTGGTATTTCCGTATCGCGAGTTGGTGGTGACGCGCAGATCAAAGCGATGAAAAAAGTAGCAGGTACACTGAAACTGATTTATTCTCAGTATCGTGAGCTGCAGAGCTTTGCTCAGTTTGGTTCTGATCTAGATGCAGATACCAAGGCACGTCTGGAACAGGGTGCCCGTATCGTGGAAGTTCTGAAACAGAGCCAGAATGCACCGGTTCCTGTAGAGAAACAGGTAGCAATCCTGTATGCAGTTACCAAGGGCATTCTTGAAAAAGTAAAAGTTGAAGATGTAAATGTATATGAATCCGGCCTGTACACTTATCTGGATACAGATGCAGCAGGTGTGGATGTTATGCAGCTTATCCGCTCCACAGGCAAACTGGAGCCGGAGACAGAAGAAAAGTTGCGTAAAGTTCTGGAAGATTATACAGAGAATTTTCTGAATACAAGACCTGAGAAATAAAGTGATTAGGAGGGTATGATAGTATGGCTGGAAATATGAAAGCGGTAAAGCTGCGTATCAAAAGTGTACAGAGTACCATGCAGATTACCAAGGCCATGGAGCTGGTAGCATCCTCCAAACTGCGTAAGGCAAAGGAACGGGCGGAAACCTGCCGCCCTTACTTTACAGAGCTTCATCAGACACTGAAAGATATTGCAAGAGAGAATACCGATTTTTCTTCTGTTTATGCGAAAGAATCCGCAAATCAGAAAACCTGTTATGTAGTGATCGCAGGTGACAGAGGACTTGCAGGTGGTTATAACACCAACCTTTTCAAATGTCTGGAGACAGCGGCCAAAGGCAAAGACTATATGGTTTTGCCTGTAGGAAAGAAAGCGGTAGAGTATTTCAGACAGAGAGGGATCGAATGTCTGACAGAACAGTTTGCGGAAGCAGGAGATATTTCTGTTGCAGACTGCTTTGAGATGGCAAATCTTCTCTGTGCAGAATTCCGAAAGGGAACTTTTGGACATATTGAACTGTGTTATACCGTCTTTACCTCCATGCTTTCCCAGCAGCCGGAAGTATTTTCTATGCTTCCACTGTCTGATATCAGGGAAGAAAGCGGCGGAAAGGTAGAGACAAGAAATCTGATTCTGTATGAGCCGGACGGGGAAACCGTATTTGATGCCATTGTTCCGGAATATCTGGCAGGTCTGGTTTACGGCGGTATCTGCGAAAGTACAGCCAGTGAACTGGCAGCCAGACGTATGGCAATGGATGCAGCGACAAGCAATGCAGAAGAGATGATTGAACAGCTCAATCTGTATTACAACAGAGCCCGTCAGGCAAGCATCACGCAGGAGATCACGGAGATTGTTGCAGGTGCAGAAGGTCTTTAAAATTAAAATATAATGGAACTGTCCGGCGACTGCGGAGGAATGCCGGACAGTTCTGATATAATTTCCATCAGATAGGAGATTACTGACATGAGTGAAAAACACATTGGCGAGGTAGTGCAGGTTATTGGTCCTGTTCTGGACATCCGCTTTGCGCACGATGAACTGCCGCCTCTTCTGAATGCCATAGAGATTGATAATAATGGCGCAAAGCTGGTTGCCGAGGTTGCACAGCAGGTCGGTGATGACGTGGTAAGATGTATTGCCATGAATTCCACTGACGGTCTGGTACGCGGTGCCAAAGCATTGGACACAGGCGGCCCGATTTCCGTTCCGGTAGGTGAAGAATGTCTGGGACGAGTATTTAACCTTCTGGGTGACCCGGTAGATAATCTTCCGGCACCAGAGGCAAAGGAACGCTGGTCCATCCATCGTCAGGCACCTTCTTATGAAGAACAGATGCCTGCAACAGAAATCCTGGAAACAGGTATCAAGGTCGTTGACCTGATCTGCCCTTATGCAAAGGGTGGTAAAATTGGTCTTTTCGGTGGTGCAGGTGTAGGAAAAACAGTCCTGATCATGGAGCTGATCCACAATGTAGCAACTGCTCACGGCGGACTTTCCGTATTTACAGGCGTTGGAGAGCGTACCCGTGAAGGAAATGACCTTTACAATGAAATGAAAGAAAGTGGAGTTATCGACAAGACTGCTCTGGTTTACGGTCAGATGAACGAGCCGCCTGGAGCACGTATGAGAGTCGGTCTTTCCGGACTTACCATGGCGGAATATTTCCGTGATGAAAAGAATCAGGATGTGCTCCTTTTCATTGACAATATTTTCCGTTTCACACAGGCAGGTTCCGAGGTGTCTGCGCTTCTGGGACGTATGCCTTCAGCCGTAGGTTATCAGCCTACACTGGCAACTGAAATGGGTAATCTTCAGGAACGAATCACTTCCACAAGAAAGGGTTCCATCACATCTGTACAGGCCGTATATGTGCCTGCCGATGACTTAACTGACCCGGCTCCTGCAACTACATTCTCACATCTGGATGCGACAACCGTACTTTCCCGTGAGATTTCCAGTCAGGGTATTTACCCGGCCGTTGACCCACTGGATTCCACAAGCCGTATCCTTTCTCCTGAGATCGTAGGAACTGAGCATTATGAGATCGCCAGATCCGTACAGCGAGTTCTGCAGCGTTACAAAGAACTTCAGGATATCATCGCCATCATGGGTATGGACGAGCTGTCTGAAGAAGACAAACGTACCGTAAGCCGTGCACGTAAAGTACAGAGATACCTGTCACAGAGTTTCTCCGTAGCTGAACAGTTTACAGGTATGCCTGGTAAATATGTCCCGCTGAAAGAAACCCTGCGAGGCTTTAAGATGATCCTGAACGGAGAATGTGATGATATTCCGGAGAGCTGCTTCCTGTTTGCAGGAACCATCGACGAAGTATTTGAAAAAGCGAAGAAGCAGTAAAGGGGGAAATGTCTTATGAGTACTTTCCCATTAAGAATCGGAACACCGGACGGATTGCTGTTTGAGGGCGATGTGGAGCGTGTGGTATGCAGGAGTATCAATGGTGATCTTGCCATACTTGCGAAGCATTGTAATTTCTGTACCGCCCTTGGAATGGGAGAAGCCAGTGTTGTTATGGAAGACGGAACCAGAAGAACTGCAGCCTGTATTGGCGGTATGCTTTCTGTTATGAATGGAACCTGCAGAGTTCTTGCGACTACCTGGGAGTGGAAAGAGGATATTGATGAGCAGCGTGCGCAGGATGCGAAGAAGCGGGCAGAGGAAATGATTGCCAAAGGTGGTCTGACGGATCGCGATTATAAGATGGCGGAGGCTAAGCTGCAAAGGGCGTTGGTTCGTCTGAGTGTTAAGAGTTGAATGAAGTTAAATAAATGGGTCAGAAGATGACCGGAAAGATATGAGAAGAACTGACAGGAAGAAATCCAGAAGGGGGTGGACTGTCAGTTCTTTATATGTGGGCTTTTAAGGGGGATTCAGGAGGGACGCATAGAAAAATAGTTTATTTCATGTGCGGTTTCGGACATTAAGATATTCTAAGCCGCTCAAAATCTGCTAAAGGCATGAGAAAAATGCCACAAACTCGCTGCGCTCAGACAGTGTGTCATTTTTCTCATAACGCAGATTTTGACCAGCTAAGAATATCTAAATATCCTGCAAATGCACATGAAATAAACTATTTTTCTATGCTGGTTTTATTTAATACTTATTGTACAGGGTTTCATACATTGACACTTTACTGTGATAAGGTTAAAATGGATACAGATGATGTAGCTGCGGTGAAAATAAACAGTTACAATATTATTCTGAATTTCGGCGGGGGTGCCGGAATCGTCTAAACAGGAGCGAAAATATTATGATAGCAGAAAAAATGAAACCTTATGTAAAGAATAATTCAGCCATCCGTATGATGTTTGAGGAAGGAAATCGTCTCAGAGCTATTTATGGGGCTGATAAAGTGTATGATTTCAGCCTTGGAAATCCGAGTGTTCCGGCACCGGAGTGTGTGAAAGAGGCTATTATTGATCTGGTGAATGAAGTGGAGCTACAGTTCTTCATGGTTATATGAGCAATGCGGGATTTGAGGATGTGCGTCAGACAATTGCAGAATCTTTGAACCGTCGTTTCGGAACGAAATTTGCGGCAAAGAATCTGATTATGACAGTTGGGGCAGCCAGTGGTTTGAATGTAATTTTAAAGACAATCCTGAATCCGGAAGAAGAGGTGATTGTTTTTGCACCGTATTTTCTGGAATATGGTGCATATGTGAAGAACTTTGACGGTAAGCTTGTGGAAATCTCTCCGGATACAACTACTTTCCAGCCGAATCTTGAGGAATTTGAGCAGAAGATTACTGCAAAGACAAAGGCAGTTATTGTAAATACTCCTCATAACCCAACTGGAGTAGTATATTCAGAAGAAACGATAAAAAAACTGGCAGCGATTCTGGAGAAAAAACAGCAGGAGTTTGGCAGCGTGATCTATTTAATCTCTGATGAGCCATACAGAGAACTGGCTTATGATGGTGTGGAAGTTCCGTATCTGACAAAATATTATGACAACACAATTGTTGGCTATTCTTACAGTAAATCTCTTTCCCTTCCGGGTGAGCGTATCGGCTATCTGGTGATTCCGGATGAGGCAGACGGAAGCGACGAACTGATTACGGCAGCAGCTATTGCAAACCGTACTATTGGGTGTGTCAATGCACCGTCCTTGATTCAGAAAGTGATTGCGAAATGTGTAGATGCAGAAGTTGATGTGGCAGCTTATGATAAGAACCGTCTGGCATTGTATAATGGTCTGAAGGAATGGGGATTTGAGTGTATTAAACCACAGGGGGCTTTCTATCTCTTTGTGAAATCTCCGGTTGCAGATGAGAAAGCATTCTGTGAAGCCGGTAAGAAATACAACATCCTCATGGTTCCGGGAAGCTCCTTCGCCTGCCCGGGATATGTGAGACTGGCTTATTGTGTATCCTACGATACGATTATCAATTCCTTGCCGGAATTTAAGAAACTTGCAGAAGAGTTCGGACTTTAACCGAATCAGGCAGCGAAACGGATGATTTTATCCGTTTGAGGAATAAGCATAGAAAAGCATGGTGTATGGATGAATCTGCACTGTGCTTTTTTTGCGTCACAGGAAATTGCTCTGTAATGTCCTGTGACACAAAAAGTTTACTGTCCTTTTTATCGTATAGCAACCACACACCACAGAAAATGTGTTTTTTCCCATACAAAGAAATTTTATGAAAACTGCCAAAAAACAGGCAAAAAAAAAGACAGTATTTTCAACGCTATGGAAAAAATATATTTTTTGCAGAAACAAACATTGTAATAATGCGCCTGACGTGACATAATAAGAATGGAAAAGTAAAAAGCAGGTTAAATTACAGTTAAACACAGGTAAAGATAACCTGCTTACATTATGCGCCGATTTCCCGGGATGAGGGTGGAGGTCGGTGGGACGACAAAGGAGAAAATGATGGAAATTTTTTCAATGATCTTGTCATTATTAAGCGGAGTAGCGCTGTTTTTGTTCGGTATGTCACTGATGGGCGATGGCCTGAAAATGGTTGCCGGAAATAAACTGGAAGCGTTTCTGTATCGAATGACAAATACGCCCCTGAAGGGAGTTGCCCTTGGCACAGCAGTTACCAGTGTAATTCAGTCATCATCCGCGACAACCGTAATGGTCATCGGTTTCGTAAACTCCGGTATGATGAAACTGAAGCAGGCGATCGGTATCATCATGGGTGCCAACATCGGAACCAGTATTACCGGATGGATTCTGTGTCTTTCCTATATCGATGGTAAGAACGGAATCGCCAAGATTTTATCTACAGCAACCATTTCCGCAGTAGTAGCGATCGCCGGTATTATCATGCGTATGTTCTGCAAGCGTTCCGTGCATAAGAACATCGGTAACATCATGCTTGGATTTTCAATCCTGATGACAGGTATGCAGACAATGAGTGGTGCGGTTTCTCCACTGAAAGAGAGCCCTGCATTTACAGATATGCTGACCATGTTCTCCAATCCGCTGATCGGTATTCTGGTAGGTATCGCATTTACAGCAGTGCTTCAGAGTGCGTCCGCGACAGTCGGTGTGCTGCAGGCATTATCTGTGACTGGTATCCTGACATTTTCCAGTGCATTCCCGATCGTTCTTGGTATCGGTGTAGGTGCTGCATGTCCAGTCCTGATCTCTGCGATCGGTGCGAATAAAAACGGTAAGCGTACAGCTCTTGTTTACCTGATTAACGACCTGTTTGGTCTGATCCTCTGGTCTGTGATCTTCTATACCGTGAATGCAATCGTACATTTCGGATTTATGGATATGATCATGACACCGGTAGCAATCGCACTCCTGAATACGGTATTCCGTGTGGCAACTGTATGTGTTCTGTTCCCGTTCATACCTAAGATTGAGAAACTGGTATGCTGGCTGGTAAAAGACAGCGCAGAAGAACTGGAAGACGAGGCAGATTTCGACCTTCTGGAAGAACGTCTTCTGAACTATCCGGCACTTGCAATCGGACAGTGTCATCGTGCCATGAGTGGTATGGCAAAGAAACTTCGTAAGAATGTTAACCGCGCCATGAATCTTCTGAACGAATATCAGCAGGATAAATTTGACAAGGTACAGAGAAAAGAAAACCTGATCGATAAATATGAGAGCCGCTTGGGCGATTACCTCATAAAACTGACCAAACATGAGATGAACACTGCTCAGACAAGACAGGCTTCCCTTTATCTTCATACAATCAATGACTTCGAGAGAATTGGTGACCATGCTTCTTACATTGCGTATATGTCCAGTGAGATGCATGACAATCATACCCATTTCTCACAGGAAGCATGGGATGAACTGAATGTAGTTATGGAAGCAGTACGTGAGGAAATTAATATCACCTGCCGCGCATTCCTGAATGATGATAAAGAGATGGCACAGAGAGTTGCTCCTCTTGGTGTTGTGATTGCATCTTTATGTAATGAGCTGAAAATGCACCATGTAGAGCGACTGAGCAATGGCGAATGTGGACTGGAAGAAGGAACGGTATATACAGATATCCTGAACAGTTTCAATCGTATTGCAGCACACTGTGCAAGTGCAATGGTAGCGCTGCTCAAGAGCGGGGATGAGAATCCGGATATGCATATCCATGATTCCAAAATCTATCCGTCTGACAGCAATGAATATCATACATACTTCAACGAATACCGTGAGAAGTATGAAATCGTAAAAAATGAAGAACACATGCGAAGCATGGAGCCGGAAGAAGTAGAATAATATCCACTTGCTTATAAAAACAGCAGACAATCTGAAGACAGATATCTGCTGTTTTTTCTTTGGGTATTGTGCGCAGAAGTTTGCGCTTTATAAAGAAAATTCCGCCAGTGCGATTATTTTTGGGAATTACCATGGTTTGGTTTTAAAGCAAAATCCGGAAAAAGATTTTTCCATCAGTATAGCTGGCACAGATCTGTCCGCCATGTGCTTCCACAGTTGCCCTGGCAATGGAAAGTCCGATTCCACTTCCGCCAATCTGTGAAGAATGTGAAGAATCTCCGCGGTAAAAACGTTCAAATACTTTTGAAATATCAGGAATCTGATCGTCAGAGCAGGTATTCTTTTCCCCTGGCTCTGGCAGTTGCGGTAAATGGCTCGCTTGCTTCCCAGACAGCGTCACTTAATGAAAATTCCTGTTTTTCAGGAAAAGGATTTTCCTCATCAAGCCTTGACAGGGTCACAAGATTTGAGATGAGTTTTGACATTCGGGCAGTCTGAATCTGAATATTTTCTACCCATTCGTCCTGCTCATATTCCATGGCAAGAACATCTGCGCTTGTGGAAATAGAAGTCAGAGGCGTTTTCAGCTCATGACTGGCATTGGTAATGAATTGTTTTTGTGCTTCCATATTCCGGACATATGGGCGGAGTGCCCGTCGGGAGAAGATGAGCACAAGGACAAATACAACAAGCAGACAGATAATGGCGATTGCAGCAGTGATCAGCAGGAGAGAGCGGATGGTCTGCAGTTCACGTTCGGAATTGAGAAAAATAACGAGTGTTCCATCATCGGAATGCTGAACCAGATAGCGGTAGCCATTCTGATAACCGTGTTCTTTGCCATGTGCAAGAGCCTTTTCTGCGTAAGAAGCAGCATCGTCTTCTGAAACAGATGCAATAAAGTCCTGATTGATGCGTG
This sequence comes from Ruminococcus sp. AF41-9, assembly GCF_003477525.1. Taxonomy (GTDB): domain Bacteria; phylum Bacillota; class Clostridia; order Lachnospirales; family Lachnospiraceae; genus Blautia_A. Next base: position 15,301 of record NZ_QUDO01000068.1, read on the forward strand.
TGGGGCATTTCCCTGAGTATCATACTGAACGGAAAAGAAACGGATCATGTACTGTACTTCCGGTGAAAAATGTTCCGGGGTTCCACCCGGCGGTGTATTTCCGGGAAAAGGGTGTGTTCCGTTTTCTGCTTCCAGCAGCCGGTTCAGTGTCTCATCTTGCTGGCGCGTGACAGCCTGATAGTTCCATACATTGACAAAGCAGAGCAGAATTATAATGACCGTGGAAAAGGCTGCCATAGCTGCACCTGTGAAACGCCAGCGCATTTTTTTCAGCATAAAATTTCCTCCAGTGCATATCCGGCACCGCGGACAGTACGGATTTCTATACTGGCTGAAATCTGGCGGAGTTTTTTCCGGAGAAAACCAATATAGGTCCAGATTACGTCTGTTTCCGAATCGGATTCCGAACTCCAGATTTTATCCATCAGATGTTCCGCAGAAAAAATCTGGTGCGGGTGTCGGATAAAAAGTTCCATGATCTGAAATTCTTTATTATTCAGACGTACTTCGCCGCCGTCTGCTTCCAGAACATATCGGCTGCAGTCAAGTGTGACATATTGTCTCTTGGAATGGTAGGTGCGTTATCGATTGTCCGTTTCCGTACAGCCATTAAGGAACCGGTAGAAATCGTATTTCTTTTCTGGTCACTGGCAATAGGAATTGTAATAGGTGCGGGTATGATTCCGCTGGCATTGATCGGTTCTGCGATCATTGGAATTATCCTGCTTTTCTTTGGCAACCGTAAAGTCCGTAATCATCCATATATTCTGGTAATGAACTGTGCAGATGAAAATGCGGAGAATGCAGTAATAGATATCCTTGGAAAAGAAGTTGAATATTATATTGTAAAATCAAAGACCATCAGCAAAGCAGGGATTGAACTGACGGCAGAACTTCGCACCAAGAATGCATCCACCGGATTTGTCAATCAGATTTCCGGGATTGCGGGAGTGGAGAATGCAACACTTGTCAGCTATAACGGTGAATATATGTCATAGTATAAGGAGGCAACAACATGATCGCACATAAACATATTACAAAGATCATTGCTGTGATCATGGCTCTTGCTGTCTGCCTGTGCCTTGTGGCTGTGGCTTTTTCAGACCAGATCAAAGCAGTGGCAGGAGATACGGGAGTTCCATGGAATACGAGACAGCATTGTTTGACACGGACAGCGTGATCAGCGTAAACATTCTGATGGATGAGGATGACTGGGAGGAGATGCTTGATAATGCGATATCAGAAGAATATCATAAATGTAATGTTGAGATTAACGGCAAAACCTTTTATCAGGTTGCAATCCGGCCAAAGGGAAATACCAGTCTCAGTTCCATTGCCAGTGATCCTACAACGGACAGATACAGTTTCAAACTTGAATTTGACCATTACGTGGACGGACAGACCTGCTTCGGACTGGACAAACTGATCCTGAACAATAACTATGCAGATGCCACCAACATGAAAGAGGCGCTGATTTACGATATGTATCAGTATCTTGGGGCAGATGCTTCTCTTTATAATTATGCTGAGATTTCTGTAAACGGCGAATACTGGGGCGTTTATCTGGCACTGGAGGCTGTGGAGGACAGCTTTTTATTAAGAAATTATGGAACACAGGACGGAGAACTGTATAAGCCGGAAAGCATGGATATGGGTGGTGCCCCTGGCGGAGATCAGGATTCCAATGATCAGGAATCTAAAGACCAGAAGTCGAAAGGTAAAGCTCCTGCAAACGGAAATTTTGCAAATATGACTCCGCCGGATTTTTCAGATTCAGATGATAATCAGGGAAAAGATTTTTCAGGCTTTCCAGAAAGGAACTTCGATTTTGACAATATGCCTGATATGGATATGCCCGATATGGATATGCCTGACATGGATGCCGGTGGTTTTTCCATGGGCGGAAATGGTGCAGATCTGAACTACAGCGATGATGATCCTGACAGTTATTCTACAATCTGGGATGGTGAGATCACAAACACAAAGAAAGCAGACCACAAACGTGTGATGACAGCTCTGAAAAATATTTCCGAAGGTAATGATCTGGAGTCATATATGGACATTGACAACCTTCTTCGATATATGGCAGTTCACATTTTCTCTGTAAATGAGGACAGCCTGTCCGGAACAATGGCACATAATTATTATTTGTATGAATCATCAGGAGAGCTGAATCTTATTCCATGGGACTATAATTTTTCGGAAAATAATTCTCAGACAACTGTGGTAAGTAGTCTTGTTTTATATGGAGTATCGTTTTTTATACTCATTGCAGCATTGATTTTTGCCCTTTTGTATCGTAGAAGATAGTGGAATAACATTACGGGTTAACCTTATAAGGAAACAAAACAGGTTATAAACCGTAACAAAATGGACAGTAATAAAAGAATAAAAGTAATTTCGCTCTATAAATATGTAAATAAACCTGATATAATGACAGCAGATAATCTGGAAACAGATGTCTGCTGTTTTTTGACGTTATAGTCTCTAAAACGTCTTGATGCAGATGGAGAATCCTGTAGGAAGCAGGACGAATAAACACTCTAAAGGAGGAAATGAACCATGTTATTCAACAACAGAACAGTTTATCTCGGTGCATCCAGAGAGAAATATGAGCAGTACTGTAAAGCATTAGATGCAGAGAAAATCAAATACAAAACGAACAGAATCAACCACGAAGAAAAAATGACAGCTCCGGGCAGAGGAACATTACGCGGTATGGGCGGAAACTTCGGAACTGATAAAACATTGTACGAAATTCTGGTCGGAGAGAAAGATTACGATAATGCGATGGGAATTCTGACAGCATTAAAGTAAGACGGAATTCAAGAGTTATTAAAAAAAGAATGATGATTTTTGATTTGTAACAGCAAGGATAAGGGGATTTTATATCTTTAAATGCCAATTCTACCAGCAGTAGGGTGACTTTCCTTATGGCTTATGACATAATCAAAGCATAAAAGTATACGAAAGATATATAAGGAGGGCACCTTTTATGGTAGATACACAGAAAGTCGGAGCATTCATAGCACAGTGCCGCAAAGAATATAACTGGACGCAGAAAGAGCTGGGTGAGAAACTGGGAGTCACGGATAAGGCAGTTTCAAAATGGGAAAATGGCAGATCATTTCCAGACATCACTCTCCTTGAATCACTATGCGAAACATTCAACATTAGTGTCAGCGAACTCCTCTCCGGAAAAAAAATAGAACCAGAAGACTACAAAATAGAAACCGAGCACTTACTACTTCAGTCCCTTGGTGAGAAGCACCTGAGAGGCTTCCAGATAGGAATTTATCTTCTGGGTCTGGTAGCGATTATATTGGGAGGTATTGGCTTCGGCTTTTGGGGCACTCATATTTCATGGAAGATAGGTCCTGTACCTATGAAATGGATCTTGCTTGCAGCAGCTTTAGTCACTTATGGAGTTATGGCATACTTTGACCGCAATCTGCCTGGGAAAAATTATCGTAGTTCCATTATGTGGCTTGAGTGTATTGTTGAAGCATTTTCTTTAGCCTGCATTTTTGGAAATTCCATAATCAGTCTCTGGGATATTGATGATATGACGGAACGCATAATGTTTATTCTGATCATAGCTGTACTTATGGTATGTTTATTTGCAGCCCGTAGCATCCTATGCAGCAGATAATGCAGATAAACTCAATGGTTTGGTACTTCTTGCAGCTTATCCGACTTCCAGCCTGAAAAACAGCGGACTTTCTGTATTGTCCATATACGGAAGCGAAGACGGAGTCCTGAATATGGAAAAAGTACAGCAAGGCAGAGACTACATGCCTGATACTTACACCGAACTCTCGATAAAAGGTGGAAACCACGGACAATTCGGAAACTATGGAATCCAGAAAGGCGATGGAAAAGCCTGATCACAGCAGAAGAACAGCAGAAACAGACGGTAGAAGCGATCCTTCAGATGATTTCGAATACATAAAATAGAGAGTTATCAGATATATTCATGCCTGGTTCTATATGGTGAGGAAGAAAGTACGCAAGTTAATATGCAGGATATCGAATCAATGTGGGAGGTTTGGCATGAAGAAAAAGAATATAATAGCAGTAGTGATTGTTCTGATTATGTTCACAGCTTTAAATGGTACAATGTTGTTTTACAATTATAAGCTGGTTGCAGATAAAAAAGATAATCTGTCTTATCTGGTACTTGAGGATGAAACTGATCAGAACAAAAATACAAATATGCAGGTCTGGAATCTGAAAGATGAAGAGACAAGCTGGCAGTTAACGAAACAAGATCAGGTTCATGCAATGCGTGGACGAGTAGAACGAATGGAAGGAAATGATAAAAGTTCAGCAATTATCTGGAACGGACAGGCAGAATATTCCGTAGAAACTAAAGCAGAAGACAAAATCCAAAAAGGCGATGAAGTGGTTGTTTTCTATTCGGAAACAGATGCGAGATTAATTTCTCCAGGATCATTTATGCATCAATATGGATATATAAGAGTTAAATAGGGGTTAGTGGTAAATCTAATAATTATTATAATCTTTTTTG
>NZ_QUDO01000069.1 GCF_003477525.1 Ruminococcus sp. AF41-9
ATAGTTTCTCGACAATTCTATTTTACCATAAACCTTGAGGAGATATTTTATTTTTAACAAGAAAAAATGCCGTATTTATGCGTTTTTTGGCGTTTCGCAAACGCCTATTGATTTTATTATATCGTGAGGAGGATATGAAAATGAGTGAAAACAATGATTATATTCAGTTACCACTACTAAAAAAAGACACACCATCTGATGTGGTAGCATTTATGTGGTAGTACATGAAAGTACCGGAGAATTCAAGAGAAAAAGTTAAGAATCTGCTTAAAGATGCAAATGAAAATGGAGTAAAATTAAGTCATCAGGCACCAACCCTGTATGATGTTGGCCCAAAAGAAGAAATTGCTGAATTTGAAGAGCTTATGCGCAAAACCATAGCTGACATTGTATCAGAAGCCAGTAGCGTTGCCTGTTGGGTGTATGTGCAGAAATATGTGAAACAGAAAACTCTTGATGAAATGCTGCAAGAATTGCCAGGAGCAGGCCAGTTTATCATTGTCATGGATACCTGGTTCGAAAGACTGATGGCGGATCAATAGAAGTTGTGATAGAATGAAGAAAACGATTTGATGTGCAAATCGGAATTTGGAGGTAAAAAGCATGATGAAGCTCGATAATTTTATTAATATGATGACGGGACACTTTAATAACAAAGAGCAGTTTGATAATATGCAGAGAGAAGGGAAAACATATCCTTATGCAGAACACATTAATACAATCTGTAATGAGAAAATTTTAAACCTTCCTAAAGATTTTAATGGTAAATTTGTTGTTGAAGAAAGCTACTATGAGACAAATGGTAAACGCCATGCTTCCCCACATCTTTTCCTTATTACAGAGAAAGAAGACGGAATTGTGTTGTATTCTTATGAAATACCAGAAGGAGAAGATAAAAGTACGTTTTCATATGATTCTATGAAAAATGCTGACTACACTGAATTGAAAAAATCTGAAAAATTCACTCCGGCGCTCTATCATGAGAAAGATGGAATCTGGGAAGGAGGCAGTACAAGCCAGTTTTCACCGGTAATGACATTTAAGCTTTGGGAAAAGTTTTCTGATAGTTGTCTGGAGGTATCTGAAAGCATGGAAGTTAATGGAAAGAAAACTTTTGGATATGATGAACCAATTATCTATAAGCGAGTATAATCCAAGAATGAAATATTGCGATAAATTCCTATTTTTCGGGACTGGAAAAATAGGAATTTTCGGAGGATAAGCATTATGGAAATAAAAAAGATCCATCAAGATTTTTCAGTATGCAAAGTGATGGATTATTCACTTGTAAACATAGATGCAGAATATAGTTTCATTGGGAAAACAGATGAGGAAAAATCTTTGGTATGCATTACCAGTGATGTCCCGCCAAATGTCATTCAACGTGATGATGGCTGGAAAGGTTTTCGTATTCAGGGGATATTGGATTTTTCTTTGATTGGAATACTATCTAAAATTGCTAAGATTCTGGCAGAAAACAGTATTTCGATTTTTGCGATTTCAACCTATAACACGGACTATGTTTTGATAAAAAAGGAAAATTATCAAAAGGCTCTGGAAATTCTTAAAGACTCAGGCTATGAAATCGTAGAGTGACAATTTCATATTTATCGGGGAGCAAATAGAACAAAAATCGTTGTTTGTCTAAAAGGCAAATTCATAATCATATCAATCATTTCGATGTTCCTGTCCCCAAAGACATTTACGCCGGATTATTTAACACCTTACCTCAGCTACATTAAGAATAACAAGAGACTGTTCCTCACAGCAACAGAAAATGCGGCGGTGTTGGAGATGGATAAAAGCTATGATAGGATGTTCCGCCATGTGTTTACGCCGATTCTCGACCGCTACGGTGTACTACAGCAAGATCGACCTTATATCATGGCCTTTTATATTCGGGGACTGATGGCAATTATCTCAGAATGGCTCAAGAACGACTGCACCGATTCCATTACGTATGTTACAGGTTTGATTCAGCAGTGTGTAAAAATTCCACAAAGCGAAACACCGAACGCTGTTTGACAATTTCTTGTTTGAAAAATTGAGAAAACGTAATATTGAACAAAAAAGAAATGCACAGTTCTTAGCTTATCGTGAACTGTGCATTTTTGTAAATAAATACTTTTAATTAGCCGATTACGGCATCCTCTGCCGTAAAATGTTCCAGAGAATTTTCTTTTACCTGAATGCAGATATAAGTAATTCCAGAAATATCGGATGCAAAAAACTGACGCTTTGCAACAGGTGCGATTTTTAGCCAGTCTCCAGTTGAAAGGCTAATTTCTTCTCCATCAATTATGGCTTTGCCGCTACCTGAAAGAATTCCATAGATTTCTTCATTTTCTTTATGAGAATGAACAAATGGGACATTTGCTCCTGAAGGTAGTTCGTTTAAACTGATTTCTGCACCTGTTAAAGACAACTTTTCATGTAGCTCAATTCGGTTTTCCTTTCCAATAGTTGTTTTTGTGTAATTTGCCATAATAGTACCTCCATAGTTAATTTGTAGTTTCTGGTTGCTTGGTATTAGTATAGTGTGAGACACATACAAAAACAAGTACGCACCTTTTTGTAACTGTACACTCAAAAATGAATGTGTTACAATAGATTCGGAGGTGAGAATTATGCGAGCAAAAGAAGAATTACCGGAATGCCCAGTTGCAACAGCAGTATCTCTTATCGGAGGAAAATGGAAACTGCTGATTTTGCGTAACTTGAAAGAGCGTCCATGGAGATTCAATGAGCTACAACGAAGTATAGATGGTATTTCACAAAAGGTTTTGACAGATAGTTTAAGACAAATGATGAGTGATGGGCTGGCATATCGCCACGATTACCATGAGCAGCCACCGAGAGTTGAATACGGCTTAACGGAACTCGGAACAAAAATGCTTCCAATTGTTAATTCACTTGCTGACTTTGGTAACTACTATAAATCAATTATTGAACAGAATTAAGGACGTTAGTATTTGAAAAGCTCGAACAATTCAAGTTTGTTGAACTGAATCCGAAAAGCATTAGGGCGCAGAGGAGATAGAATCCTTTGCGTAAAAGACTAACAAACATATTTAATGAAACATCGGAACCATCTTCTTTTTGTTGTTTACCTATAATAACGATTGGAGTAGTCGATTATAAACACTGCAATCAAAAAAATCTGAAAATATATTTATCAACATTACATAAAAGTGTGTAGATGCACATAAAATGGGAATACATATTGAAATTCAGGTCGTTCTGTGATGGAATCTCATTACTAAAAAATGTGCAGATGCACGGAAATGGGGAGTGTAACGATGGAGATTAAAAGAGACGTTTACCTACAGCAGCTGATCGAGCGAAAAGATAATGGAATGATAAAGGTGATTACCGGCATTCGTAGATGTGGCAAATCCTTTTTGCTGTTTACCATCTTTAAGAGATACTTACTGGAGAACGGCGTTGATGTTGATCATATTATTGAGATTGCATTGGACGGTATTGAAAATGAGGAACTAAGAGATCCTAAGGTGTGTTTCAAGTACATTAAAGATGCCATGAAAGACGATGGCAAATACTATCTGCTTCTTGATGAAGTGCAGTTTATGTTACAATTTGAGGAAGTGCTGAACAGCCTGCTCCGCATGAGCAATATTGATGTGTATGTCACCGGAAGTAATTCCAAGTTCCTGTCCAGCGACATTGTGACCGAATTCCGTGGCAGAGGTGATGAGATTAGAATCTACCCTCTCTCCTTTGCAGAGTTTTATTCTGTCTATGACGGCGATTATGATGATGCCTGGGATGACTACATGATCTACGGAGGATTGCCGCAGATCGTAAGTTTCCAGAGCGAACGACAGAAAGCGGACTATCTGAAGAACATCTTTGCAAATGTCTATCTGAAGGATGTTATTGAAAGAAATAAGATTCAGAACGTGGATGAGATTGGGATTCTGGTTGATGTGCTTGCATCTGCAATCGGCGCACCGACCAACCCTTCAAAGATTGCCAATACCTTTGCCAGTGAGCGCCAGATGACTTATGCTAATAAAACCATCTCCAAGCATATCGACCATTTGACAGATGCCTTTTTGATTTCCAAGGCAAGCCGATACGATATTAAGGGCAGAAAGTATATCGGTGCAAATCTGAAATACTACTTTACTGATCTGGGACTGAGAAATGCACGTCTGAATTTCAGACAGCAGGAGCCTACTCATATCATGGAGAACATTGTTTATAACGAGCTGTTGATCCGTGGCTACAATGTTGATGTGGGTGTTGTGGATATCTTCGATAAGGATAAAGAGGGCAAACGTGTTCGCAAGCAGTTGGAGGTTGACTTTGTGGTGAATCAAGGAAACCAGAGATACTATATCCAGGTTGCATATGACATGACTTCGGAAGAAAAACAGACGCAGGAGTTCAATTCTCTGCGTAATATCCCGGACTCTTTCAAGAAGATCGTCATTGTAAATGGCAGCAAAAAGCCTTGGAGAAATGATGAAGGTTTTGTCATCATGGGAATGAAGTATTTCTTGCTGAATGCGAATAGTCTGGAATTTTAAGTCGATTTGAGTTGTTGCTGTGGTGTTGTTCTATTTCAAAAAAGAGTGAAATGATATAAATAAGGCCACGGCTGATTTCATGTTGGAACAGCCGTGGCTCAGTTTATTTTTTTATCCGTACAAACGAGACTGTTCCGCAGATTATGTAGAACAGACAGAGTACGATTCCGATAGTGAGAACATACGAGAATAAAGATGAAGTTAAGAACGAGATAAACAAAAGTTTGTTGAATTAAAAATGAAATAAAGTTCCAGTAATCATAGAGTGTATGGATTCAATTCCATATGCTCTTTTTCTTTACTGAAAAATCTAATGTTACGAGTTTCTTACGAGTGGTATTTAAAAAACACGCAAGAAAACTCGTAAGAAAAAAAGTAAAAAAATTTGCTTTTGACCACTGTAAAACATGCCCTCGGCGGTGCTCTGATGATGAAATATCTTCCGGCGACCATGCCGACTCCGCTGGTGATTCTGCTGGTAATCCTTGGAAGTGTGATCATCAGAATGATCTTTTCCCTTTTCCTGGGAGTGGCCGCGATCCATTTTAACCAAATCAAGTAAGTCCCCTGCTTCAATTGCGAAAAGCAATAAGCAGTGGGTGGGGACTTGCTTGTATCAGGAGGCGTGCAAGCGCCTTCTGATAAACTGCGGAGCAGTTATTTGGTTATGAGCAAGTAGCAAAGCGGATTGCGAATATCCGCTTGACTGCGGACCAGACTCTGGTAGGAACAGCACTGAATCTTCTGGGACCGGCAGCAGCCGTTGTAATCGTAAGAGCAATCAATATGTCTGAAAGCATTGACAATGTTTCTTCTACTGTTGCATACAAAGAAGCCAAAAGAGCCTTCCTTGTAAACATCGGAAAATTTGAATTTAGCTGGTTTATGCTTTTTGCATTGCTGATTCTCGTTGCATCATATATTATATTATATAAGACCAGGTTCGGTCTTCGTCTGATGGCATGTGGAGAACATCCACAGGCAGCAGACTCTGTAGGAATCAATGTTTATAAAATGCGTTATGCCGGCGTTCTGATCTCAGGTGCGCTGGGCGGACTTGGCGGTCTGGTTTATATTACCGCAGGTGTCAGTGAGTGGAAATTTGAGAACGGTGTTGCAGGATTTGGTTTCCTGGCACTGGCAGTTATGATCTTTGGTCAGTGGAAACCGGTGAATATCGGACTTGCAGCCCTTCTGTTCGGATTGTTCCGTGCACTTTCCAATGTATATACAGGATTTGATGTACTGGTTGCACTGAAACTTCCAAGTACCTTATATAATATGTTCCCGTATATCATTTCTCTGATCGTTCTTGTATTCGTATCTAAGAACTCCAGAGCACCGAAAGCCGAAGGTATCCCGTACGATAAGGGACAGAGATAAAAATATTTGTGTGACTGAGAACGGAGCGAACACGGACATGTTTGTTGTCAGGCAGGATGTAAACAGTAATAAATGTTTCACGTGAAAAAAACGATGAAAGGTGGAAAAAACTATGAAAAATTATTCAGAGGATGCAAGCAGACAGTATCATATTCAGGTAGCAAAAGGTGAAGTAGGACGTTATGTGATCCTTCCGGGAGATCCGAAGAGATGTGCAAAGATCGCACAGTATTTTGATGATCCGGTACTGATTGCAGACAACAGAGAATTTGTCACATATACAGGAACACTTGACGGTGTAAAAGTCAGCGTAACTTCTACAGGAATTGGCGGTCCGTCCGCGTCTATCGCAATGGAAGAACTCTGGCGCTGCGGAGCGGATACCTTTGTCAGAATTGGTACCTGCGGTGGAATGCAGCCAGAAGTAAAAAGTGGAGATGTAGTGATCGCCACAGGCGCAGTCCGTATGGAAGGAACCTCCAGAGAATATGCACCGATCGAATATCCGGCAGTGGCAAATCTGGATGTGATCAATGCTCTTGTGGGATCTGCAAAAGAAAAAGGATTCCCATGCCACACAGGTGTGGTTCAGTGCAAAGATGCTTTCTACGGACAGCATGAGCCGGAAGCAATGCCGGTCAGTTATGAATTGATCAACAAATGGGAAGCATGGAAAAAGATGGGATGCCTTGCTTCTGAGATGGAATCCGCAGCACTCTTTATCGTAGCTGGAAACTCCGTGTAAGAGCAGGTTCCTGTTTCCTTGTAGTAGCAAATCAGGAAAGAGAGAAACTTGGTCTGGAAAATCCGGTTGTACACAATACAGATATGGCAATCCAGGTAGCTGTGGAAGCGATAAGAAAGCTGATCAGAGAAGACCAGGCGAAATAAGAATCTGCAAGAACCTGCTGACATACCAGAACAGTCAGACAGGATTGCGTCAGCGTCACAGGCAGAGAATTGCCAGTTTGTGACGCTGACAGTCAGTGAATAAAAGAAAAGAGGACAGGCAAAATGGAAATAAAGGAAATTTTAAAACATGTAGATCATACACTTCTTCTCCAGCCTTCCACATGGGAAGAAATCAGACAAATCTGTGATGATGCAATGAAATACGGAACAGCATCAGTATGTATTCCTCCGTGTTATGTGAAACAGGCAGCAGAATATATGGATGGAAAAATGGCAGTGTGCACAGTCATCGGTTTCCCGAATGGAAATATGACGACAGCCACGAAAGAGTTTGAGACAAAAGATGCTCTTGCAAATGGTGCATCAGAAATTGACATGGTGATCAACATCGGCTGGTTAAAAGATAAAAAATATGATCTGATTGAAAATGAGATCCGTACTCTGAAAGCTGCATGCGGGGATAAAATCCTCAAAGTGATTATTGAAACCTGCTTCCTTACCACAGAAGAAAAGATCAAAATGTGTGAGATCGTAACAGCAACAGGAGCAGATTACATCAAAACATCCACAGGATTCGGTGGTGGCGGAGCAACTTTCGAAGATATCGAACTGTTCTCAAAACACATCGGACCAAATGTAAAAATGAAAGCAGCCGGAGGAATCTCTTCTCTGGATGATGCGGAAAAATTCCTTGCTCTGGGAGCGGACAGACTTGGAACAAGCCGAATCGTCAAGATTGTAAAAAATGAGGAAGCAACCGGATATTGATTTTGACTCACGGAGGTGTCGGCTATGGAACAGACAATGATTGACAAACTGATTGAAACAGCAATTGAGCAGCTTAAATTTTCTTATACACCATATTCCAATTTCAAAGTCGGTGCAGCATTACTTGCAAAAGACGGAAAGATTTATACTGGATGCAATATTGAAAATGCGGCGTATACACCTACAAACTGTGCAGAAAGAACAGCGTTCTTTAAAGCTATAAGTGAAGGAACCAAAGAATTTGATGCGATTTGCATTGTCGGTGGAAAGGACGGAATCCTGACAGAGTATGCAGCTCCCTGTGGTGTCTGCCGTCAGGTAATGATGGAATTCTGTGATCCGGAAACTTTTAAGATTATTCTTGCAGTGGATAAGGAACACTATGATATTTTCACATTAAAAGAAATCCTTCCGCTGGGATTCGGACCATTGAATCTGGCATGATAAATCTGGTATCACTGTGAGTAAAAACAATAGAAAACGGGAGAGAGTATTATGACACGGGAAAAACTGATCGCATTACCTAAAATAGAACTGCATTGCCATCTGGATGGCTCACTCAGTAAAGAATTTATAGAAAAAAGACTGGGAAGAGAAGTAAGCCCCAAAGAGCTGAGCGTGTCAGACGACTGTACCAGCCTCGCAGAATATCTGGAGAAATTCACATTGCCGGGACTGTGCATTATGGATGAAGAAGGACTGAAAGAGTCTGGTTATGACGTGCTGAAAAGCATGAGCAGAGAAAATGTCTGCTATGCTGAGATCCGTTTTGCTCCTCTGCTGTCAGAGACAGAGGAGATGAGCTGTGCAAAAGTGATCGAATCACTGCTCGAAGGTCTGGAAAAGGGCAGAGCTGATTTCGGGGTTGAGTTTGGTGTGATCACCTGTGCCATGAGACACCACAGTGAAGAAGATAACAGCAGGATGATAAAAACAGCCCGTGAATATCTTGGCTGCGGCGTGTGCGCTGCAGATCTTGCAGGTGCGGAAGCCTCATATCCCATGTCTGAATTTATGAATCTGTTTCAGAATACACATAAGATCGGAATGCCATTTACCATTCATGCAGGGGAATGTGGGAATGCACAGAATATCGCAGATGCAGTGAGAGTCGGGGCCGAAAGAATCGGTCATGGAATTGCAATGAGAGGAAACAGGGAACTTCAGAGGGAACTGGCAGCGAAGGGAATCGGAATAGAAATGTGTCCGATCAGCAACCTTCAGACAAAAGCGGTACAGAGCACTGCGGAATATCCGATCAGAGAATTCCTGGATGCAGGGCTGAAAGTAACTGTAAACACAGATAATCGAACTGTCAGCAACACAACACTGACAAAAGAACTGGAATTTGTTCAGAAAACATACGGAATCCGGGATGAGGAGGTCCTGCTTCTGATGAAGAATGCAGTAGATGCGGCCTTTGCAGGAGAAGCTGTAAAAGAAAGGCTGTACCGGAAAGTAAACAGCAAAATAAAAAGAGATGAGGTAAACGAAAATGAAAAATTATGACAGAGTTTTTGTAATTGTACTTGATTCTCTGGGAATCGGGGCAATGCCGGATTCAGCAAATTTTGGTGACACCGGAGTGGATACTTTTGGACATATTCTTGAGAAAATGGGATCTCTGGAAATCCCGAATCTCAGAAAACTGGGAATGCTGAATCTCCATCCAGCCGGAAATATGACAGGTGTTGAAAACCCGGCCGGACGTTTCATGTGTCTGAGTGAAGCCAGCAACGGCAAAGATACCATGACCGGACACTGGGAAATGATGGGAATCAAAACAGAGAAACCGTTTAAAACTTTTACAGAAACAGGCTTTCCTCCGGAACTGATCGCAGAGCTGGAAAAACGGTGCGGTAAGAAAGTAATCGGAAACAAGAGTGCCAGCGGAACAGAGATCATTGAAGAACTGGGAGAAGAGGAAATCGCAACAGGTGCAATGATTGTATATACCTCTGCGGATTCTGTTCTTCAGATCTGTGGAAACGAGGAAACATTTGACCTTCAGAACCTGTATCGCTGCTGCGAGATCGCCAGAGAGATCACTCTGAAAGATGAATGGAGGGTCGGAAGAGTTATCGCAAGACCGTATGTCGGAAAGAAAAAAGGCGAGTTTAAACGTACCAGCAACCGTCATGATTATGCGCTGAAACCAACCGGGCTTACCACGTTAAACGCACTCAAAGATAACGGCTTTGATGTGATTGGTGTTGGAAAGATCAATGATATTTTCTGTGGAGAGGGAATCACAGAAACACATCACTCCAACAGCTCTGTACACGGAATGGAGCAGACGATTGAAATCTGCAAAAAAGATTTCAACGGATTATGCTTTGTCAATCTTGTGGATTTCGATGCTTTATGGGGACACAGAAGAAATGTGGAAGGCTACGGAAAAGAGATTGAGAAGTTTGACAAAAACCTGGGCGTTCTGTTAGAGAAAATGAGAGAAAACGATCTTCTGATCCTTACCGCAGACCACGGAAATGATCCGACTTACACAGGAACTGACCACACCAGAGAACATGTACCGTTTATCGCTTATTCTAAAAATATGAAAAACGGCGGTGCCATTAAAGATGAGGACACCTTTGCTGTGATCGGTGCTTCCGTGGCAGATAACTTTGGAGTGAAGATGCCGGAAGGAACGATCGGACATTCTATTCTGGAAGAGCTGATTTAACCAAATCAAGTAAGTCCCCTGCTTCAATTGCGAAAAGCAATAAGCAGTGGGTGGGGACTTGAAAATATCGGTCTGGCTTGAGTCAGGCAGTGAAGTAAATGCTTTTATCTGCCTGACCCGAATCTGACAGAAATAAATGGAAACAGGGTAAAAAGCCTGCAAATAAAAAGAAAAGGAGATTCAGCAGCAAATGAGTGAATTATATAAGAAATTAGAAACCTGTCTTGCAAGTGTACGTGAAAAAACAGATTTCAAACCGGAAGTGGCACTGATCCTTGGTTCCGGTCTTGGAGATTATGCAGATGAGATCAAAATCGAAACTACGATTGATTACACAGATATTGAAGGCTTTCCGACTTCAACAGTTGCCGGACATAAAGGCAGATTTGTGTTTGGATATGTGGGAGAAGTTCCGGTAGTGATCATGCAGGGAAGAGTTCATTATTATGAAGGATACCCGATGACAGATGTTGTGCTTCCTACAAGACTGATGGGAATGATGGGAGCAAAGAAACTGATCCTGACAAATGCGGCAGGTGGTGCAAATCCTGACTATAAACCAGGAGATTTCATGATGATCACAGACCATATCACGACAGGAATCCCGAGCCCATTGATCGGTGCAAACATTGATGAGCTTGGAGTAAGATTCCCGGATATGAGCGAAGTGTACAGCAGACGTTTACAGGATGTGATCAGAAAATGCGCAGATAAATGCGGCATTTCCCTTCAGGAGGGTGTTTATGTACAGTTCACAGGACCAAATTATGAAACTCCGGCAGAAGTAAGACTGGCACAGAGATGGGGCGGAGATGCAGTCGGAATGAGTACTGCATGCGAAGCGATGGCTGCGCGCCATATGGGACTTGAGGTATGCGGAATTTCCTGCATCACCAACATGGCAGCCGGAATTTCCAAAGAAGAACTCAATCATAAAGAAGTACAGGAAACAGCAGACCGTGTGGCGAAATCCTTCAAGGAGCTGATCACGGAAATTGTAGTAAATATGTAATGAAAAGCTGAGTAACCGGTGAAGAGAATGGAGAATATTTTATCTATTCGGCGTAAAGCTGCATAATGGAGCGGATGTTTTTATCTGTTTGAGAAAGAAAATAGGAATGACTTTGCAGAAAAAGCAGGGTCATTTCTATTTTTTTATGTTACAGGGCTTTTTTATAAAAGGCGTTTTCAATCTTATATATTTTGTGCTAAAATAGGAAAAGAATTTATCCGAATAAATCGTTAAAGAGAGATAAATTATTAAAACATAAAACAATACAGAAAGGAAACTGGTTTTTATGGAAACAGGAACAATTTTTAAATTTCATAACGATCTGGATACAGACCAGATCATAGCATCACAGTATCTGTTACTTCCGAACCTGGATGAGATGAAAGGACATGCTTTTGAATCACTGGACCCGGATTTCTCAAAGAAAGTAAAACCTGGTGATTTCGTAGTAGGCGGAGAGAATTTTGGATGTGGATCTTCCAGAGAGCAGGCTCCTGGTGTTCTGAAAGCATTAGGCGTACAGGCAGTTGTTGCGAAATCTTTTGCACGAATTTTTTACAGAAATGCAATTAACATCGGATTACCGGTTATTGTCTGTAAAGATCTTCCGGATGAAGTAAACACTGGTGACCAGATGGTTCTTCATATGTCCGAGGGAACTGTTGAGGCGAACGGAAAAACTTATTCCTGTACAAAACTTCCGGAATATATGCAGAATATTTTGAATCAGGGCGGTCTGATCGCATCTCTGAACAAGGAGGAGAACTAAAATGGGAATGACAATTGCTGAAAAGATCATTGCTGCGGCAGCAGGAGTAGAGAGTGTAAAACCAGGTGATATCCATACTGTAAAACTGGATCGTCTGATGAGCAACGATGGAACTACACATCTGACTGTTGACATGTACAATAATAAATTAAAAAATCCACACATTGCAGACCCGAATAAACTGGTGTTTATCGTGGATCACAATGTACCTTCTGACAGCCCGAAAACAGCAGCATCTCAGAAAAAAATGAGAGATTTTGCAAAAGAAAATCATATTGATTTCTGGGAAGGAAAAGGTGTGTGCCATCAGGTTATGATCGAGAATTATGTCCGTCCGGGTGAGCTGATCTTCGGAGCTGACAGCCATACCTGTTCTTATGGTGCGTTAGGTGCATTCGGAACAGGTGTAGGATGTACAGACTTCCTGTACGGCATGGTTACAGGAACTTCCTGGGTACTGGTTCCGGAAAGCGTGAAATTTAATCTTGTAGGAAAACTTCCGGAAGGCGTTTATGCAAGAGATCTGATCCTTACCATTATCGGAGAGATCGGTGCAAACGGATGTAATTATCAGGCTATGGAATTTACAGGAGAAGGTGCAAAGACTCTGAGCATCAGTGACCGTATGGCACTCTGCAACATGGCAGTAGAAGCCGGTGCAAAGACAGGTATCTTCGAAGCAGATGAAAAAGCAATCGAATATCTGAAAGAACATGGACGTGAGCCAAAAGCTGTATACCACAGTGATCCGGATGCTGTTTATGCAAGAGAATATACATTTGATTTATCCAAAGTCCGCCCGGTAGTTGCAAAACCGGATTTCGTAGACAATGTAGTTCCGGCAGAAGAAACCTGCGGAATTGAGATTAACGAAGCATTTCTTGGCTCATGTAACAATGGACGTATCGAAGACCTTCGTGTAGGTGCAGAGATCATCAAAGGCAAAAAGGTAGCTGAGGGAGTTCGTTTCCTGGTTGTACCGGCAAGCCAGACAATCTACAGACAGGCGTTAAAAGAGGGACTTCTGGATATCTTTATGGATGCCGGAGCAATTGTTATGAACCCGAACTGCAGCGTATGCTGGGGAAGCTGTCAGGGCGTTATTGGAGAAAACGAAGTTCTGATCAGTACAGGTACACGTAACTTCAAAGGACGCGCAGGACACCCAAGCTCCAAAGTATATCTGGGATCAGCAGCAACTGTTACAGCATCTGCAATCGCAGGAAAAATTGCACTGGCAAGTGAAGTATAAGAAAGACATTACATATAACATATAAAAACAATATGTTAAACGTATAAATGTTTCACGTGAAACACAGAAATTATCCAGAGATATAGAGGTACGATTTATGGAAAAATTTACAGGTAAGGTGTGGGTACTGGGAGATGATATTGACACAGATATCATTATTCCTACAGAGTATCTGGCACTGAAAACAATCGATGATATGAAACAGTATGGATTCTGCCCGCTGCGTCCGGAACTGGCAGGACAGATTCAGAAAGGTGACATTATTGTTGCCGGAAAGAATTTCGGATGCGGATCTTCCAGAGAGCAGGCTCCGGAGATTATCAAAGCACTGGGAGTCCAGTGTGTAATTGCAAAATCTTTTGCACGAATTTTCTTCAGAAATTCCATTAACAATGGTCTGTTACTGATCGAACAGCCGGATCTTCATGATGATATCAAAGAAGGCGATGAAGTAACTGTAGTTATGAATGAACACGTAGATTACAATGGAAAACAGTACCCGATCGCTTCTCTGCCGGAGAACCTTATGAGTATTATCCAGGCTGGTGGACTTGTAAAAGCCATGCGTAAGTTAAACGGACTGGATTAATGGGAAAGGAGAAGAAAATGGGCGAGACAGTTATTGAGAAGATTATCAGAAATAATGTTGGCAAAACAGTAAAACCGGGAGATATCGTGACCGTCAATGTAGACAGAGTCATGATTCATGATATTTTTATTCCGTTTGTGGCTGATAAATTTGAGGAAATGGGATTCACCAGACTCTGGGATCCGGATAAGGTAGTCCTGATCTACGACCATCTGGTACCGGCAAGCCAGTTGGATGATACCAGACATTTCCATGTGGGAGATGCTTTTGCAAAGAAATATGGAATGAAAAATGTTCACAGAAGTGATGGAATCTGTCATCAGCTTATGACAGAAGCAGGATATGTAAAACCGGGCAATATTGTATTTGGTACAGACAGCCACACAACTACTTATGGATGCGTAGGCGCTTTTTCTTCCGGTATCGGATATACAGAGATGGCAAGTATTCTGGGTACAGGCACCATGTGGATCAAGGTTCCGGAAACAATCAAGGTAGTGATCGAAGGTGAACTTCCGGCAAATGTAATGTCGAAGGATATTATCCTGAGACTGATCGGTGATCTGGGAGCTGACGGAGCTACTTACCGTGCTCTGGAATTTTCTGGAAGTACTATTGAAAATATGACGGTTGCAAGCCGTATGACAATGTCAAACATGGCAATTGAAGCCGGTGCAAAATGTGCATTATTTACTCCGGATGAAAAGACCGCAGAATACTGCGAAATCGAGTTGAATGATTTCCAGAAGAGTCTTGTGGGAGATGAGGATGCCACTTACATGAAAACAATTACTTACCGTGCAGAAGACTTTGTACCGGTTATGGCGTGTCCGTCTCAGGTAGATAAGATCAGAAACGTGAGTGAACTGGAAGGAACAGAAATCGATCAGGTATTTATCGGTTCCTGTACAAACGGCCGTCTGGAAGACCTGAAAGCAGCAGCCGAGGTTCTGAAAGGCAAAAAAGTTGCAGATTATGTGAAACTGATCGTAACTCCGGCCAGCCGTAAAATTTACAGACAGGCAGTTGATCAGGGAATCATGGACATCCTTGCTGAGGCAGGTGCGATCATCACTCATCCGGGATGTGGACTGTGCTGTGGACGTACAGGAGGAATCCTGACAGACGGAGAACGTGTGGTAGCGACTAATAACAGAAATTTCCTTGGTCGTATGGGAACATCCAAGGTAGAAATCTACCTGGCGTCTCCGAGAACAGCAGCTTCCTGTGCTGTAGCAGGTAAGATTGTAAGTCCTGAAGTATAATGTATAAAGTGTAAAAGATAAAGATAAAAATACAAACGAAGATAAAAATCAAAATAAAATCAGAATTATAAAAACAGAATTATAAAAACGGGATAAACAGAATGCAGAAAGAACATAGATAAGTCGTAAGGATTTAACTGTGTTCTTTTTTTCTGGAGAAAGTTATTTTGTAATGAATGATCTGATTGTATGATATGAGATAACATGAAAAAGTTTCGGAAAAAAATTTCCGGATGCCAGTGAAAAGCTCTTTAAGGTTATTTTTTTACGAATCTATAAAAAAAACGACCCTGTAAAATGCAAAATAAGAGACTTTAACTGCATAAGCGAAGGAATTTGCCATGGGACAAGAAAAATGTCTGAAAAGGCGAATAAACCGCTTTAAAATGAATGTGTAGAAAAAGACTCAAGAACAGTCATGAAAAACTGCCGGGAAACATATAATAAAGGATAGAAGAATGGATGAAAGAAATGAAAAAGAGCAAAAGAAGTAAAAAAAGTAAGACAATATATAATAATAAATACATCTGAAATTCTGATATTTATGCTGTACATCTTATAGCGATCCTCTAGAATAACGCATCTTAATCCAGTCCATCAGAGGGTGAAATCCTGCGTCAGATATCTTTGCCGTGCGTCAGCACGCCTGCAGATATCTTCCTTGTCTTTCACCCTCTGCTGAACTGTCTTAAATGCATTATTTACGAGGATTGCTATAAGATATAGTTTGCGTTGAGAGGATATATAACTGATTATAAAACAGTCCATAATAGCGTACAGGATCTAAAAAAGATAAAATTGAACTACAAATTGAACATGAAAAGAAAAATAAAAACTATTGAATTTGAAGGTTAAAAGTGTTAAAATTGGTTCAAATTTAAGTTCAATATACGAAGTTCAATAATTGAACTAAGTGGTTCAATGAAAACTGAACGAAAGTTCAAACGAGTTCAATACAGTTCAAAATGATAATGCAAAAATATTGAACTTGAAAAATGTAACAGCACGATAATGTGAAAAATGCACCGATAAAGGAGGATTAGAATGAATACATTATTCGCAGAACGATTGAAAATCGCTTTAGATCGAAAAAATATGAAGCAGATAGACCTGGTCCACAGGGCACAGCAGCAGGGAGTAAAGCTTGGAAAGAGCCATGTAAGCCAGTATTTAAGCGGAAAAACCATGCCAAGACCGGAAATTTTACGTTTTTTGGCTGCTACCCTGGAAGTAGATGAAAAATGGCTTCAGGGAATTGGTGAAGATATGGAATTACCGGAAACAGAACGATTTGTTCAAAAAAATATGCCTGATTTTACGGTAACTGGTAGGATAGAAAACGCGACAAAACCTGCTTCGCAGGTTTTGCTTGAAAGAGAAAAAGAAAACACAGAAGAAACTACAATGAGGGAGTTTAAAAAATCTTCTAAGTTGAATAATGTTTTGTACGATGTAAGAGGACCCGTGGTGGAGACGGCCGAGCGGATGGAGAAAGCGGGCACACAGGTGCTGAAGTTAAATATCGGGAACCCGGCGCCATTCGGGTTTCGGACGCCGGATGAAGTGATTTATGATATGCGGCACCAATTGACGGAATGTGAAGGATACTCGCCGGCGAAGGGGTTGTTTGCGGCGAGAAAAGCAATTATGCAGTATGCGCAGCTTAAGAAACTTCCGAATGTAACTGTGGAAGATATCTATACGGGAAATGGTGTCAGTGAACTGATCAATCTGAGTATGTCCGCATTATTGGACAATGGAGATGAAATTCTGATTCCTTCTCCGGATTATCCACTCTGGACCGCCTGTGCAACACTTGCCGGAGGAAAGGCAGTTCATTATATTTGCGACGAACAATCGGAATGGTATCCGGATATTGAAGATATTAAGAAAAAAATTACCAGACGTACAAAAGCGATTGTTATTATTAATCCGAACAATCCTACCGGGGCACTGTATCCGAAGGAAGTGCTGGAACAGATTGTGGAGATTGCCAGAGAACATCAACTGATCATTTTCTCGGATGAAATCTATGACAGACTGATGATGGACGGACTGGAGCATACCTCCATTGCATCACTGGCTCCGGACCTGTTTTGTGTGACTTTCAGCGGACTCTCCAAGTCTCATATGATTGCCGGATTCCGTGTTGGCTGGATGGTTTTAAGTGGAAATAAAAAGATTGCAGCAGATTACATAGAAGGAATCAAGATGCTTTCCAATATGCGCCTGTGCTCCAATGTTCCGGGACAGTCGGTGATCCAGACTGCACTGGGAGGACATCAGAGTGTGAATGAGTATCTGGTTCCGGGCGGCCGTATTTATGAACAGAGAGAGTACATTTACAAGGCTTTGACAGATATTCCGGGAATCACGGCTGTGAAGCCAAAAGCCGCTTTTTATATGTTCCCTAAGATTGATGTAAAACGTTTTGATATTGTAAATGATGAACAATTTGCTCTGGACCTGCTGAGAGAAAAGAAGATTCTTCTGGTACATGGCGGTGGCTTTAACTGGCAGGAACCGGATCATTTCAGGGTTGTATATCTTCCGAGAGTGGAAGTTCTGAAAGAAGCGGCAGAAAAAATCGGAGATTTCCTGAGTTCCTACCATCAGATTGTATAAGGAATTTTGCCTGAAATATAAAAATGTGATCTAAAATATAAAAATAAGAAGTACGAAAGAAAACACCAGCAGTATACCTCTGGTGTTTTCTTTCGTACTTCTATATTTTATTTCTGGATTTTACCTTTGAGTCTTACTTTTATATCTTGTATCTTATGTTTTAAGTTTTATTTCTATATCTTATCTCTGCGCCTTACCTTTGAATTTTATTTTTGTATTTTGCTTTTACATTGTTCTGCTGCATGGTCATTTTGCTATGTTTGCTTTCTGCTTTTGCCATATTTTAACGTAGGTGTTGCATTCTTTTCTATACCCTTTTATGCTCCCCTTTTTCTATGCTTTGTGCTCCTTTTTATTCTCTCTGTGCTTTTCCCTCTGTGCATCCCGGCTGCTGTCTGCGAAGCTGGGATTTTAATGAAAACAAAACGATAATATTGTTATAAACAGAAGAATAATGGATAATATTGTTATAAAATAAAAACAGAAAAAACGTAGGACACGAATTTATAAAAAATTAAGTGGTGGACAAAACAGGAATGTGCTACACTGTAAAAAGCAACTAAAGTTCTGGAGGAAAACTAAAATGGAAAACGAAGAAAAAAGCCAGAAAGACCAGAAAACGAAAGAGCAGTCCATATGGAAGGAAATATGGGACTATGCGAAGATTATTCTGATTGTCTTTGTGATCGCGTATTTATTAGGTCATTTTGTCTACATTAATGCAAGAATACCGTCAGGTTCCATGGAACAGACGATTATGACGGGAGACAGAGTGTTTGGAAATCGACTGGCGTATAAAACAAAAGATCCGGAGAGATTTGATATTGTAATCTTTGAATATCCGGATGATCCGTCCAAGCTCTTTGTAAAGAGAGTGATCGGTCTGCCGGGTGAAACGGTAAATATTGTGGATGGAAAAGTGTATATTAACGATTCAGAAGAACCGCTGGATGACAGCTTTTGTCCGGAGGTACCGGAAGGAAGTTTTGGACCATATGAAGTACCAGAGGGAAGTTACTTTATGCTGGGCGATAACCGAAACCACAGCATGGATTCCCGCTACTGGCAGAATACCTTTGTAGAGAAGGATGCGATACTGGCACAGGTAGCAGTTCGTTACTGGCCGTTAAATAAGATGGGAACAGTTAAATAACACCAGTTTACAACTTTATAAATGGTAGACTTGCTGAAAAACCAACTGTTTTAAAGCCCTTGTCATAGCATTTGATTTTATGTGTGTTTCGATATTTTTCACGAAAGT